>NZ_CP171358.1:1530252-1836302 GCF_043518605.1 Agromyces sp. MMS24-JH15
CCCAGGCCCCGCAGACCCAGGCGCCCAAGCCGCACGCCGCGACTTCCGCCCAGGCTCAGGCCCACGCCCCGGCCCCGGCGCAGGCCCCGGCCCCGGCTCAGGCGGCGCCGCAGACGCAGGCGGCCCAGGCCCCGCAGACCCAGGCGCCCCAGCAGCACGGCGCGACTTCGGCCCAGGCCCAGGCCCAGGCCCAGGCCCAAGCCCACGCTCAGGCGGCCCCGCAGATCCAGGCGCCCCAGGCCCCGGCACGCGCCCAGTCCGAGCCCGCGCGCCCGCTCGACGCCCGCGACCCCCGACGTCGCCCCGAGATCCCCGCCGCTCCGCCCCGGGAACAGGCCGACGACTTCGCCGCACTCTTCGGCGGCCTCGTCGGTGACGACCTCGACGACACGGCGGCGCTCGACGCCGAGGCATCCATCGCCCGTGCGACCGGCCGGTCCGGCCGCCGGCCGTCGCAGCCGGAGCGGCACGAGGCATCCTCCGATCCGGTGCACCCGGCAGAACGCCGGCGAGCGTCGTACGCCGCATCCGCCCAGGCCCAGCCCGACGCGTCGGGACGGCGCGAGCGGTCCCGGGGCGAGGCATCCCGCGCTGCCGTCCCGGGCAAGCGCGCCGTCGAGTCGCCTGCCGCGCCGGTGCGCGCCGCCGTGCGGCCGACCGGACGCCGTCGCGGACGCGCGGTCCGCGCGGTCGCCGCGATGGGGTTCACCGCGATGCTCGCGCTCGCGACCTCGGTGCCGGCGCTGTCGCTGCTCACCTCGGACGACGTGCAGGCGCTCGCACTCGCCGCCGAACTGCAGCGCACGGGCGGGCAGACGATCACGCTCGGCGACCAGCTCGCCGAACCGCTCGTGCAGCAGGAGGGGTACGAGCACCAGACGCTCGAGGAGTACGCCGAGGCCGCGGGCATCCGCCCCGAGGCGACGTTCACGAACGACCCGTTCGGCACGATCCAGTGGCCGTTCAAGGTCGGTGTGCACATCGGCGACCGATTCGGCTACCGCGACTGCGCGGGCTGCTCCGAGGACCACCACGGGCAGGACTTCAACCCCGGGTACGGCGCCGAGACCCAGTCGATCGCCGACGGCGTCGTGTCGGAGTCGACCGACGCGGGCGGATCGCTGGGCGTGGTCACCATGATCGATCACGTGATCGACGGCCAGACCGTCACCAGCGTGTACGCGCACCTGCAGTACGGGTCGCGCCGGTTCGAGATCGGCGACCAGGTGAAGGTCGGCGACGTGGTCGGCAACGTCGGCTCGACCGGCATGTCGACCGGACCGCACCTGCACTTCGAGATCCGCATCGGCGGCAAGGAAGGCGAGTGGGTCGACCCGCTCGTGTGGCTGTACGACAACACGAACTAGCTGCGGCCGCGTCTCCGTCGCGGCCTGAGTCCGGCTGGCGCACAAACACAGGAGAATCGCCGTCAGGAGTCCTGAGCAGGCGTATGGGCCGGAATTTCATGCGTTTCGGGCATTCGGGCATTCGGGCATTCGGGCATTCGGACTTCGTCGGGCAGGCGTGCCGGCAGCGAACCCCGCACGAGCACCCCTCCCCACTCCGCGCATCGCCGAACCATCCACAATCCGGTGGTCCGCCGACCCGCCCGTTCATCGCTGCGGCCACAGTCGACCGTATGTCGGTCCTCATGGACGTGCTGCGCGCGAACGGCGGCGCCGCCCCGTACGCGGTCCTCGAGCGTGCCGGGATCCCTCGGGATCACGTGCGAAGCGCGGTGCGTTCCGGCACGATCGAACGCGTCCGGCATGGATGGTTCGCCCATCCGGCGGCGGATCGTGACGTCGTGCGGGCGGTCCGGGTCGGCGGAACGGCAACCGCCGCGTCGGTCGCCCGGATGCACGGGCTGTGGGTGCACGACGGCACCCGACTCCACGTCCGCGTGCGCCACAGCACCGGGCGCCTTTCCTCGCCGCTCGATCGTGCCGTCCCGCTCGACCGAATCGGGCAGCGGGTCTGCGTGCACTACAGCACGAAGGCGGGCCTCGATCGGGCGAGGGATCCACTGGTCCTGGCGCTCGCCGAGATGTTCGCCTGCGCTCCGCGCGACGAGGCGCTCGCGTCGATCGACTCTGCGCTCGAGCAACGGCACCTCACGATGGGCCATCTCGACCTCGTCCGGGCCGAGATGCCGCCGAGCCGACGCGCCGAAGTCGATCTCGTCGACCCCGACGGCCAGTCCGGGCTGGAAACGCGGATACGGATGCTCCTGCATGGGCGTCGCATCCGGTACCGGTCGCAGGTGCACATCGCCGGTGTCGGAACGGTCGACTTCCTCGTCGGAGACCGGCTCGTGATCGAAGCCGACGGGCGAGCATGGCACTCGGGCGCCGCCGCGTTCGACCGCGACCGCCGGCGCGACTTCGAACTCGTCATCCAGGGCTACCTCGTGCTGCGACTCAGCTGCTCGCAGGTGATGGAGGACTGGGAGCGAACGAGCGACGGCATTCTCGCGCTCGTGGGTCGGGGAGCCCACCGGTGGGCGGGCGGCGGGCCGTTCTCGCGGGTCGACACGACGGGCCCGGCTCTGCGAAACGCATGAGAATCCGGGTCATGGATGCCTCGGTGGGGCACCACCCGGATTCTCATGCGTTCGTCGGGGCCGCCGACCCCCGCAGGCGCCGCGGGTCGGCGTAGTGCTCTAGGCCCGCACCCAGACCGTCGTGTCGGCGGGGACCGTCTCGGCGACCGGCCCGGACGCGAGCACGACCTCGCCCGCGGGGAGCGCGACCGGCTCCGCGCCGGTGTTCGCGACGACGAGCAGGCCGCCGTTGCGGAACGCCACGACGTCGGACGGCAGTCCGAGGTCGGTCGCCCACTCGAGCGCGCCCGAGCCGAGGGCGAGGTCGCGGCGGATCCGCAGGGCGTCCCGGTAGAGCGACAGCGTCGAGGCGGGGTCGCCGACCTGCCGGTCGCGCGCGAGGTCGGCCCACTCGCCGGGCTGGGGGAGCCACGAGGCATCCGTCGGCCCGAAGCCGTACGAGGGCGCCTCCGATTCCCAGGGGAGCGGCACGCGGCAGCCGTCGCGGCCGTAGCGCTCGCCGTCCGTGCGGAACCAGGTCGGGTCCTGGCGGGCGTCGTCGGGGAGGTGGATGACCTCGGGCAGGCCGAGTTCCTCGCCCTGGTAGAGGTAGGCCGAGCCGGGCAGCGCGAGCATGAGCGCGGTCGCCGCGCGGGCGCGCCGGAGGCCGGGGGCGTACTCGGGCAGGCCCTTGGACTTCGGCCCGAGGCCGTGGCCCTGCGGGTTGTCGGCCGTGACCGAGAGGCGGGTCGCGTGGCGGACCACGTCGTGGTTCGAGAGCACCCAGGTCGAGGGGGCGCCGACCGAGCCGAACGCGTCGAGCGAGGCATCCACGACCTTGCGCAGTGCCACAGCCTTCCACGGGGTCTCGAGGTAGGCGAAGTTGAAGGACTGGTGCATCTCGTCGGGGCGCACCCACTTCGCGACCTTGGAGAGCGGGTCGACCCACGCCTCGGCGGCGAGGATGCGCTCGCCTGGGTACTCGTCGACGAGCAGGCGCCAGTCGCGGTAGACCTCGTGCACGCCGTCCTGCGCCCAGTAGGGGGCGCCGTCGCCGTTCTCCTGGCTGATCGCCGGTTCGAGTGCGACGCCCGAGGCGGACTCGCCGAGCGTGTCGAGCGCGGGGTCGTCCGCGCCGTCCGCGCCGCCCGCGCCGCCCATGCTCCCGGCGCCCTCGGCGGGCGTCCAGTCGGGCAGGCCGTCGGCCTTGATCAGGCCGTGCGCCACGTCGACGCGGAAGCCGTCGACGCCGCGGTCGAGCCAGAAGCGCAGGATGCGCCGGAACTCCTCGCGGACCTCCTCGTTCGACCAGTCGAAGTCGGGCTGCGTGCTGTCGAAGAGGTGCAGGTACCACTGGCCGGGCGTGCCGTCGGCTTCGGTGACGCGCGTCCAGGCGCGGCCGCCGAAGACGGACTCCCAGTTGTTCGGCGGCAGTTCGCCCGAGGCGCCGGCGCCGTCGCGGAACAGGTAGCGCGCGCGCTCGGCACTGCCGGGCGCGGCGGCGAGGGCCTGCTGGAACCACTCGTGCCGGTCGGACGAGTGGTTCGGCACGAGGTCGACGATGACGCGGATGCCCCGGGCGTGCGCCTCGTCGAGCATGGCGTCGAAGTCCGCGAGGGTGCCGAAGAGCGGGTCGACGTCGCAGTAGTCGGCGACGTCGTACCCGGCGTCCTTCTGGGGCGAGGTGTAGAAGGGCGAGAGCCAGATCGCGTCGATGCCGAGCTCCTGCAGGGCGCCGAGGCGGGACGTGATGCCCGCGAGGTCGCCCATGCCGTCGCCGTTCGCGTCGGCGAAGGAGCGGGGGTAGATCTGGTAGATCGCGGCGGTGCGCCACCACTCGGAAGTCATGCGGAAACTGTACGTCATCCGTTCACACGCTGGAAACGCTTGCAGTCGACGGGTGAAACCGAAAGGTTACGAGCCGGTATCAGATCAGGCTCCCCGGTTTTGTGAACAACTCGTGACGGGTTATACATGTAATCGCTTGCATTCCCTGCGAGCACTCCAAACGGAAGAACGGCCTTTCGGGCTCGGTGCTCGGTTCTGCATGCGGAACGGGAACACAGCTCCTGCACCAGGCGAAGGCGCCGGTCTCACGCAACTGAGAAGGGCACACCAATGAGGGTGAACACGAAGGGCCTCCTCGCTGCCGGAGCCGTCGCGGTCGTCGCGACGCTCGGCCTCGCGAGCTGCGCCGCCGGCAGCGGCAGCGAGAGCACGACCGAGGAATCGGCCACGAGCACGCTGACCGTCTGGGTCGACGCGGAGCGGGTCGACGCGCTGAAGGGCGCGGCCGAGGCGTACACCGAGAAGACCGGCGTGAAGGTCGACCTCGTCGGCAAGGACAACGCCGACATCAAGGACGACTTCATCCAGCAGGTGCCGACCGGCAAGGGCCCGGACATCACCATGGGTGCACACGACTGGCTGGGCGAGCTCTCGACCAACGGCGTCGTCGCCCCGATCGAGCTCGGCGACTCCGCCGCCGGCTACCTGCCCGTCGCGATCGACGCGTCGACCTACGAGGGCACGACCTACATGCTCCCCTACGCGGTCGAGAACATCGCGGTCATCCGCAACGCCGACCTCGTCCCCGAGGCTGCCACGAGCTTCGACGACATGATCGCCAAGGGCACGGCCGCCGGCCTCACCCAGCCGTTCGTCGTGGAGCAGGGCGCCGAGGGCAACCCGTACCACCTGTACCCGTTCCAGACCGCGTTCGGTGCGCCCGTCTTCGGCTCGACCGACGCAGGCTACGACCCGACCGACCTCCAGCTCGGCAACGCCGGCGGCGAGGCGTTCGCGCAGTGGCTCGCCTCGCAGGGCAAGAACGGCACCGGCGTCTTCAACACCGACATCGACGGCGACATCGCGAAGGACTCGTTCCTCACCGGCAAGTCGGCCTTCTGGCTGACCGGCCCCTGGAACGTCGGCTCGGCGATCGACGCGGGCCTCAACGTCGCGATCGACACCGTCCCCAGCCCGACGGGTGAGGCCGCTTCGCCGTTCGCCGGCGTCAAGGGCTTCTTCATCTCGGCCGAGTCGAAGAACAAGGTCGCCGCGAACGACTTCCTGGTGAACTACATCGGCACCGAGGACGTCCAGCTCGAGCTGTTCAAGGCCGGCAACATCCTCCCCGCGCTCTCGGCCGCAGCCGAGACCGCGTCGAGCGACCCGATCATCAAGGGCTTCGCAGCCGTCGGTGCCGAGGCCGTCCCGATGCCGGCCATCCCGGCCATGGGCTCGGTGTGGCAGTACTGGGGCATCGCCGAGGCCGAGATCATCAACGGCGCCGACCCGGTGTCGACGTGGCAGAAGCTCGCCGCCGACGTCGAGGCCGCGATCGCCGGTTAGTCCGACGCCGCCGGTCGGGTAGCGCCCGCGGAGGGGGCGCGTGTCGAGGGTTCGTGATGGGGTCTCGATACGCGTCCTCGCTCCGCTCGGGCGCTACTCGACCACCGGTCGCCCACCGCCGTCGCAGTGATGAGGAACACGAGATGACCACGACCACCCAGAACGACCGCCCGGTCGAGACATCCGAGGCGCCGCCCGAGCCGCCGACCAAGCGACAGCGGCGTGCCGCGGCGATCGCCGACGCGGCATCCGGCAACCTCGTCGCCTTCCTGGTGAAGCTCGTGGGCATCGCGCTCGTCGACGCGCTCGCGGTCTACGCGGTGTTCGCGCTCATCGCGCACGACCAGTGGATCGTGACCGCGGTCGTTGCGGCCGTGACCGTGCTGGTCAACTGGATCTACTTCTCGCGCCGGAAGCTTCCGGCGAAGTACCTCACGCCCGGCGTGATCTTCCTCGTCGTGTTCCAGGTGTTCGTGCTCCTCTACACGGGGTACATCGCCTTCACGAACTACGGCACGGGGCACAACGGCTCCAAGGAGCAGGCGGTCTCGTCGCTCATGGCGTCGTCGCTCCAGCGGGTCGAGGACTCGCCCACCTACCCGGTCACGGTCGTGGACCGCGGCGGCGAGCTCGGCCTGCTCGTGACCGACCCCGAGACGGGTGAGGCGTCGGTCGGCACGACCGTCGAGCCGCTCGCGCCGGTCGACGCCGAGTTCGACGGCGACAAGGCTGTCGCGACCGACGGCTGGACCACGCTGCAGTTCGCCGACGTGCTCGCACGCACCGACGAGGTCACCGCGCTCTCGGTTCCCTACTCGGACGACCCGAACGACGGCGCCGTCCGCACGCCCGACGGGCAGAGCGGCTACCGCTACATCTCGACGCTCGCGTACGACGAGGCTGCCGGCACCATGACCGACCTCGAGACGGGCACCGTGTACGCCGACTCGGGCGTGGGAGCCTTCACCGCCGAGAACGGCGACCAGCTCCTGCCGGGCTGGCAGATCACGGTCGGCTTCGACAACTTCGTGCGCGCCGTCACCGACTCCCGGCTCGCCGGCCCGCTCGTGTACGTGACCGCGTGGACCTTCGCGTTCGCGCTCATCTCGGTCGCCACGACGTTCTTCCTCGGCCTGTTCCTCGCGATCGTCTTCAACGACCTGCGGATGCGCGGGCGCAAGATCTACCGGGTCCTCATGGTCCTGCCGTACGCGATCCCGTCGTTCCTGTCGGTCCTGATCTGGGCGGGCATGATGAACGAGAGCTTCGGATTCATCAACCAGGTGCTCCTCGGCGGGGCATCCATCCCGTGGCTGACCGACCCGTGGCTCGCGAAGGTGTCGATCCTGATCGTGAACCTGTGGCTCGGCTTCCCGTACATGTTCCTGGTGTGCACCGGGGCGCTGCAGTCCATCCCCGACGAGCTGCAGGAGGCGGCGACCGTCGACGGCGCGAAGCCGTGGGCCGTGTTCCGGCTCATCAAGCTCCCGCTGCTGCTGGTGACGGTCGCACCGCTGCTGATCGCGTCGTTCGCGTTCAACTTCAACAACTTCAACACCATCTACATGCTGACCGACGGCGGTCCGCGCGACTCGAACGCGCCGATCCCGGTCGGCTTCACCGACATCCTGATCACGATGGTCTACAAGGTCGCGTTCACCGGGCAGACCCGCGACTACGGCCTGGCGAGCGCGTACTCGATCATCATCTTCATCGTCGTCGCGGTGATCTCGATCATCGCCTTCCGCCGCACCAAGAGCCTCGAGGAGCTGAACTGATGGCCGCACCGAACGCAGTCCCCGGCACGCCGGGCGGCCTCCTCGCCGGCGAGATCGAGGAGTTCGAGGATGCCTCGACCCGGGCGTACTCGTCGCAGGGCGAGGGTCCCCGCCACATCCCGACCAAGCGCCCGTTCCGCTTCGGCCGCTGGTTCCGGGCGACCGGCTGGCGGCACGTCGTCGGCGTGATCGTGGTCGCGTTCTCGCTGCTGCCGATCGTCTTCGTGGTGTCGGCGTCGCTCAACCCGCACGGCACGCTGACGGGCTCGAACGCCCTGTTCTCGCAGATCGGGCTCGACGCGTACGTGCGGATCCTCACCGACCCGCAGGTGCCGTTCACGACGTGGTTCGGCAACACGCTGCTCATCGCCGGCATCACGGCGGTCTCGACGACGTTCCTCGGCGCGCTCGCGGCGTACTCGTTCTCGCGGATGCGGTTCACGGGCCGCCGGTTCGGGCTGGTCTCGATCGTCGTCGTGCAGATGTTCCCGCAGCTGCTCGCGGTCGTCGCGATCTTCCTGCTCATGTCGACGATCGGCGACCTGTTCCCGGCGATCGGCCTGAACACGCGGGTCGGCCTGATCATGGTGTACCTGGGCGGTGCGCTCGGCGTGAACACCTATCTCATGTACGGCTTCTTCAACACCGTGCCGTCGTCGATCGACGAGGCCGCGAAGATCGACGGCGCGGGGCACGCGCGGATCTTCTTCACGATCATCCTGCGACTCGTCGCGCCGATCCTCGCGGTCGTCGCGCTGCTCAGCTTCATCACGAGCGTGAACGAGTTCGTCGTGGCATCCGTGCTGCTCATCGACACCGACCAGCAGACGCTCGCCGTCGGCCTCACGAAGCTCGTGTCGAACCCGCGCTACGCGGACTGGTCGGCGTTCTCGGCGGGTGCCGTGATGGCGGCGCTGCCGGTGGTCGCGCTGTTCCTGTTCCTGCAGAAGTACATCGTCGGCGGGCTCACCGCGGGCGCGGTCAAGTAGTCGCGAGGTCGCACCGGCGCCGTCACGGCGGCGCCGGTGCGTCTGCGCGTCGACAGCCTGGGGTCGCGCCGGACGCAACCATCTCGAAACCTCCGGATGGAAGGGTGAACCCATGCCGACCCCGCACCACGACGGATCGCCGCTGCACGTCTCGAACCAGGCGCCGACGCTCGGCGACGAGGTGCGCGTGCGCCTGCGCGTCCCGCACGGCGCGCTCGGCGCCGACGGCGCGCCGCTCGGCCCGCTCGCCTGGGTCGGGACGCGGTCGAACCCGAACCGCGAGCCGCGGTTCGACCACGCCGCGCTCGTCGGCTCCGCCGACGGGTGGGACTGGTGGGAGGCGACGGTCGAGGTCGAGAACCCCGTGCACGGGTACCGTTGGTTGCTCGTCGGCGAGGACGGCCGCCAGCACTGGCTGAGCCAGGGCGGGTACCGCGCGACCGAGCTGCGCGACCACGACGACTTCCGGCTGGTCGCGCACGAGCCGGCGCCCGACTGGGCCGCCCGGAGCATCCTCTACCAGGTCTTCCCCGACCGGTTCGTGAAGTCGGCGGATGCCCCGTTCGACGCGCTCCGCGCGGCCGACGCGCTGCCCGAGTGGGCGATCCCCGCCGACTGGCCGGACGCGGTCGACCCGGTGCCGCCCGGGCGGTCGCACCAGGTGTTCGGCGGCGACCTCGACGGCGTGCGCGAGCGGCTCGACCACCTCGTCGGGCTCGGGGTCGACCTGCTGTACCTCACGCCGGTGTTCCCGGCGCGGTCGAACCACCGGTACGACGCATCCACCTTCGATCGCGTCGACGACCTGCTCGGCGGCGACGACGCGCTGGTCCGGCTCGTCGAGGCGGCGCATGCGCGGGGCATCCGGGTCATCGGCGACCTGACCTCGAACCACTCGGGCGACGCGCACGAGTGGTTCCGCAGCGCGCAGGCCGACGCGGCGTCGGCCGAGCGCTCCTTCTATCACTTCGCCGAGGATGGCTCGTACGAGTCGTGGCTCGGCGTGCCGAGCCTGCCGAAGTTCGACTGGTCGTCGCCCGAGCTGCGGCGGCGGTTCGTCGACGGGCCCGACTCGGTGGTCGCGAAGTACCTGCGCGCACCGTTCTCGCTCGACGGCTGGCGGATCGACGTGGCGAACATGACCGGCCGGCTCGGCTCGGTCGACCTGAACGCCGAGGTGCGGCAGGCGATCCGCCGCACGATGCTCGACGTGAACCCCGACACGATCCTGCTGGGGGAGTCGACCAACGACGCGGCATCCGACTTCCAGGGCGACGCGTGGCACGGCGCGATGACCTACGCCGTGTTCACCCGGCCGGTGTGGGGCTGGCTGCAGGAGCCCGGGAGCCCCGCGGGCGGCGGGATCGGCTTCGCGCTCGGCCGCGTGCCCGCGCTGACCGGCCCGCAGTGGGTCGACGCGCACCGGGCGTTCGCGGCCGGCTTCCCGTGGCGGACCAGGCTTGCGACCATGAACGCGCTCGACACCCACGACACCCCGCGGTTCGCGACGAACGCGCGCCCCGGCACGGTGCCGGTCGCGTCCGGGCTCGCGGTGACGCTGCCGGGCATCCCGGTGGTGTGGGCCGGCGACGAGTTCGGGCTGGTCGGCGAGGACGGCGAGGCGAGCCGCACCCCGATGCCGTGGGGGAGCGCGGACGATCCGGAGGTCGCGCCGACGCTCGCGGCGTACCGCGACCTCGTCGCGCTGCGACGGTCGCACCCGGTGCTCGCGACCGGCGGCATCCGCTGGCTCGCGGTCGGCGACGACGCGGTCGCGTTCGTGCGAGAGAGCGCGGATGCCTCGGTGCTGGTGTTCGCCACGCGCGCGGCCGCGCGGCTCGAGCTCGAGGAGGGCGAGGTGCCGACGGATGCCCCGACGCGGGGGCTCGCCGCGTTCGGAACCGCTCGACTCGGGGCGTCGGCGACAGGTCGCGTGACGCTCGAGACGACGGGTCCGGCGTTCGCCGCCTGGCTGCTGCCCGGCGTCGCGGCGCCGGCGGCCTGATCGGGTGGGGAGGGTGTGCTGCGTCGCGCCCGCCGATCGGTACGATGACCACGTCCCGCGACCCGAACGCCCGACCCCCAGCTTGGAAGTGCCGTGACCGCTGCGCCCGAAGACCCGACCCGGACCATCTCGCCCGTCGCACCGCCGGAGGCGGTGGTGCCCGCGTACGCTGCGCCCGCGTACGCTTCGCCGGCGTACGGCGCGCCGCAGCCCTACAGCGCACCGCAGCCCTACGGCGGCCAGCCGTACCCGGGGTACCGGTACGACGCGCAGTGGTCCGCACCCGCCGCGCCGCCGAACAACGTGTTCGCGTGGGTGGCGTTCGGCCTCGGGCTCGGCGGCCTGATGTTCGGGCTCCTGACCTCGATCGCCGCGATCGTGTTCGGTCACCTCGCGCGACGGCAGATCCGCGAACGCGGTGAGCAGGGCGGCGCTGCGGCGCTCACCGGCCTGATCTTCGGGTACGTCGTGACCATCGGACTGCTGCTCGTGATCGTGGCGTACGTGCTCCTGATCGTGTTCGCGATCGCGGCCTCGACGAGCGTGAGCGGGGTCGGTTCGAGCCTCTGACCGCCGATTCGGAGGACGCGCGCGGAGGTGATATCCTCGTACGGTTGCCGAAACGGCATACGCCCCGATAGCTCAGTGGTAGAGCACTTCCATGGTAAGGAAGGGGTCGTCAGTTCAATCCTGACTCGGGGCTCTGGTTCGCCGCTCAGCGGTGGCCTTGCGGCGGGGTAGCTCAGGTGGTTAGAGCACACGGCTCATAATCGTGGTGTCGCGGGTTCGAGTCCCGCCCTCGCTACCGCAAAACCCCCGGTTTACCGGGGGTTTCGTCGTTTCCAGGGTGGCCGCGGGATGGCATGCTCGGTGAATTCCGTGGCTTCGAGGGACGCAGAGTCCGTGTTCCCGCAGAGGCGAACGCGCATAGGATTCGGCTGGTACTCGTGAAGGAGGCGCATGTCAGCGGCGGATGCACGAACGACGTGGGTGCTCGTCGACGGTGAGAACATCGACGCGACCCTCGGCACGTCGATCCTCAACCGGCGACCGCAGCCGGACGAGCGGCCGCGATGGGATCGCCTGGTCGCGTTCGCGGCGAGAGTGTGGGGCCAGCCGGCGCGCGGAGTGTTCTTCCTCAATGCGTCGTCGGGTATCCCGATGCCCTTCGTCCAAGCGCTGAAGTCGATGGACTACGTCGTCGTGCCGCTCTCCGGCGAGCCGGACGAGAAGGTGGTCGACATCGCGATCCAGCGCACGCTGCGTGCGCTCCGGAGTCGCCCGGCCGACCTCATGCTGGTGAGCCACGACGGCGACTTCATCCAGGATGTCTCGAACCTGATCGGTCCGCCGCGGCGGGTCGGAGTCGTCGCGTTCTCCGAGTTCCGGAATGGCGGATTCAACGCACTCCCGGGTCTCGAGAAGTTCGACCTCGAGTTCGACGCACGGGTCTTCGACGCTCCACTGCCGCGTCTCCGGGTCATCCCGATCGACGAGTTCGATCCGGTCTCGTTCCTGGACTGAGCAGCGGCCGCTCAGGACTTCCGGGCGACCCGGTTCTCGGCGCTGACCATCCACGCGTACTGCTCGAGCTGCTCGAGGATCGCGTGCAGGATGTCGGCGCTGGTGGGATCCTCCTCGTCGACCGCGTCGTGTACGTCGCGACACGTCGAGACCGTCGACTCGAGGCGTTCGGTGACCAGGTCGACGACCGCGGTGGTGTCGAGTTCTCCGGGTGGGAACTCGGGGAGCGTCGTGGACTCGGCGACCGTGTCGCTGCGCCCGTCGGGGAGCGCGTGGAGTGCGCGCATCCGCTCGGCGACGGTGTCGCTGAACTCACGCGCGGAGTCGATGATCTCGTCGAGTTGACGGTGGGTGTCGCGGAAGTTCTTCCCGACGACGTTCCAGTGCGCCTGCTTGCCCTGCGAGGCGAGCTCGATGAGGTCGACGAGCACCTTCTGCAGGTTCTCGCTGAGCGTCTTGGACGCAGTGAACCCGCTTTCGGCGTTCTGTTCGTCGGTCAGGCTCGCCCCGCGGGCGGGACGGCGCTTGTTGCGGGTGGTGGAGGTACTGCTCGCACTGCTCTGCTTCGCTGGCATGCCCCGAGGCTATGCAGCGGGCGCGCGTCCGTCAGCGGGATTGCCCGCTCCACGGCCGTGTGCTATCCCGAACGCCGATGCGGGCGACCGCGCGGCTCACTCCGGCGCGTACTTGAACGAGAGCTGGATCCGCGCGCGGAACAGCAGCGTCCCGTCGTCGCCGACGACCACGTCCTGCTTCGTCACCTCGGCGATGCGGAGGTCGTGCAGCGACCCCGCGGCCGTAGTGATGGCTTCGCGGGCCGCCTCCTCCCAGGACGAGGCACTCGTGCCGATCACGTCGATCACTCGGTACACGCTCATCTTGACCCCCATGGTCGCTCGATACCGACACGTCCATACTGATCGCGTTCGCGCCGGTATGGAAGGGCCGGGTCAGACCGCCTGGTCGGCGCCGACGCCGAACCGAGTCGTCGCCCGGTGCGCGGGCAGCGGCAACGCGAACCGCACCTTGGCCGCCGCATGCGCATCGGTCCGCCGGTAGAAGCGGATCGCATCGTCGTTCCAGTCCGGGGTCTGCCACTGGAGTTCTGCGGCACCGGCCCGGCGGGCGGCATCCTCGACGGCGCGCATCAGCGCACGGCCGATGCCGCGCCCGCGGGCACTGCCTCGGAGATAGAGGCAGTCGAGGTGGGCGTACTCGGCCGCCCGCCAGGTCGATGCCTCGAGGCTCCAGCTCGCGTAGCCGAGCAGGACGGAGTCGTCGTCGGCGACGAGCACGCGGATCCGCGGTTCCGGGAGGAACAGCGTCGCGGCCAGTGCCGTCTCCAGATCAGGGCGAAGTGGCGCGGCCCGCTCGTACCGCGCATGTGCTCGGATGAGTCGGACCAGTTCGGTGAGGTCGCTCTCGCGGACCGGGCGGACCGCGACCACGTCAGCAGTCGCAGGTGATCGAGTGCACCGGTGCGGTCAGCGGGTCCTTGGCCCGGATGATGCGACCGTGGTCGTCCTCGACGGGGTAGCCCTCGCGCGCCCAGTACTCGAAGCCGCCGATCATCTCCTTGACCTGGTAGCCCAGCTTCGCGAACTCCAGCGCGGCGCGGGTCGAGCCGTTGCAGCCCGGCCCCCAGCAGTAGGTGACGACCGGGACGTCCAGCGGGATCGCGTCGGGTGCACGGGTGGCGATCTCGGCGGTCGGCAGGTGGATCGCCCCGACGATGCGCCCCTGCGCCCAGGCCGCCTCCCCGCGGGAGTCGATCAGGACGAAGCGGACTCCGGCGTCCTGGTCGGCGTGCACGTCCGAGGCGTCGGTCTCGAAGGCGAGCTTGCCCGCGAAGTGGGAGATGAGGTGGTCGGTCGATGAGGTGGTGATCGTCATGTCCGAAACGATATTCACGGCCAGACGCCATCTGAAGGGCCGATTCTCGGCATCCCAGCGCGGACGGCGACGATTTCGTGGCAGTCTTGCCGCATGGCCGCGAATCTCCCGTTCGAACCCGACAAGGTCGATACGGCGATCCTGAAGGCCCTGCAGGCCAACGGTCGGCAGAGCATCGCGGAACTGGCCAGGCAGATCAACATGAGCCACAGCGCTGCCGCCGAGCGGGTGCGCCGGCTCGAGGAATCCGGCGTCATCAGCGGCTACGGCGCCCAGGTCGACGCGGAACGACTCGGATACACGATCCTCGCCTACCTGCGCCTGCGGTACCCCAGCAGCATCTACGAGCCGCTGCACACCCTGCTCGCCGGCCTGCCCGAGGTCATCGAGGCGCACCACGTCACCGGCGACGACTGCTTCATCATGAAGGTCGTCGCGACCAGCATGAAGCACCTCGAACAGGTCAGCGGCAAGATCGGCAGCCTCGGCAGCGTCACCACCAGCGTCGTCTACTCCTCGCCGCTGCCGCCGCGCCCGCTGCTCCCGCCGAGCTGATCCGTTCGCAGGCGGGCGTCGACGACCGACCGGTTCAGTCCGGGTCGCTCGGGTCGATCGGCGCGTGGTGGTCGAAGGCCGCCTCGCCGCGCTTCCAGTCGGTGAACTCCTGGATGTCCCGGGTGCCGTCGAGCGTCGCCCGCGCCGATTCCGACACGCCGACGTTTTCGCGACTTCCGCCTGAAAACTGGCGTGGTGACGTTACCAGTGCTAGTTTTCCCCGCGAGGAAGTGCTCGAGGACGAGCGCGACGATGCGATGTCGCATCCCGTGTTCACTCGGCACCCACTCGTGGTCGGCGAACCCCACGCCGACCGCGCGGCCGAGGCACCACTCGGCGACCAGGAGAACACGGAAGGATCCTCAATCCATGCAACGATCAAGGAAGTTCGCAGCCATGGCACTCGCGGTGGGGCTGCCGGCAGCCCTGCTGCTCAGCGGCTGCACTCCCTCCTCCGGCGACTCGGAGTCCGGCGGCGACGACAACACGCTCACGGTCTGGGCCTGGGACCCGGCGTTCAACATCTACGCCCTCGAGGAAGCCGAGAAGGTCTACCAGCAGGACCACCCCGACTTCAAGCTCGACATCGTCGAGGTCCCGTGGGACGACCTGCAGACGAAGCTCACGACGATCGCGCAGGCCCAGACGTTCGACGAGCTGCCCGACATCTTCCTCATGCAGAACAATGCGTTCCAGAAGAACGGGCTCAACTACCCCGACCTGTTCAGCGACTTCGCCGACTCGGACATCGACTTCTCGGAGTTCCCGGAGGCGGTCACCGCGTACTCGACCATCGACGACGTCAACTACGGCGTGCCGTTCGACTCGGGCACCGCCGTCACCGCCCTGCGCACCGACGTGCTCGAGCAGGCCGGCTACACGATCGACGACTTCACCGACATCACGTGGGACGAGTTCATCACCAAGGGCGAGGACATCCTCGCCAAGACCGGACAGCCGCTGCTGTCGGGCCAGGCCGGCTCCGCCGACCAGATCATGATGATGCTCCAGTCGGCCGGTGCGAGCCTGTTCGACGATGAGGGCAACCCCACGATCGTCGACAACGACGCGCTCCTCGCGGCGATCGACGTCTACACCCGCCTCGTCGAGTCGGGCGTGTTCCTCGAGGTCAACTCGTGGGACGAGTACATCGGCACGCTCGCGAACAGCACGGTCGCCGGCACCTCGCAGGGCGTCTGGATCGTCGGCTCCATCCAGAGCACCGCGGACCAGTCCGGCAAGTGGGCCATCACGAACGTGCCGAAGCTCGAGGGCCTCGACGACGCGACGAACTACACCGCGAACGGCGGATCGTCCTGGGCGCTCTCCTCGAACGCGAACGTCGAACTGGCGTCGGACTTCCTCGCGGCGACCTTCGCCGGCTCGACCGACCTCTACGACACGATCCTGCCCGCCTCGGGCGCGGTCGCGAACTGGATCCCGGCCGGTGACAGCGACGTCTACGCCGAGCCGATCGAGTTCTTCGGCGGCGACGCCATCTTCTCGAAGGTCGTCGAGTACGGCGGGCACGTCCCGTCGAACAACACGGGTGCGTACTACTACGAAGGCCGCGACGCCGTGAGCGCCGCGATCACCCAGATCATGGGTGGCGCCGACCCCGCGACCGCGCTCGGCGAGGCCCAGGCCAACGTCGAGTTCGCGATGGAGTAAGCGGACCGTCGCCCGGGCCGGGGAGCGCGCTCCCCGGCCCGGGCGGCACCGCAGCGGGGCATCCACCGGGAATCCACCGGCGGCCGGCCACCCGCACTCCACCACCCGCACCCCGGTGACGAGACGAAGGATCGACTGTGACTTCTGAAGCGACGACGCTCAAGAGGTCGGCGGACAAGCGCAACCCGCCGCCGCCGCTGAGCAACTCCCTCGGGCCCAAGCGGCCCTGGCTGACCCCCGCGCGGCGGCGCAGCCTCACCGGCTGGTGGTTCCTGATCCCGGCCGCGCTGGTGATCCTGATCATCAACTTCGTGCCGATGATCCAGGCGTTCATCCTGTCGCTGCAGACGGGCCGCGGGACGCGCCTGAACTTCGCCGACCCGCTCTGGTACAACTACCAGCGCCTCTTCGACGATGAGATCTTCAAGCTCACGCTGCAGAACACCTTCATCTACCTGATCATCCAGGTGCCGATCATGCTGGTGCTGGCGATGATCCTCGCCAACCTGCTCAACGACCGGAACCTGCGCTTCCGGGGCATGTGGCGGACCGTGATCTTCCTGCCCTGCGCCGTCTCGCTCGTCTCCTACTCGATGGTGTTCCGCACCCTCTTCGCGACCGACGGGTTCGTCAACGACGTGCTCACCGGGGTGGGCTTCATCGACAGCCCGATCAACTGGCTCGGCGAGGCCGACACCGCGCGGTTCGTGATCATCCTCGGCCTGCTGTGGCGCTGGACCGGCTACAACATGATCTTCTTCCTCGCGGGCCTGCAGACCATCGACCTCTCGAGCATCGAGGCCGCCCGCATCGACGGCGCGAACGCGTGGCAGACGTTCTGGTACGTCACCGTGCCGCAGCTGAAGCCCATGATCGTCCTCACGGCGATCGTGTCGACCAACGGCACGCTCCAGCTCTTCGACGAGTCCTGGGCGCTCACCCGAGGCGGGCCGGCGTACATGACCATGTCGATGTCGCACTACCTCTACGAGGTGTCCTTCCAGAAGAACCCCAACTTCGGCTACGCGGCCGCGATCTCGTACGTGATCCTGATCCTCGTCGCCGTGCTCGCCCTCATCCAGAAGAGGATCGGTGACAAGCGTGACTGAGACCATGGCAATGACGGTGCCCGAGAAGGCCCGCACGCGGAGGCCGGTCCGGCCGAAGCTCCGCCGCCTCCCCGGCTACCTGTTCCTCACGGTGTTCGCCGTGTTCTCGGTCTTCCCGCTGTACTTCATGGCGGTCTCGGCGACGAACACCAGCTCGGACGTCCTGGCCTCGAAGATGCTCCCGGGCGGCGAGCTGTTCGCGAACTTCGAGAAGCTGTTCGCCGCGCAGGACGTCGTCGGCGCGATGTGGAACTCGTTCGCGATCGCGGCCGGCACGACGGTCCTCGCCCTGATCATCTGCTCGATCGCCGGCTACGGGTTCGAGGTGTTCCACTCCAAGGGCAAGGACGTCGTCATGTCGATCCTGCTGCTCGCGATGTTCATCCCGTTCGCCGCGGTGATGATCCCGCTCTTCCAGATGTTCGCCAAGGTCGGGATGGTCAACTCGCTCGGCGCGGTGATCATCCCCGCCATCGCGACGCCCTTCCTCATCCTGCTGTTCCGCCAGTCGTCGCGGTCGTTCCCGCACGAGATCATCGAGGCGGCGCGCATCGACGGACTCGGCGAGGTGTCGATCTTCGCGCGCATCTACATCCCGACGATGCGGGCGACGTTCGCCGCGGCCGCCGTGATCACGTTCCTCACGGCGTGGAACAACTTCCTGTGGCCGAAGGTGATCCTGGTGAGCAACGACATCATCACCATGCCGATGCTCATCTCGAACCTGAGCGCCGGGTACGTGACCGACTACGGCGTGCTCATGCTCGCCGTGCTGCTCGCATCCCTGCCGACCATGATCATCTTCTTCGCCCTGCAGCGCGCCTTCGCCGAGGGCATCACCGGAGCCGTCAAGTGACGTTCGACATCACCCGCATCGCCGACCCAGAGTACGTCTGCGAGCACCGGCTCGCCGCGCACTCCGATCACCGCTGGTTCGGCGACGCGGCCGAGGCATCCGAGGGGGTGAGCCGCTACGAGCAGTCGCTGAACGGCCGCTGGAAGCTGCACTACGCGAAGAACCAGGCCGCGACCCTGCCCGGGTTCCCGGACGTCGACGCCTCGGGCTGGGACGACATCCCCGTGCCGGCGCACATCCAGCTCCACGGTTACGACCGCCCCCAGTACGTGAACGTGCAGTACCCGTGGGACGGCGTCGAGCAGGTCGACCCGGGGCAGGTGCCGACGCGGTTCAACCCGGTCGCCTCGTACGTGAGGCCATTCACGCTCGACCGCCCGCTCGAAGCGGGCGAACGGCTGAGCGTGTGCTTCCACGGCGTCGAGAGCGCGATCGCGCTGTGGCTCAACGGCCGCTACCTCGGGTACGCGACCGACAGCTTCACGCCGTCGGAGTTCGACCTCACCGACGCACTGGTGGACGGCGAGAACACGCTCGCCGCGCAGGTGTTCAAGTGGAGCAGCGGGTCGTGGCTCGAGGACCAGGACTTCTTCCGGTTCTCCGGCATCTTCCGGGATGTCACGCTCTACCGCCGCCCAGCGGTGCACGCCGAGGACCTGCGGATCTCGACCGGGCTCGACGAGGCGAACACGTCGGCCGACGTGCGGCTCACCGTCGCGCTGCGCGGCGAGGGGACGGTCCGGGCGCATCTCGCCGGGGTGGGCGACCTCGCCGACCTCGGCGGCGGCGAGTTCGGCATCCGCATCGAGCGGCCCGAGCTCTGGAGCCCGGAATCGCCTGCGCTGTACGAGCTCACCGTCGAGGTGCGCGACGCCGACGGGGCGCTCGTCGAGGTGATCCCGCAGTCGGTGGGCGTCCGCCGCTTCGGCATCGAGGGCGGCGTGCTGCGCCTGAACGGGCAGCGGATCGTGTTCCTCGGCGTCAACCGGCACGAGTTCGGCCTGAACGGCCGGGTCATGACGCGCGACGAGATCGAGTCCGACGTCCGCGCGCTGAAGGCCGCCGGCGTGAACTCGGTTCGGACCAGCCACTACCCGAACAGCAGCGCGTTCTACGAGTTCGCCGACCGGTACGGCCTGCTCGTCATCGACGAGATGAACCTCGAGACGCACGGCGTGTGGGATCGCATCCGCGCGCTCGGGGCGCCCGTCGAGGAGGCGGTCCCCGGTGACCGGCCCGAGTGGATCGCGGCCCTGCTCGACCGCGCGGCGAGCATGTTCGAGCGCGACAAGAACCACGCGAGCGTGGTCGTCTGGTCGCTGGGCAACGAGTCCTTCGGCGGCACCGACCTGCGCGACGTCGCCGACTGGTTCCGCTCGGTCGACGACCGGCCCATCCACTACGAGGGCGTGCACTGGGATCCCCGGTACCCGGAGACCACCGACATCACGAGCCAGATGTACACGCCGGCCGCGGGGGTCGAGGCGCACCTGCGCGAGCACCGCGACAAGCCCTTCATCCTGTGCGAGTACGCGCACGCGATGGGCAACTCGTTCGGTGCGGTCGACGAGTACGTCGAGCTCGCCTACCGCGAGCCGCTGTTCCAGGGTGGGTTCATCTGGGACTTCGCCGACCAGGCGGTCCGGCTGACCGATCCGTACGGGAACGCCTACTTCGGCTACGGCGGCGACAGCGGCGAGGCACCGCACGACGGCGAGTTCTGCGGCAACGGGATCTTCTTCGCCGACCACTCGCCGACGCCGAAGCTCGCCGAGGTGAAGTACCTGTACCAGGGCCTGCGCATCCGGATCGGCGACGACGCGTTCTCGGTCGAGAACCGGTTCCTCTCGACGCCGTCGAGCGCGTACCGCTGCGTCGTGACGCTCTCGCGGGAAGGGCGGGTCCTCCGCGAGGCGACGGTCGAGACCGAGGTCCCGGCGCAGTCGACGGGCGGCATCGCGCTGCCGTTCGCGGTGCCGTCGGCGCCCGGCGAGTACGCGATCGACGTCTCGTTCCGGCTCCGCGCCGACACCGACTGGGCTGCGGCGGGCCACGAGGTCGCGCACGAGCAGCGCGTGGTCGCGGTCGACGCGGGGCCCGAGTCCGCTCCGCCCGCCTCCGTGGCGGCGCCCGCCCCCGAACTCGTGCGCGGCACGCACAACATCGGCGTGCACGGCGACTCGTTCAGCGTGCTGTTCTCGACGCTGCACGGCGGGCTCCTGTCGTACCGCTTCGGGCGCACGTCCGACGGCGGTCGCGAACTGCTGGCCACGCCGCCGCGCCCGAACTTCTGGCACGCGCCCACGTCCAACGAGCGCGGCTGGGGCGGCCCGTTCGAGGACGGCCAGTGGTCGCTCGCGAGCCTGTACGCGCGGGTGCGCGAGCCCATGACGACGACGAAGGTCGAGTCGGATGCCACGTCCGTGACGGTCTCGTACCGGTACGAGCTGCCGACGGTCCCGGCGACGGCCTGCGACGTGTCGTACCGGGTGGACGGATCCGGCCGAGTCGAGGTCACGCAGACGCTGCACCTCGTGGACGGCCTGCCCGACCTGCCCGAGTTCGGGATGCTGCTCACGACCAGGCCGGAGTTCCACCGCCTGCGCTGGTACGGCGACGGACCCGACGAGTGCTACGTCGACCGGCGCGGCGCCGCGCGGCTCGGGGTCTACGAGCGCGACGTCCGCGACGAGCTCACGCCGTACCTGCGTCCGCAGGAGGCCGGCAGCCGCACGGGCGTGCGGTGGGCCGAGGTGACCGACGCGCGCGGGATCGGACTGCGCGTGGATGCCCCGGGCGGCATGGAGTTCTCGGCGCTGCCCTGGACCCCGCACGAGATCGAGAACGCCCGCCACCACACCGAGCTGCCGCCCATCCACCGCACGGTGCTGCGGCCCGCACTCATGCGGCGCGGCGTCGGCGGCGACGACTCGTGGGGTGCGCGCACGCTGTCGAAGTACCTGCTTCCGACGACCGGCGACCTCACCTTCCGGTTCGGGTTCCGGGGGGTGTGATGCAGGAACGCCGTGCTTCGCTCCGCGACGTCGCGCGGTCGGCGGGCGTGTCGCCGCAGACGGCCTCGCGGGTTGCGAACGGGGAGCCGAACGTCGCCCCGGTCGTGCGAGAGCGCGTGCTCGTGGCGATGAAGGAGCTCCAGTACCGTCCGAACGCGGCCGCGCGGGCCATCCGTCGCGGCGCGTTCCGGACGGTCGGGGTCGTGTACCACAGCCTGCATTCGGTCGGCACGCACCGCTCGCTCGAGGAGATCTCGGAGTGCGCGGCCGCGGCCGGCTACGCGACGACCCTCATGCCGCTGTCCGCGCCGAGCGTCGATGCGGCGAACGGCGCGTTCACGCGCCTGGGGGAGATGGCGGTCGACGTGCTGATCATCATCCAGCCCCAGCCGTTCGGCATCGACGACGGGCTGCACCTGCCCATCGGGCTGCCCACGGTGATGCTCGGTCCGCCCACGATGGACGGCGTGGCCTCGATCGAGTTCGACCATGGCGCCGGCGCGCGCGAGGCGGTCGAGCACCTCCTCGACCTCGGACATGCGACCGTGCACCACATCAGGGGTCCGGTCGGGGCGTACTCGGCCGACAGCCGCTCGGCCCAGTGGGCCGCGGTGCTTCGGGAACACGGGCGCCCGGTGCCCGAGGTGCAGCAGGGCGACTGGAGCCCGGCGTCGGGGTACGACGCCATGCGGCGCATCCTCGAGGCCGGCGAGCAGCCGACCGCCGTGTTCGCCGCCAACGACCAGATGGCGCTCGGCGCCTACCGCGCGATCCGGGAGGCGGGCCTGCGCATCCCGGAGGATGTCTCGGTCGTCGGGTACGACGACATCGACGAGGCCGCGATGTTCGATCCGCCGCTCACGACCGTCATCCAGGACTGGGCGCTGCTCGGCCGCGAGGCCGTCGCGCTCGCGCTCGAGATGGAGCGAGGCGGCCGACCCGAGACGGTGACCCTCGACACGCGGCTCGTCGTGCGGCAGTCGGCCGCGCGGCCCGGCGCGGCGGCGGCATGACCGGTCCCCGGACGACCGGTTCGGCGAGGCGGAGGGGCACCTGCCCGTGATCCATCACCTGCGGGCAGCGGGCGTGAGCGTCGTCGTCGACGCGCGCGGTCCGGCCGTCCCGGCCGTGCTGCACTGGGGGAGCGACCTCGGCGAGCTCGATGCGGACGCGCTCGACGCGCTGGCGTCGGCGACGGTGCCGCCGATCCCGCCGTCCTCGATCGACGTGCCGCTCCGCATGAGCCTGCTGCCGACGCTCGGTGAGGGCTGGACCGGACGGCCCGGTTTCGAGGCGTTCCGGTGGGGTGCGGACGACTCGGCATCGGATGCCCCGTCCTCGGCGGCGGCGCGCGCCCTCCGGGCGCCGCGGCTCCGGCAGCGCACGCCGGCCGAGGCGACGCAGGATGCCTCGGGCCACGCGCTCGACATCGAGCTCGAGGATGCCGCGGCCGGCGTCGCGGTCGGCCTGCGCGTCGAGCTCACGCGCGACGGCGTGCTCCGGATCCGGTCCCGCGTCGCCAACACGGGGACGACGCCCCTCGGCCTCGCCCGGCTCGCCGCCGTGCTGCCGGTGCCGCCCCGCGCGGCCGAGCTGCTCGACTTCAGCGGGGTCTGGGCCGTCGAGCGGAGGCCGATCCGACGTGCGCTCGACCACGGCGTCCACGCGCGCGAGTCGCGCCACGGCCGCGGCGGGCACGACGACGCGTTCCTGCTCGTCGCCGGGACGCCGGGCTTCGGCTTCGGCAGCGGCGAGGTGTGGGCCATGCACGTCGCGTGGTCGGGCGACACCGAGGCGTGGGCCGAGCGCTCGGCACTCGGGCCCGCGACCCTCGGCGGCGGGGAACTCCTCGCACCGGGTGAGGTGGTGCTCGCACCGGGAGAGTCGACCGAGACCCCGTGGGTCGTGTTCGCGCACTCGCCGGCCGGCCTCGACGGCGTCTCCGATCGGCTCCACGCGTGGGTGCGCTCGCGGTCGACGATCGCCGGCACGCCCCGCCCGCTCGTGCTCAACACGTGGGAGGCCGTGTACTTCGACCAGTCGCTCGACCGCCTCGACCCGCTCATCCGCGCCGCCGCTCGCGTCGGCGTCGAGCGCTTCGTGCTGGACGACGGCTGGTTCCTCGGTCGCCGCGACGACCGCCGGGCGCTCGGCGACTGGCTCGTCGATCCGGTGGCCTGGCCCGACGGGCTCGCGCCGCTCGTCGACCGAGTGCGGTCGGCGGGCATGGAGTTCGGGCTCTGGGTCGAACCCGAGATGGTCAGCGTCGACTCGGAGCTCGCCCGTGCTCACCCGGACTGGGTGCTCGGCCGCCCGGACGACCCCGAGTGGCGGTTCCAGCGCGTGCTCGACCTGACCGCACCGGGCGTCGTCGACCACCTGTTCGCCCGACTCGACGCGCTGCTCGCCGAGGTCGACATCCGGTCCCTGAAGTGGGACCACAACCGGGACCTCCTGGCCGGGTCCGCGCACGCCCAGACGCTCGCACTGTACGACCTCCTCGACCGGGTGCGCGCCGCGCACCCGGGGGTCGAGATCGAGGCGTGCGCCTCGGGCGGCGCCCGGATCGACCTCGGGATCCTCGAGCGCTCCGATCGGGTCTGGACCAGCGACACGAACGATCCGCTCGTCCGGCAGGAGATCCAGCGCTGGACCGGACTCGTCGTGCCGCCCGAGTACCTCGGAGCGCACGTGGGCGCGCCCGTCGCGCACACGACCGGTCGGGCGTCCGAGCTCTCGTTCCGGCTCGCGACCGCGCTGTTCGGCAGCGCCGGCATCGAGTGGAACCTCGACGCCGCGAGCGAGGCGGAGCTCGACGCGATCGCGGCGTGGACGCGCGAGTACCGTCGGCTCCGTCCGCTGCTCCACGCCGGCCGGGTCGTCCGCGCGGATGCGGAGGATCCCGCGCAGCTGGTCCACGGCGTCGTCGCCCACGACCGCACGCACGCGGTGTTCTCGGTCGCGATCGTGCGCTCGCCGACCGCCGCGCTCCCGCCGCGCATCCGCTTCCCCGGACTCGATCCGGAGCGCCGCTACCTGGTCCGCGCGCTCGACCTCGGCCCCGTGCGCAGCGTGCAGGATGCCCCGCCGCCGTGGTTCGGCTCCGAACCGCGCCTTGCGGGCCGCATCCTCGCGGACGTGGGCCTGCCGATGCCGCTGCTCGCGCCCGGGAACGCGCTGGTGCTCGAGCTGGTCGGGGACTGAGCGGGCGGACGGATGCCGCGACCGGCCTCCGGGTACGGCAGCGGCACCGCCGCCGCACCCGAAGGCGCACGGGTCACGGACTGATGTAGGTCTGCCGCTGGATCGTGGGCAGCGGGGGCACCGCCGGCAGCCAGTCCGGCTCCTCGTCGGGGACCGCGTCCTCGTCGACGACGGGGGCCGGCGCCGCAGGCGCCTCCTGCACGGACTGGGGCAGCGATCCGAGCCGGTCGACCTGCTCGGTCAGCGCATCGAGCACGGAGCGCAACTGGATCTGCGCCACCTGCGCGTACGTGCGCACGTACTCGATCTCGGGCATCGGCGGCAGGGTCGGGATCGGCGCCGTCGAGGTCGGGACCTCCGCCTTCGCGCCGGCCTGCGCCGCGCGCTCGGCGCCGCGCTCGAGGACCTCGCGGTACTGGTTGCGGGCGGTGATGACCAGGTCGCGCGCGTACTGCTCCGCGTCGGCCACGGCCTTGTCCGCGATCACCTGCGCCTGCGAGAGCAGGCCGACCGCCCCGAGCGTCACCTCCTGCTCGAGATCGGAGTTCGCGGACGCCTTGAGCTTCACGTTCTCCGCGCGCAGCGCGGCGAGCTCGCGTCGATCCCGGTCGAGGGCGGTCCGGACGTCCGAGATCGACGTCGCGAGCTCCGCCAGGAAGCCGTCGACCTCCGTCCGGTCGTAGCCGCCGAGCGAACGCGTCGAGAAGCGGGTCGTGCCCGCCTGCTCGAGCCGCGCGACCGCGCTCGCCAGGTGTTCGTCGGGAGCGGGCGGCTCGGGGATCGGGATTCGGTCGGCGTCGTCCCACACGGGGGTCATCGGGTACTTCCCATCTGCGCTGCGGACTGCGACGACGGCTGCGGGGGTCGTGCGTCGTCGCGCACGGCGAGGCTGTCTTCGTCGAGGGTGGCGAAGCGTTCGAACCGGAGGTCGGCCGAACCGAAGCCGAGGTCTCGGAGGCGACCGAGGGTGTGGCGGACCATCGCCCCCGAGCCGCAGACCATCGCGAGGGGGCCGGGGCCGAGCAGGTCCTCGGCCACCGCGTCGCCGATGCGGCCCTTCCGGCCCGGGTAGCTGGGGTCGTCCGAGACCACGGGCGCGTACGAGAACCACGGGCGGCCGGTGAGGTTCTGCAGCAGGCGGTGCTCGTACAGGTTCCACGGCACGCGCGCACCGTGGTATAGGTGCACGCGCGGCGCGTCGCCGGTGGCCTGCCACTGGAGGTCGATCCGCTCCAGGTGCGCCCGAAGCGGGGCGAGGCCTGTTCCGCCCGCGACCATCACGAGGTCGCGCTCGCGATCCGCGTCGCCGAGCGTGAGCTCCTGGCCGACCGCGGCGCCCAGCCGCAGCGTGTCGCCGGCCTTGAGCTGGCGCACGATCCCGCTCGACACCTGCCCGCCGGGCACGAGCTGCACGTGGAACTCGAGCGTGCCGTCGGCGCGCGGCGCGTTCGCGGGACTGAAGTAGCGCCAGAGCCGCGGTGCGTGGGGGGCCTCGACCGCGACCGACTGGCCCGGCTCGTACGCGAAGTCGGGAACGGGCTGGACGTGCACGATCGCGACGTCCATGCTCCGACGCTCGACGCCCGTGACGTGGCCCTCCCACGCTGCCGGACTGGTGCGCTCCGACTCCTCGGCCGCCTGCACCATGACCGTCGCGATCACGCCGTACGCCGCGGCCCAGTCGGCCGCGAGCTCCTCGGTCCAGAGGGCGCCGAGGAAGTGCTTCAGCGTGGTGAGCAGCGACAGGCCGACCGCGTCGTAGTGCTCGGTGATGACCTGGAAGCGACGGTGGTCGCGCCCGAGCTGCTGGATGAACGCGGTCACGTCGTCGAGCTGGTCGACGTTCGACACGATGCGCCCGAGCGCCCCGACGAGCTTGTCGCGCTGGGTCGTCATCGAGACCGGGAACATGGCCCGGAGCTCGGGGTGCGTGTAGAAGAGGTGCGAGTAGAAGAAGAGCGGCACCTCGTCGCCGAGCGATTCGGCCAGCGACCAGGTGTGCTTCAGTGCGGCGGTGTCCACCCCGTGCTACGCCTGCGTCGCGGGGACCTCGACGATGTCGGGCTGGGTCGCCGCGACGGCGGCCACGGTCCGGTCGATGATCTCGGACGGGACACCGGCCTCGGTCAGCGCGGCGATCAGGTGCCCGGCGACGGCTCCGAAGTCGTCGGCCGAGATGCCCTTGCCGGCGTGCGCGGTCCGCAGGTCGCGGCCGTCGTAGGCGACCGGGCCGCCCATGACCTGCGACACGAGCGCGACCTGGTGGCGCTTGAGGCGGACCAGTTCGACGCCGTCGAAGTAGCCGCGGAGCCGGTCGTCGCCGAGCACGAGCTCGTAGAACCGGTTGACGACGGCGGTGATCGCGGGAGCGCCACCGACCGCGGCGTAGTCGCTCAGGGCCTCGGACTCGGTCTGGATCGTGGGGGAACTCATCTTCGGGTATCCAATCGCTGGGGGAACGAACCTCCCCTTTCCTAGCAGACCCGCTCAGGAAGGATCAAAGGTTCTCCCATGCAACTCGGAGGATTCGCCGCTCCGGGTCACCATCCGCCGCGCGTCGGCGTGTGCCCCTCGCGGGCGTCCTCGGGCATCGCCATCTCCGCGCGGAGCCCCAGCAACCGGATCGGCCGGCCGGGTTCGATGCGGTCGGCGGCGAGGCCGAGCATGCGCGCGGTCACGTCGTCGCGGTCGGACGACGACGGGATCCGCCGGCTGAACGTCTTCGTCGTGAACGGCGCGTACCGCACCTTGAGGAACAGGCCGACGACCGGTCGGGCCTCGGCCGCGACATCCTCGAGCACCGACGCGGCGAGCATCCGCAGCGCGCCCTCGATCTCGTCGGGGTCGGCGAGGTCCTGCTGGAAGGTGGTCTCGCGGCCGTGCGCGCGGGCGACCCACGGCGTGTCGTCGACGACGGATGCCCCCGCTCCGCGGCCGAGCTCCCGGTACCAGGGCCCCATGCGCGGCCCGAACTCGGCGACGAGCGGCTCGTCGGGCGCGGCGGCGAGGTCGGCGACCGTCGCGATGCCGAGCGTCGCCAGCCGCCCGGACACCTTCGAGCCCACGCCCCACAGGTCCTTCACCGGCCGGTCGCCCATGACCTCGAGCCAGTTCCCGGCGGTCAGCCGGAACACGCCCTGCGGCTTGCCGAACCCGGTCGCGACCTTCGCGCGCACGAGCGTGTCGCCGATGCCGACGCTGCAGTGCAGGCGCGTGCGCTCGAGCACCGCGCGCTGGATCGCACGTGCGGTCGCCTCCGGATCGTCGGTCTCGATACCGACGAACGCCTCGTCCCAGCCGAGCACCTGCACGGTCGCGCCCGGCTGCGCGCGCAGCGTCGCCATGACCTCGGCCGAGGCCACCTCGTAGTGGGCGTGGTCGACGGGCAGGATGATCGCGTCCGGCGCCTTCCGCGCGGCGATGCGCAGCGGCATCCCCGAGCCGACGCCGAACGCGCGCGCCTCGTACGACGCCGTCGAGACGACGGCGCGCTCGGTCGGGTCGCCGCGGCCGCCCACGATGACCGGGAGCCCGGCGAGCTCGGGACGCCGGAGCACCTCGACCGCGGCGATGAACTGGTCGAGGTCGACGTGGAGGACCCACGGGCGCGTCGGCACGCTCACCCGACCAGCTCGTAGAACCGCCACAACCCGAACTCGGGGACGATCACGCGGACGTCGCGCCAGCCCGCCCGCTGCGCGTAGCCGCGGAGCGTGTCGACGCGCATGACGGTCCCCGTCGCCGCGCTCTCTCCGTGGCTCATGCCGTCGGGGAGGCACACGAACAGGCTCCAGCCGTAGAGCAGGCGCTCGACCGGCGGGGCGTCCGGCGCGAACGCGTCCTCGGTCGCCTCGTCCATGATCACGGCGACGCCGTCGGGCGCGAGCGCGGCACGCACGCCCGCGAGCACCTCGACGGGGTGCGGCATGTCGTGGAGGCACTCGAACGCGAACACCGCGTCGAACGGCCCGTGCTCGGCGAGCCTCGCGGCGTCGACGAGGTGGAACGCGACGCGGTCCGCGAGCCCGGCCGCCTCGGCGTTCGCCTTCGCGAGGGCGACGGATGCCTCGTCCACGTCGAATCCCTCCACCCGGAGCCCGGGGTGCGCGGCCGCGAGGGCGATCGACGACCAGCCCGCTCCCATGCCGAGGTCGGCGACGCGGGCACCGGGGCGGGTGAGCGCGGCGCGGACGCGCGGGACCTCGGCGAGGAACTCCGGCATGGCCTCGAGCCACGGGCGGTTCATCTCGGCCTGCGCCTCCCGCGCGTGGCGCCCCAGCTGCTCCCAGCTGACGCCGCCGCCCGAGCGGTACGCGTCGAGCAGGTCGGGAAGGCGCGCGGCGGACGCGGCGAACATGCGCGCGACCGGCTCCATGAACGAGCGGCTCGCGCCGTCGGTCAGGACCTCGGCGAACGCGGCCTCGATTCGGAAGCGGCGGGCGGCGGCGACGTCGTCCGGGCCCGCCGGGTCGGCCTCCTCGACGACGAGCCATCCGGATGCCGCCTGCTGCTCCAGCCACTCGCGCGCGTACCGGGCATCCGTTCCGGTGGCGGCGGCGAGTCCGGCGGCGTCCAGCGGGCCGCGGGACACGAGCGCGTCGTACCATCCGAGCCGGGAGCCGAGGTGGATCGCCATGAGGTCGACCCAGCCGAGCGCCGCGGTCATCACGCGGTCGGCGGCGGCCTCGACCTCGGCCGCGTCCGGCGCGGGGTCGCCCGGCGCGGCGGTCGACGGGACGGGGTCGGACTCGGACATGTCGTTCCTCCAGGCGTGCACGCGGACCGGGGCCGGGGGAGGACGGCGGCGGCGGGCTTCGCCCGCATCCGCCGAGCGGCATGCTAGCGCGGCGCGCGCGGCGCCGTCAGGCGCCGCGGATCCCGCAGGCCGGGCGCAGGATCCGCGATCAGGGCAGCGGCCCCGTGAGGTAGCGCTGCACATTCGGCGCGACCCGGTCGATGACCCACTCGTGGTCGGCCGACGCGAGCGGTTCGATGCGGATGATGTAGCGCGCGAGGATGAGCCCCGCGATCTGCGTCGCGGCCAGCGACGCCCGTTCGGCGAGCCGCGCGGGATCCGGGTCGGCGCCCTGGGCCTCGGGCGCCACGCGCCGGATGGTCGGGAGGATCGCCCGCGCGACGACGAACTCGCGCGCCCGGTCGGCGTACGCCGGATCGGCGACCGCGCTCCGCACGACCGCACGGAGCGGCACGCCGAGCGGCGAGTCCCACGCGCGCAGCAGCACGCCGAGCAGCGCGCGCGCCGCCTCCTCGGGCGGCGCGGACCGCACCGGCGCGAGGAGCTTCGCCGGGTCGATCGGGAGGTCGAGCACCGCCTGCCACAGGCCGGACTTCGAGCCGAAGTGGTGCGTGATCATCGCGGGGTCGACGCCGGCGCGCGCGGCGATCCGCCGCGTCGTCGCGCCCCGGACGCCGTGCTCGGCGAACTCGACGCGCGCGGCCGTGATCAGGTCGTCGCGGGTCGTCGACGGCCCGCGACGCCGCCCGCTCATCGCCGGGCCGCGGCGGGCTCGTCCGCGGGCTGCCGGTCGAGCAGCACCATGGTCTCCTCGAGCGTGGGCGGCACGTCCTCGACGCTCGCCCGGATGCCCCGCGCGTCGAGCGCGCCGCGCACCTCGTCGGCGGGCACGCCGGCGACGCGGATGTCCCGGCCCGTGAGCATCGTCGGCAGGCCGGCTTCCCCGAGCGCGCCGAACGCGCGCTGCCACTCGGGGGAGCGGACGAGCACGGCCTGCGTGCCGCGCGTCAGGTCCTCGACCGAGCCCGCGCCGAGGAGCCGGCCGTGCGACATGAGCGCGAGCCGCGAGCACTGCTCGGCCTCCTGCAGGTAGTGCGTCGTCACGATCACGCCGCGGCCCGCGGCGGCCTGCTCGTGGATGACGTCCCACAGCCGGGCGCGCGCGAGCGGGTCGACGCCCGAGGTCGGCTCGTCGAGCACGAGCAGCTCGGGCCGGTGCGCGAGCGCGAGCGCGAAGGCGAGCTGGCGCTGCCGGCCCAGCCCGATGTCGTGCACGACCGACCGTGCGACCGCGCGGAGCGACGCGGGCAGCTCGGCGGGCGGGCCGCCGTAGACGCTGCGGCTGAACTCCACGTTCTGCTCGACCGTGATCGTGCGGAAGAGCCCGAGCCCCTGCGGCACGTAGCCCATGCGCTTGCGCGCGGCGTTGTCGGGCGGGGCGCCGAACAGTTCGGTCCAGCCGGCGTCCGGGCGCTCGAGGCCGATGAGCATGCGGAGGAACGTGGTCTTGCCCGCGCCGTTCGCGCCGATCAGGCCGACGATCTCGCCCGCGCGGACCTCGAGGCCGACCCCGTCGACCGCGGTCGTGGAACCGTAGTGCCGGGTCGCGCCGACGGCGCGCGCGAGCACGGGACCGGGTGGGGTGGCGTGGTCTCGAGACGCGTCGTCGCTCCGCGCCGGCGCTCCTCGACCACCGGTGGGGGTGTCCTCGTGTCGTGCCGGCGCTCCTGGAGGGGCGGTGGGGGTGTCGTCGTGTCGTGTCGGCGCTCCGGGAGGGGCGGCGGGGGTGTCGACCGCGGGGCGCGCGGCGAGCGTCAGCGCGATGAGCGCGTCCTCGAGGTCGGGGCGCGTGATCGGCGTCGCCCCGTCGAGCGCCGCGCCCTCGGCGAACCACGCGTGCCGGCGAACGCCCCGCCGCCACGCGTTCGGCGGCGTCTCGCCGGCCTCGGCCGCACCGGGGAGCTCGGCGATGACGCCCGGGACGCCCGCGATGATGTCGTCCGCCGTGCCCGCGCCGATCACGCGCCCGGCGTCGAGCGCGATCACCGAGGTCGCGCGCTGCGCCTCGTCGAGGTAGGTCGTCGCCATGAGCACCGCGGCGCCCTCGGCCGCGATCCCGGCGATGAGCCGCCACAGCTCGACCCGGCTGACCGGGTCGACGCCCGTGCTCGGCTCGTCGAGGATGACGAGGTCGGGCTCGTGCAGCACCGCGAGCACGAAGCCGAGCTTCTGCCGCATCCCGCCCGACAGGTCCCGGCCGAGGCGGGTCCGGGCCTCGGCGAGCCCGGCGCGCTCGAGCAGTCCGGCGCTGCGCGATCGGATCGCCGGGGCATCCATGCCGTAGGACCGCCCGACGAACTCGACGTTCTCGTCGACCGACAGGTTGCCCCACACGCCCGACGCCGCGGGCTGGTAGCCGAGGCGCTCGGCCCCGAGCGTCCGCACCGATCCGGCCGACGGACGGATGCGGTTCGCGAACACGCGCAGGAGCGTCGACTTGCCGGCGCCGTCGCCGCCGACCACCGCGGTCACCTGGCCGCGCGGCACCGCGAGCGAGACGCCGTCGAGCGCGCGGACGTGGGCGAAGTCGACGGTGACCGCCTCGGCGGCGAGCACGTCCGCGCCCGTGGCATCCGTCGCGGCCGTGGCATCCGTCGCGGCCGTGGCATCCGTCGTGACCGTGGCATCCGCGGTGACCGGGGCGTCCTCCGCACCCGCCGCGTGCCGCCCGCTCGGGCCGCCCCGGCTCATCGACCCGCTCCGACCGACTCGCGCTCGGCCTTCGGGCGCTCCTTCGGCGCCGCCGGTGCGAGGCTCCGCCGCAGCCGGATCACGGCGACGCCGAACACGACGACCGCCATGACCGCGAGCACCGTGAGCGGCAGCCAGAGCGAATCCCATCCCGCACCGCGCACCATGACGCCCTGCGACACCATCGTGAAGTAGGTGAGCGGCAGCAGGTAGCCGATCCAGCGGACGCCCGCCGCCATCGCGTCGAGCGGGAAGATCATGCCCGACAGCAGGATCTGCGGCAGCAGCGTGAGCAGCGCGAGTTGGATCGCCTGGCCCGTGGTCTGCGACACCGACGAGATGAGCACGCCGAGGCCGAGCACGACGAACAGGAACAGCGCGGCGCCGACGACGAACAGCGCGACCGGCCCGTTGAACGGCACACCGAACAGCAGCAGCCCGAGCACCGTGACGAGCGCCATGTCGAAGCTCGCGAGCAGGAAGTACGGCGTGATCTTGCCGAGGATGACCCCGCTCGCGCGGAGCGGCATGACCGCGAGCTGCTCGAACGTGCCCGCCTCGCGCTCGCGGACCAGGCCGATGCTCGTCACGATCGTGCCGATGAAGGTGAGGATGAGGCCGATGATCGCGGGGATCATCACCCACGACGTCGTGAGGTCGGGGTTGAACAGCACCTCGGTCTCGAGCGTCGGCACGTCGACCTGCTGTCCCTGCGCCGCGGCCTGGGCCTGCTGCTGCGCGAGGCCCTGCGAGACCTGCGCGAACAGCCCGACGGCCGACTGGGCGGCGAACAGGTTCGATCCGTCGATGTAGGCGGTCCAGTCGCCGCCGGAGGCGACGATCGCGACGTCCGACTGGTTGTCGCGCAGCACTTCCTCGGCGGTATCGGCGTCGCCGTCGGGCTCGGTGGCGACCACTTCCAGGTGATCGGACAGGTCGTCGTCGGCGTCGATGAAGTCCACGACGTCCTGGCTGTCGCTGCCGACGACCGTGACCGTGAGGTGTTCGACGTTGAAGTTCGCGGCGTACCCGAAGATCACGAGCAGCAGCAGGGGGAGCACGATCAGCATCGCGAGGGTGCGGTGATCGCGGCGGAGTTCCTGGAATTCCTTGAGCATCACTGCGCGCATGCCACGGAGTATTCTCCGCTTGGTGAATTCCCGCAAGAGGGTGTCACACTGGCGGCCGGACCGCTCGCGCGTGACGCGAGGATGCCCCGCACATGACGCCGCGGAACCTTCTGTGACGCACGGTTCCGGCGTGTGACGGGAGGGGTCGCGCTGATCCGGAGGCCCTCCCTACGTTCGGCAGCGGGAGGAACGAAATGTCACGACTCATCATCGGCGCCATGGTCCGCACCGTCGGCGCGTACCCGTCCGGGTGGCGCGTCCCCGGCGCCCATCGCGACCCGCGCGGGGACGCCGCCGTGCTCCGCCGCACGGCCGAGGTCGCCGAGGCCGCGGGGCTCGACTACCTCTTCTTCGGCGACTGGCTCGCGACCGGCGAGGACCTCGCCTACCGCGACCCCTACCTGGTCGCCCGCATCGACCCGATCTCCGCCGTCACCTACCTCGCGGGCATCACGAGCCGGATCGGGCTCATCGCGACCGCGAACACCAGCTACGCGGACCCCTACACGCTGGCCCGCGCGACGGCGTCGATCGACGTCCTGAGCGGCGGCCGCGCCGGGCTCAACCTCGTGACCGGCGCCGAACCGCGCGCAGCGGGCAACTTCGGCGTCGACGCGCACGCGGCCAACGAGGTGCGGTACGACCGCGCGGTCGAGTTCGAGCACGTGCTCCGCCGGCTCTGGGACTCGTTCGAGGACGGCGCGATCGTCGCCGACCCCGCGACCGGACTGTACCTCGACCCCGCGCGCCTGCACGCCACCGACTTCCACGGCCAGCACCTGAGCGTGACCGGCCCGCTCAACGTCGTCCGCCCCGTGCAGGGGCACCTGCCGATCGTGCACGCGGGCACGTCGCCGCGGTCGCGGCTCTTCGCCGCGCAGAGCGCCGACATCGCCCTCGTGGCCGTCTCGGGGCTCGAGCAGGCGGCCGCGCTCCGCGAGGAACTGCGGGCGCTGGCCTTCGAGTCCGGACGCGACGACCGGACGCTCAAGGTGATCGCGCCCGTGATGCCGATCGTCGGGCCGACGCTGGAGGCGGCGCAGCAGATCGCCGACCGGCTCTCCGAGCTCGTGCCGATCGCCGAGGACTGGCCGGACGGCGCGCCGGCGTCGCTCCCCGAGACCCGGTCGCTCGCGCACCTCTCGCACCTCGTGGGCGTCGACCTCACCGACCTGACGCCCGACCGCGAGGTCACCGACCACCTCGCCGCGCAGTTCACGTCGTTCGGCGAGGAGCTCGTCGAGATCGTCGCCGAGCGCACCGGCCGCTACCCCGGCGCCGAGCGGTCGTCCACGCTGCGCCACCTCGTCGTCGCGGCATCCGTCAACGCGTCGATGGTCGTGGGCACCGCGCCCGACATCGCCGCCGAGTTCGCCGCGTGGGCCGAGGCCGAGGCGGTCGACGGATTCAACGTGCTCTCGGCGACCCAGCCGGCGCAGTTCGAGGCCTTCGCCGAGGAGGTCGTGCCCGAACTCCGCCGCCTCGGCGTGATCGGGGACGCTCCGGAACATGACGTCACGTTGCGCGAACGACTCGGCCTGGCCCGTCCGTACAACGTCCATGTGTCGCCGAGTGACCTCGGATTGCGACTCGCGTCCGCCGGTGACGCCCTCGGTCGAGCGGCCGTTGAGCGCTCGCCGAGACACCCCTAGCTTCGACCCACGCCCACCCGGCGCACCCAGTCCCCAGCCGCAGCACTCGATCCAAGAGGACCATCGACATGCCCACGCACCGCTTCCGAACCCTGCTCGCCACCGGCGTCGCATCCGCCGCGACGGCCGCCCTGCTGGCGTCGTGCGCCGCCCAGCCGGCGTCCACCGACACCGCCCCGGCCGCCGACCCCGTCGAGGGCGGCACGCTCACCTACCTCGAGCACCAGACGTACACGACGCTCTACCCGCCGCAGGCCGGCTTCTACCCGAACGGCGGCCTGGTGAACAACCTCACCGCCCGCCTCACCTGGCAGGACCCCGAGTCGCTCGAGATCGAGCCGTGGGTCGCGACCGAGTGGACGGTCAACGCGGATGCCACCGAGTACACGTTCGACCTGCGCGACGACGTGACCTTCTCCGACGGGACCCCGCTCGACGCGGCCGCCGTGGCGAAGAACTTCGACACGTACGGCCTCGGCAACAAGGAACTCGGCCTCACGATCTCGGAGGCGATCAACAACTACGCCTCGAGCGAGGTCGTCGACGCGGACACCGTGACGTTCCGCTTCGCGGCGCCGGCTCCCGGCTTCCTGCAGGCCACGTCGACCATCAACTCGGGCCTCGTCTCACCCGCGACGCTCGACCGCAAGCTCGAGGACTGGGGCGCGGGCAACGCCGCCGAGATCGTCGGCAGCGGACCCTTCGTCGCGACCGAGGAGGAGATCGGCACGTCGATCCACCTCGCCGCCCGCGAGGACTACGACTGGGCGCCGCTGTCGTTCGAGCACCAGGGCCGCCCCTACCTCGACGCGATCGACGTCGTCGTGACGCCCGAGGACAGCGTGCGCATCGGCTCGCTGCTCGCAGGCCAGGCCGACCTGATCCGCTACGTGCAGGCGTTCGACGAGGAGCAGGTCGCCGGTGCCGGCTTCGAGGTGATCGGCGCCCCCACCCGCGGCGTGAACAACTCGCTCGGCCTGCGCTTCACGAACCCGCTGCTGAGCGACCTCCGCGTGCGCCAGGCGCTCGTGCACGGCGTGGACGCGCAGGAGGTCGTCGACACGATCTTCACCGACAACTACCCGGTCGCGACGTCGCAGCTCGCCTCGACGGCCAAGGGCTACACGGACGAGTCGAAGGCGCTGGCCTACGACCCCGAGCAGTCCGAGGAACTCCTCGACGAGGCGGGCTGGAAGGTCGGCGCCGACGGCATCCGCGAGAAGGACGGGCAGCGCCTCTCCCTCACGGTGTACGAGGCCGCGCCGCAGCCGCTCTCGAAGCAGACGCTCGAGCTCGTCGCCCAGCAGCTGAAGAAGATCGGCGTCGAGCTGAACGTGAAGGCCGCCGACTCGGGCAGCTACGCCGAGGACATCAAGGATCCCCTGAAGACCCCGCTCTACCACTCGATGGTCGGCCGCGCGGACAACGACGTGATCAAGAGCCAGTACCACACGAAGAACCGCAACACGCTGCTCTCGAACGACGCCGAGCTCGACCGCCTGCTCGAGGCCGTGGCATCCGAGCCCGACCCCGCCAAGCGCGACGAGGCATCCGCCGCGGTCCAGGACTACCTGACCGAGCAGGCCTACGTGATCCCGCTGTTCGAGGAGCCGCAGGTCTACGGCGCCGCGCCGTACGTGCACGGCTTCCGCACCGAGTCGGTCGCCCGCCCGCTGTTCTACGACACCTGGCTCGACCAGCAGTAACCCCGCACGTCCCGCTGATCGAGTAGCGCCGCCGCAGGCGACGCGTATCGAGATCGATGGTCTCGATACGGGTCCGGCTCCGCCGGGCCCTACTCGACCGGCGGGAACGAATCGCAAGGAGGGAGGCATCCATGCCCTACGTGCTGCGCCGCGCCGGCCAGGCGCTGATCGTGCTCGTGGTCGCGTTCACCGCGACGTTCGTCCTGCTGCAGGCGCTGCCGGGCGACGCCGTCCTCATCAAGTTCGAGAGCCCGGAACTGGGCCTCTCGCCCGACCAGATCGCGTCCATCCGGGCCGCGTACGGTGCCGACACCACGCTGCCCGAGCAGTTCCTGCACACCCTGACGGGGTTCCTCGTCGGCGACTTCGGGTACTCGGTCCAGTACGGCACGGCGGTGCACGAGCTCCTCGGCTCGGCGCTGCCCGACACGGTCGCGCTCGCGACGCTCGGATTCCTGCTCGCGGTCGTGCTCGCGGTCGCGATCGCCTTCCTCTCGACCCTCGCGCCGTTCGGATGGCTCCGCCAGGGGCTGCGCGCGCTGCCGGGCGCGTTCGTGTCGATCCCGGTGTTCTGGCTCGGCATCGTGCTGATCCAGGTGTTCTCGTTCCAGCTGCGGCTCGTGCCGGTGATCGGCGCCGACCCCGTGCAGGCGCTCATCCTGCCGGTGGTCACCCTCGCCATCCCGATCTCCGCGCCGCTCGCGCAGATCCTCGCCCGCTCGATCGACGAGACCACCCGCTCGCCGTTCGTCGCCGTGGTGCGCGCGAAGGGCGCGAGCCACGCGTGGGTGCTGTGGCGGGATGTCGCGCGCAACGCGCTGCTGCCGACCGTCACGATCGCCGGCGTGCTGATCGGCGAGCTCATCGGCGGCGCCGTCGTGACCGAGACGGTGTTCGGCCGGGCCGGGATCGGCCGGCTCACCGAGGAGGCCGTGCGCAACCAGGACGTGGCGGTGCTCCAGGCCGTCGTGATCCTCGCGGCCCTCGTGTTCGTCGTCGTCAACCTCGCGGTCGACCTGGTGTACCCGGTGCTCGATCCGCGCCTCAAGCGGAAGGCGGTGGCCGCGTGACCGCGACGGACCTGACCGGTGCACGAGTGACGCCCGAGGAGGTCTCCGGTGGCGAGGAGGTCTCCGGTGGTCGAGGAGCGCCCGAGGATTCCCCCGGTGGTCGAGGAGCGCCCGAGGATTCCCCCGGTGGTCGAGGAGCGCCCGAGCGCAGCGAGGACGCGTCTCGAGACCACGCACCCGCCCCCGGCCCGTGGCGCGCCCGCCTCCGCCGCCTCCGCCCCGGCGTCGTGCTCGCCGCACTCGTCATCGTGGTCGTCGTCCTCTGGGCGATCGTCCCCTGGCTGTTCACGTCGGCCGATCCGCTCACGGGCATCCCCGCCGAGAAGCTGCAGGCGCCGAGCGCGACGCATCCGTTCGGCACCGATGCCCTGGGTCGCGACCTGTTCGCCCGCGTCGTGTACGGCGCGGTGCACTCGCTCTCGGGCGCGTTCGTCGCGGTCACCGTCGGCCTCGTCGGCGGCACCCTGCTCGGCGTGCTCGCCGGCTCCCTCGGCGGCGCGGTCGACGCGATCGTCGGGCGCATCGTCGACGTGCTCCTGTCGATCCCCGGCCTGCTGCTGTCGCTCAGCATCATCATCCTGCTCGGCTTCGGTACCGTGAACGCCGCGATCGCGGTCGGCATCGGCTCGATCGCCGCGTTCACCCGGCTCGCCCGCAGCGAGGTCGTGCGCGTGCGCCAGGCGGACTTCGTCGAGGCCGCGTTCGGCTCCGGGGCTCGGCTGCACCAGGTGCTCGGCCGGCACATCCTCCCGAACTCCCTGACCGCCGTCATCGGCCTCGCCGCGCTCCAGTTCGGCAGCGCCATCCTCGCGATCTCGACGCTCGGATTCCTCGGCTACGGCGCCCCGCCGCCGACGCCCGAGTGGGGCCTGCTCATCGCCGAGGGCCGCAACTACGTCGCGACGAGCTGGTGGCTGACCGTGCTGCCGGGCCTCGTGGTCGTCGCCGTCGTGCTCAGTGCGAACCGCATCAGCCACGCCATCGGGAGGGAACGATGACCGCGCTCCTGGAGGTCTCGGGCCTCGACATCGCGTACCGCACGTCGCGCGGCGACGAGCGCCGGGTCGTGCACGATGTCGCGTTCGACGTGGCGCCGGGCGAGGTCGTCGCGCTCGTCGGCGAGTCCGGCTCGGGCAAGACGACGACCGCGAGCGCGGTGCTCGGGCTCCTGCCCGAGGGCGGTCGCGTCGAGCGCGGCGCGATCCGGCTCGGCGGGGTCGACCTCGCCGGATGGAACGACCGGCGCCTGCAGGAGGTGCGCGGGGCCCGCATCGGCTACATCCCGCAGGATCCGGTGTCCTCGCTCAACCCGGTGCGCCCGATCGGGGTCCAGCTCGGGGAGGCGTTCCGCATCCACCGTCGCGGCGACCGCCGGGACATCCGCCGTCGAGTGCTCGAGCTGCTCGACCGGGTCGGCCTCGACGACCCCGCGCTCCGCGCGAAGCAGTACCCGCACGAGCTGTCGGGCGGCATGCGCCAGCGCGTCCTCATCGCGAACGCCGTCGCACTCGAGCCCGAGCTCGTGATCGCCGACGAGCCGACGAGCGCGCTCGACGTCACCGTCCAGCGGCGCATCCTCGACCTCATCGACGACCTTCGCCGCGAGCACGGCACCGCGGTGCTGCTCGTGACGCACGACCTCGGCGTCGCGGCCGAGCGCGCCGAGCGCACGGTCGTCATGCAGCACGGGCGCGTCGTCGAGCACGGCGCGACGACGGCGGTGCTCGACGCCCCGCGCGAGGCGTACACGCGACGCCTCATCCAGGACGCGCCGGGCCTCGGCGAGCACGAGTTCCGCCGGCCGACTCCGCCGATCTACCTGCGCGACGCCGGAGTGGCCGCGGCCGAGAACCCGTTCGCGCTCGAGGCGGTGGGCCTGACCAAGACGTACTCGCTCGGCCGGGGGCGCGAGCCGTTCCGTGCGGCCGACGACGTGTCGTTCCGCGTGCTCCGCGGCACGACGCACGCGATCGTGGGGGAGTCGGGGTCGGGCAAGACGACGACGGCGCGCATCGTGACCCGGTTCATCACGCCCGACGCCGGCGCGGTGCGCCTCGGCGGTGAGGATGTCACGAAGCTGACGGGCGCGGGCCGACGCGAGTTCCGCCGTCGCGTACAGCTGGTCTACCAGAACCCGTTCGCGTCGCTCGACCCGCGCCAGACGGTCGCGGACATCATCGCCGAGCCGCTGCGCAACTTCGGCGTCGGCGATCGCCGCTCGCGCCGCGAGGCGGCCGTGCGGCTCATCGACCGGGTCGCGCTGCCGGCCGACGTCGCGGACCGGCGCCCCCGCGAGCTCTCGGGCGGGCAGCGCCAGCGGATCGCGATCGCCCGCGCGCTCGCACTCGAGCCCGAGCTCGTCGTGCTCGACGAGGCCGTGTCGGCCCTCGACGTCACCGTGCAGGCGCGCATCCTCGAGCTCCTCGAGCAGCTCCAGGCCGAGCTCGGCCTCAGCTACCTCTTCATCAGCCACGACCTCGCCGTCGTCGCGCGCATCAGCCACTCCGTGTCGGTGATGCGGCAGGGCCGCATCGTCGAGAGCGGCCCGACCGAACAGGTGTTCCGCAACCCGGGGCACGAGTACACCAGGGACCTCCTGGACGCGGTCCCCAGACGGAAGGCCCTCGCGTGACCCGCATCGGATTCTTCACCCGCCTCCTCGACGACGCGACCGCCGCCGAGCGCTACCGCATCGCGCTCGAGCAGGTCGTCCAGGCCGAACGGCACGGCTTCGACTCGGCGTGGGTCGCGCAGCACCACTTCCACGCCGCCGAGGGCGGCCTGCCCTCGCCGTTCGTGTTCCTCGCGCACGCCGCCGCGGCGACGAGTCGCATCCACCTCGGCACCGGCGTCGTGACCCTCCCGCTCGAGGATCCGGTGCGCGTCGCCGAGGACGCGGTCGTGCTCGACCTGCTCTCGGGCGGCCGCGTCGAGCTCGGCGTCGGATCGGGCTCGACGCCCGCGTCGTTCCTCGCGTTCGGCGAGCGCGCGGAGGACCGCGCTCGCGTGTTCGCCGAGAAGGTCGACACGCTCGTCGCGGCGCTCGCGGGCGCCGAGCTCGGCGACCCGGCGAACCGGCTGCAGCCCTCGGGCCGGGACCTGCTCGGCCGCATCTGGCAGGCCACGTTCTCGGCGTTCGGCGGCACGCGCGCTGGCCGGGCCGGGCACGGGCTCATGCTCTCGCGCACCCAGCCGCGGCCCGCGGATGCCCCGCGCCGGACCCTCTCCGAACTGCAACTGCCGATCATCGACGCCTACCGCGCGTCGCTGCCCGAGGACGTCGAGCCGCGCGTGCTCGCCTCGCGCACGCTGTTCGTCGCGGACTCCCGCGAGGAGGCCCGCCGGTACGCCGAGATCGGGCTGCGCCGCGCGACCGTCGGATTCAGCCGAAACGGCCAGCCGCCGTTCGGCGACTCGCTCGACGACCTCATCGCGACGTACGACACCCATGTCGGCACCGTCGACGAGGTCGTCGAGTCGCTTTCGCGCGACTCCGCTGCCGCGGAGGCGACCGACGTCGCGTTCCAGGTGCACTCGGTCGACCCGCCGCACGAGCTCGTGCTCCGCTCGATCGAGCTCATCGCCACCGAGGTGGCGCCCGCCCTCGGCTGGGGCGGCGCGCGGGCGACCGAGCGCGTCCCGCACGCGGACGCCTCCGCCGCCTGAGCCGCGGCGACCCCACGACCACCACGACCCCCACGACCACCACAGGAACGATCCACGGATGACCGATCTCCTCGACCGGCTCGCCGGCGTCGCACCGGGAGGCGCGGTCGACGCGCTGCGCCGGCACCGCCCGGTGACCCGCGAGCACGCCCAGGCGAGTTACGACGCCCTGTTCACCGAGGTCGACGAGGCGCACGCGAGCCTCGCCGAGCGCGCCGCGGTCGCCCAGTTCGTCGCGGCACTCCACGCCGACGACGTCGCGGCGGCCCACTTCGGCGCGCTGACCCGCGAGGCCGGGGGCGACGGACTCGCCGACACGGTCGCCGAGCTCGCCGTCGCGGCCGCCGCGACCGGCCCGTACGGCGCGTACCCGGCCGAGGGCCCGCTCGTCGGCGAGAGCGTCGACGGCCTCCGCTGGACGGCGCCGGCCGACGCCCGTGCGGCGCTCGGCGAGCGGCTGTCCGCCGCGCTCGACCACGCGCACCTGCTCGTGTTCCGCCCGCGCGAGGCATCCGCCGACGCCCTGCGCACGCTCGTCGCGGCCGGCTGGTCCGCCGACGGCATCGTCACCCTCTCCCAGCTCGTGTCGTTCCTCGCGTTCCAGTTGCGCGTCGCGGCCGGGCTCCGACTGCTCACCGCCGAGGAGGCCGCGGCATGACCGACCAGACCACCGGGACCGAGGCGCCCGCCGAGATCCTCCAGCACCCCGACGCCGTCGTGCCGCTCGCGTTCACCCAGGACGAGCTCGGCTGGCTGCCCTGGCTCGAGCCCGCCGACGAGGCCACGCTCACCGAGCGCCAGTGGGAGGGCCTCGTCGACCGCGGCCGGTCGAAGAGCGACTACTTCCGGCTGCTGGTGCGCGACCCCGACATCCTGAAGGCGCGCACCCTCACCGACAAGGACATCTTCTACAACGCGGCCGACGGCCTCCCGCGCGCCGAGCGCGAACTGGCGGCGGCGGCGACGAGCCGGTTCAACGGATGCATCTTCTGCGCATCCGTGCACGCGCGCTTCGCGACGCACCACTCCAAGCGCCACGACGACGTCCAGCGCCTGCTCGACGACGGCGTCGCGGCCCCGCAGGACGAGCGCTGGCGTGCCGTGGTCGACGCCGCCACCGCCCTGGCGGCGACTCCGCCCCGGCTCGGGCCGGAGCACCTCGCGGCGCTGCGCGCGGCAGGGCTCGACGAGCAGGCCGTGTCCGACGTCATCCACTCGGCCGCGTTCTTCAACTGGGCCAACCGGCTCATGCTCTCCCTCGGCGAGCCCGAGGCGGCGAGCGAGGCGTAGGGCACGCGGCGCCCGGGGGAGGGCGACGGGGCGGACGCGTGGCGCCGGTCCGGCGTCGCTCGCCGAACCGGCGCCGTCGACGGCGGGACGGGGTGCGATCCACCCCGTCCCGCCACTGTTTCCCCGTGTGTCGTGCCGTGACGGTCCGCGTCACGCGATGGTTGAGGGCCGTGCGCCGCCGTCGTAGCGTCGCTGGGTCCGGAGCCCGCACAGGAAGGACGCCCGTGACCGCAGCCCCCGCCATCGCCGCCGAACGCACCGAGGTGCGTCCGCTCGCCGTGCTCGCCGACGCGGGCCTCGAGGTCCCGGTGCTCGGCGGCGGCCGAATGCGTCACGCGAACCTCGACCTCGCGGCCTCGGCCCCGGCGCTCGGCGTCGTGGCCGAGCGGGTCGCGGGACTCCTGCCCTGGTACTCGAGCGTGCACCGCGGGACCGGATTCCCGTCCGAGATCGCGACCGACCTCGTCGAGGAATCCCGTCGCACCGTCGCCCGCCTGCTCGGCGCGCGCGACGGCGACGTCGTGGTCTTCACCCGCAACACGACCGACGCCCTCAACCTCCTCGCGAGCGCGGTGCCCGGCGAGGTGGTGGTGCTCGACATCGAGCACCACGCGAACCTGCTGCCGTGGCGCGAACGCCGCGTCGTCGTCGGGCTCGACACGATCGAGCAGACCGTCGACGCGCTCGCGCGCGAGCTCGCCCGGCGTCCGGCGGCGCTCGTGGCCGTCACCGGCGCATCGAACGTCACCGGCGAGCTGCTGCCGATCGACCGGCTCGCCGCGCTCGCGCACGCGCACGGCGCACGCCTCGCGGTCGACGCCGCCCAGCTCCTCCCGCACCGCTCGGTGGACCTCGCGGCATCGGGCGCCGACTACGTGGCGTTCTCGGGCCACAAGGCCTACGCGCCCTACGGCGCCGGTGCGCTCGTCGGCCGCCGCGACTGGCTCGACGCCGCGCCCGCGTACCTCGCGGGCGGCGGCGCCGTCTCGTCGGTCGAGCTCGGCCGGGTCGAATGGCACGCCGCGCCCGAGCGTCACGAGGCCGGCACGCCGAACGTCCTCGGCATCGCGGCGCTCGCGATCGCGCTCGACGAGCTCCACGCACTGGGCGACCAGGCGCGCGAGGCGCACGACCGCGCGCTGCTCGGCCGCCTCGTCGAGGGCATCGCCGGGATCGGGGGCGTGCGGGTCGTGCGCGGCTTCGCGGATGCCTCGGACCACGTCGGCATCGCGACGGTCGCGCTCGACCGCGGGTCGGTCGGCCTCGTCGCCGCCGCGCTGAGCGCCGAGCACGGCATCTCGGTGCGCGCCGGGCGGTTCTGCGCCCACCCGTTCTTCGCGCGCGTCGGCGGGCGGGCGAACGGCCTGCGCGCGAGCATCGGCGTCGGCACATCGCACGACGACGTCGACCGGTACGTCGACGCGCTCGCGCGGCTCGTCGCGGACGGCCCCCGCGAGGAGTACCACCGGACCGCGCACGGCTGGCACCCGCTCGCGGACGACCGCCCGCGGCCCTCGCTGCTCCGCGGCTGAGTCGGCGCCTCCGGCCCGCGCGGGCGACCCGGTCCCCGAAATGGGGGACCGGGGGACTTGAACCGGACGACCAGGTCCGGTCATGATTCAGGCCATGGGATCAGCGTTGACCACCATCGGATTGCCCGTCGCCCTCGGCATCATCATGTTCGGCCTCGGGCTGAGCCTCACCCCAGGCGACTTCGCGCGCGTCGCGAGGTATCCGAAGGCGGTGATCGTCGCGCTGGCCTGCCAGCTCGTGCTGCTGCCTGCGATCGCGTTCGGGCTCGTCGTGCTGTTCGGCCTCCCGCCCGTCCTCGCGGTGGGCATGATGCTCCTCGCGGCATCCCCGGGCGGCACGACCGCGAACCTCTACAGCCACCTGTTCCGCGGCGACGTCGCACTCAACATCACGCTCACGGCGATCAACTCGGTGCTCGCCGTGTTCACACTGCCGCTCATCACGAACCTCGCCATCCAGTACTTCCTGCCCGGCGACGACGGGCTCGGCCTCCAGTTCGCGAAGACCGTGGAGGTGTTCGTGATCGTGCTCGTCCCGGTCGTGCTCGGCATGCTCGTGCGCTGGTGGAAGGCGGGCTTCGCCGATCGGATGGACAAGCCGGTGCGGATCGCCTCGGTCGTGATCCTCGCGGTCGTCATCGTGGGCGCGATCGTGTCGAACCTCGAGCTCCTGCTCGCCAATTTCGGCATCCTGGCCGGCATCACGGTGCTGTTCTGCGTGCTCAGCCTGACGGTCGGGTACGTCGCACCGCGACTGCTGCGCGTCGACCGCCGCCAGTCGGTCGCGTGCTCGTTCGAGATCGGCATCCACAACGCGACGCTCGCGATCGTCATCGCGCAGACGGTGGTGGGCAGCATCGAGATGAGCCTGCCCGCGGCCGTCTACGGCGTGCTCATGTTCTTCGTCGCGCTCGGATTCGGGTTCCTCATCCGCGGGCGCGGCACGGCGGCGGAGTCGGCCGCCGGGTCGGCTGCGGGGTCGTCGGTGGATGCCCCGGCGGAGCGCCGTCCCACGAGCTGACCCTCGGATCATCCGTCCGACACGTGCCTACACTGGACGGGTCGGCGGAAGGGGTGGCAGTGCGAGCGCTGAGTGATGACGAGATACGAGAGTCGTTCGTCAATGCGACACGGCTCGAACTCGAGCAGCTCGAGCTGCCGATCGAGCACCTCCTGCTCGAGTGGGACCGGGTGGATGCGCTCACGTGGCGCGACCGCCGGTTCCGCAACCGGGGCTACCTGGTGACCATCGTCGGGGATCGGCCGGTCGGGCTGGTCCTGCGTGCGGCGAGCGGAGGGGGGTCGCGGTTCCGTGCCGCGATCTGCAACTTCTGCCACACGCAGCAGCCCGCCGACCAGGTGACGATGTTCACCGTGCGCCGCCCCGGCGATGCGGGCGAACGCGGCGACACCGTCGGCACCTACCTGTGCGCCGACCTGTCCTGCCAGGAGAACGTGCGCCTGCACGCGCCGCTCGCGCCGGCCGAGGTGCGCAAGCTCACCGAGGACATGCGCGTCGCGGGCCTCCGACGCCGCACGCTCGCGTTCGTCGAGGGCGTGCTGCAGCCCGCCTGACCGCTTGGCCTGTCGGCCCCTCCCGCCCTCACTCCCGCTGTGTCACTTCGCCGCGCCGGTGTCACGACGACCTGGCACCGGCCGGGCGAAGTGACACCGCGAGAAGGAAGACCAGGAGACTGGGGACCAGGAGACAGGGACCAGGGACCAGGGGTCAGGGGACAGGGGCCAGGGTCAGGGGTCGACCGGCAGGAGGGTCGCGCGCTTGGCGGTGCGGCCGTCGCCGGACGACTTCCCGGTGAGCCGGCGGCCGATCCAGGGCAGCACGAACTCGCGGTAGTACGCGGCGGTGTTGCGGCTGCGGGGGCCGGGCGGCGCGGCGGCGACCTCGTCGACGCCCCATTCGGGCGGGACCGGCACGCCGAGCGCGGTGAGCACGTTGCTCGCGACGCGCGCGTGCCCGAGCGCGTTCAGGTGCAGCCGGTCGGGCGACCAGTAGCGGATGTCCCGGAGCCCGAGGTCCGAGAAGTTGTCGACGAACGTGACGCCGTCGAGCGTCGCGAGGTCCCGGAGTTGCTCGGTGAGCCGGGCGCCGCGCGCGTCGAAGACGCGGCCGAGCGGGAGGTGCTCGGTCGGGTTCGCGCCGCTCAGCATGAGCACGTGGATGCCCTCGTCGCGGATGCGGTGCACGGCGCCGCGGAACATCGCCGCGACGCGCTCCTCGGGCATCGAGGGCCGGAGCATGTCGTTGCCGCCGCCGTTGAAGCTGATGACCTCGGGGCGCAGCGTGATCGCGGCCTCGAGCTGCTCCTCCACGATCGGGCCGAGCTTGCGACCGCGGATCGCGAGGTTCGCGTAGCCGATCGGCTCGCGCGCGGCGCGCGCGAGGCCGAGTGCGACGAAGTCGGCCCAGCCGCGCTGGGTGCCGTCCGGCATGTCGTCGCCGACGCCCTCGGTGAAGCTGTCGCCGATCGCGACGTACGAGTGGAACATGTGATCCACCGTAACCCCGCGGCAGGGGTCAGTCGGCCGCGCCGAGCATCGCGCGGAGCTCGCCGAGCCGGTCGCGCGCCCACCGGGCCTGGCCGGGGTCGTCGTAGGCGCGGTATCGGGTCTCGACGACCATGACGAGCACGAGGTAGAGCGTGTAGAGGCGCCGACGCCGGCGCTCGCCGTCGGTGGACGGTTCGCGGCCGTAGCCGCGCACGAAGTCGGCGGGGTCGCCGAACGCGGGCAGGTCGAGCCCGGCGAACCCGATCTCCATGAGCGGGTCGCCGAAGAGGGCGCGCTCGTGGTCGATGATCGAGACGATGCGTCCGTCCCGGACCATGACGTTGCCCGACCACAGGTCCCATTCGACGAACCTCGGCTCGACGACCTCGTCGAGCACGTCGGCCTCCGCCGCGACGAACCGGCGGATCGCGTCGGGCTCCCAGCCGAGGTCGACGCCGGCGCGCTCGCCGTCGCGGAGGACGTCCTCGATCATCTCGAGGAACGCGTCGCGCCAGGTCGGATGCCCCGGGCCGCGGAGCGGCCCGAAGTGCCCGCCGACGAGCGCGTTGAGCTGTCGGTTCAGCGTCCCGAGCTGCTCGCCGTAGGCGGCGGATGCCTCGGGGGCGAGGCCCCCCGCCTCGCCGAGGACGGCGAGGTTGTCGGCGTCGACGAAGGGCATCGCGAACCACGGGGCGGCGACGAGCGTGCCCGTCGTGTCGGCGTGGTCCACGCGCGGCACGGGCACGCTCGTGTGCTCCTGGACGAGCGCGATCGCCGTCAGCTCGTTGCGCATCATGTCGTGTTCGTACGTCATCACCGGGACCCCCTCCGGCGGCGCGATCTTCAGCACGACCCGGCGCCCGTCGCGGAGGGTCACGCGGTAGGCGACGTTGAACCAGCCGTGACCGAGCTCGGTCACCTCGGCGTCGGCGTCGGGCACCAGGTCGGGGCCGTAGGCGCGCGCGATCATCGCCAGGAGGGTCTGCGTGGACTGCCGGTTCTTGGTGATGCTCTCCATCGACCGGCACGCTATCAGCCGGGGTACTCCTCGGGCGCGAGCAGCTCGCCCCATTCGGCCTCGGGCACGACGGACTCCGGCGCGGGCGCCTCCCAGAGCGCGAGGTGGCACATGAACTGGTCGCCCGCCGCACCGTGCCAGTGCCACTCGCCCGGCGGCGTGAACACGGTGTCGCCCGGGCGCAGCTCGATGAGCTCGCCGCCGCGCGACTGCACCCAGCCGCGGCCCTCCGTCACGTGCAGCGTCTGGCCGACGGCGTGCCGGTGCCAGGCGGTGTGCGCCCCGGGCGTGAACCGCACGAGGTTCAGCCGGGTGCGCGACGGCTCGGTGCCGGCGTAGTAGGCGTTGAAGTACACGTCGCCGGTGAACCACTCGGCGGGACCCTTGACGGTCGGGCCGACGGGCTGGCGTTCGGTGGTCATGTCGTCTCCTCTCGTTCGGCGAGGCCGGGCTCGCGCCTCAGCGCTCGACCTGGCGCATGAGCGCCTCGTTGTATCGGTCGCCCGCGACGCCGAGGCGGTCGACGATCGCGTCGAGTCCGGCCACGTCGTCGGCGGAGAGCGCGACGGCGGTCGCTCCCGCGTTCTCGTCGATGCGCTCGCGCCGCCGGGTGCCCGGGATGGGCACGATGAACGGATGCTTCGCGAGCAGCCAGGCGAGGGCGACCTGCGCGGGCGTCGCGCCCCTGGCGTCCGCGAGCGCCTGCACGTGGTCGAGGAGGGCCTGGTTGGTCGCGAGGTTCTCGGGCCAGAACCGCGGCACGGCCGCGCGGATCTCGCCGTCGCCGAACGTCGCGCCGGCGGCCACCGTGCCGGTGAAGAATCCCTTGCCGAGCGGGCTGAACGGCACGAACCCGATGCCGAGCTCGGCGCACGCGGGCAGCACGGAGCCTTCGGGGTCGCGGGTCCACAGCGAGTACTCGCTCTGCACGGCGGTCACCGGGTGCACGGCGTGGGCGCGGCGGATGGTCGCGGCGGAGGCCTCGGAGAGCCCGAAGTGCGCGACCTTGCCCGCGGCGACGAGGTCGGCGACGGCACCGGCGACGTCCTCGATCGGGACGTCCGGGTCGACGCGGTGCTGGTAGAAGAGGTCGATCCGCTCGATGCCGAGGCGCTGGAGCGAGGCATCCGCGACCTGCCGGATGTGCTCGGGCCGCGAGTCGGTGCCGACGCTCCGACCGCGCTCGATGCGGAAGCCGAACTTCGTGGCGACGACGACCTCGTCGCGGATCGGCGCGATGGCCTCGCCGACGAGTTCCTCGTTCACGAACGGCCCGTACACCTCCGCGGTGTCGAGGAACGTGACGCCCTGTTCGACGGCGTACCGGAGCACGCCGATCATGTCGTCGCGGTCGCCGGGGTTCGGGCCGTAGCTCTGGGACATCCCCATGGCGCCGAGGCCGATGGCGGAGACCTCGAGTCCCCGGCCGAGTGTGCGGGTGTGCATGCTGGTCCTCCTCAGAAGCCGATCATGACCTTGAGCGCCTCGCGGGCGTCCATGGCCGCGTACCCGGCGGGCACGTCGTCGATGGCGATGCGGCGATCGAAGACCCGGCCGGGGTGGATCTCCCCGTCGAGCACCTGCCGGATCGCGGGCTCCAGGTAGGCGCGCACGGGCGCCGGGCCGCCGGTCAGCGTCGCGTTCCTGCCGAACAGGGAGCCGAATCCGATCGGGGCGTCCTCGTACTGCGGCACGCCGACGCGGCTGATCACCCCGCCGGGGCGGACGATCCCGTACGCCTGCTCGTACGCCGGGAGGTGACCGACGGCCTCGAGCACGACGTGGCTGCCCTCGCCGTCCGTGAGGTCCAGGACCCGGGCGACGCCGTCGGCGCCGCGCTCGGCGACGACGTCGGTCGCGCCCCACTCGACGCCGAGGTCGGTGCGGCTCCGGTGGCGGCCCATGAGGATGATCCGCTCCGCGCCGAGCTGCCGGGAGGCGAGCACGGACGAGAGTCCGACCGCGCCGTCGCCGACCACGGTGACGGTCTTCCCGGGCTCGACCCGTCCCATGAAGGCCGCGTGCCAGCCGGTGAGGTAGACGTCGGACAGCGCGAGCAGCGACGCGAGCAGGCGGTCGTCGGCGGTCGCGGGGTCGACGCCGGGCACGACGACCAGGCTCCCGTCGGCCTGCGGGATGCGTGCGAGCTCGGCCTGCAGGCCTCCGGTCTCGACCGATCCGTACCATCCGCCGTGCACGCACGAGGTCTGGACTCCCTCGCGGCAGAACGCGCACGTGTTGTCCTGGAAGGCGAACGGCGCGACGACGAAGTCGCCGGGCCGCACGGTCGTGACGGCCGCCCCGACCTCCTCCACGACGCCGATGAGCTCGTGGCCCATCGGACGCCCGTCGGCGCCGTGCGGCATCGAATGGTAGGGGTGCAGGTCGCTGCCGCAGATGCAGGCGCGCACGGCGCGCACGATCGCGTCGGTCGGCGCCTGGATGCGGGGGTCCGGAACGGTCTCGACGCGGACGTCGCCGGCGCCGTACATGAGGGTGGCCTTCACGGGGTCCTCTCGGGGTGGATCGCGGCGGGGCGGATGCCCCGGGGTGATTCCATGCAACGCCGGTCGGGCAGGTCGGGGGAGTCCCAGTCGGAACGGGTACCGGCGGAACCCCCCTCGGGTGGCGCCCGAGCGCCCCCGTCACGGTCGCGTGCCGCGGTCATTCCTCGAGCGAGCGACGGAGGCGGAGCTCCTCGTGGTCGATCACGCGCTGCACGTCGAGGAACACGCCGTCGTCGATGCGTCGTTCGCGTCGCAGCCGCGTGACCGCCTCGCGCTTGCGTTCGACGGAGCGGAGCAGGAGGTGCCGGACCTCGTCGGCCGTGGCATCCTCGCCCGACTCGGCCGTGCGACGCGCGTGGCTCGCCTCCTGTTCGAGCAGGAGCCGGACCTCGGCGACCGCCGACGCCGAGGCGCCGGCCTCCGCCGCGTCCGCGTCGAGCGCGTCGAGCGCGGCTTCGGCTGCGGCGGCCTCCGCGATGCGGCGTTCGTCGACGTCGTCGTGCTCCTCGGGCAGGCGGGCCCCGCGCACGATCAGGGGCATGGTCGCGCCCTGCCCGACGAGGAGCACGACGATCACGACGAAGGTCGCGGCGATGACGACCTCGCGCCCCGGGAAGTCCTCGCCGGACGCGGTCGTGAGCGGCAGTGCGAGCGCCGCCGCGAGCGAGACGGCGCCGCGGAAGCCACCCCACACGAGCACCGCGCGAGCGCGGAACGGCAGGCGTCGCGCCCGCTGCGACGGCCGCCGGTCGACGAGCCGGATGACGGGCGCCATGAGCGCGACCCAGCCGAGCCGGACGACGAAGATCGCGACCGCGCAGCAGAGCCCGAGCAGCAGGAGGCGGGACCATTCGGGCCCCGCGAGGGCTTCGGCGACCGGGCGCGCCTGGAGGCCGATGAGCACGAACAGCGCGCCGTTGATGACGTACGTCGCGACGCGCCAGAAGTCGAATCCGCGCGTGCGCGCCTCCGCCGAGACCGTGCGCGGCATCAGCCGTCCGAGCAGCAGGCCGCCGGTCACGACGGCGACCACGCCCGACCCGTGCAGCAGTTCGGCGGGCAGGTACAGGGCGAACGGGCTGACCACGGAGATGGTGCCGGCGAGCGACGGCTGCTGGGCGATCCGGCGCAGCAGGTAGAGCACGTAACCGACCGCGAGGCCGACCGCGATGCCCACGACGACCGCGAGACCGAAGCGCAGTGCGATCTCGCCGACCGCGGGCTCGTGGCCGGCGACCACGGCCGCGACCGCGACGGAGTAGAGCGCGAGCGCGCTCGCGTCGTTGACCAGGCTCTCGCCGCGGAGCATCGTGTCGATGCGCCGCGGCAGCGGCGGGGCCATCGCCGTCACGGCGGTCGCGTCGGTCGGCGAGAGCACCGCGCCGAGCACGAGCGCGACGGGCACGGCGAGGCCGATCAGCGCGCCGATGCCGGTGACGGCCGCGGCGGTCGCGAAGACGAGGCCGATGCTGAGCAGCAGGATGACCCGGAGGTCGTAGCGGAACAGCTGGAGCGAGGTGTTGAGCGCCTCCCAGTAGAGCAGCGCCGGAAGGAAGAGGTAGAGCACGACCTCGGGCGGGAGGCTCACGTGGTGCAGTGCGGGGACGAACCCGAGGGCGGCGCCGATGGCGAGCCACGCCCACGGGGCGGGGATGCCGAGGTACCGGCGCGCGAGCCCGCCCGCGAGCACCGCGAACCCGAGGATGACGGCGACTTCGAGGCCGACCATGCGCCGACCCTACGGCGAGTCGCGCGTGGCGCGCCAGAGGATGCCTCGCGCCGACCCCGGGCGGCGCCCGCGCGCTAGGGCGTGGCGTTCTCCTCGGAGGCGTGCTCCAGGACGCAGTCGGCGCCCGGGTAGAGCAGTGCCTCGTGCCCGTCGTCGAACCGGACGAGGTACGGCGGTCCGCCGTCGCTGCCGCGCACCTCGAGGACCTGGCCGTGGCGGTCGGCCTGCCCGACCTGCTTGCTGTGGATGACCAGTCGGTCGCCCGTGACCGCGTGCATCGCATCCTCCTTCGGACGGGTCTCCAGCCTACGACGGGCCCGGCGCGGACGCGAGGAAACCTCAGTCGACGGCGAGGAGGGCCGCCCACAGGTCGGCCTTGGCGTGGAACTCCGACAGGTCGCGGCCGAGCAGGCGTTCGGCCGTCGCGATGCGCGCGCGCACGGTGTGCCGGTGCACGCCGAGGTGCTGGGCGGCCCGATCGAACCCGCCGCCGTGTTCGAGCCAGGCGCGGACGGTCGGCACGAGCTCGCTCCCGTGCACCGCGTCGTGCTCGGTCAGGGGCGCGAGCGTCGCGGCGGCCACCGCGCGGGCGTCGGTGCGCGCCAGGAACGCGAGCACGCCCTGCCGGCTCACCTCCTCGAAGCGGATGACCCGGCCGCCCTCGCGCGCGCGCTCGAGCGCGCGCAGCGCCTGGTCGTGGGCGACGGCGGCCGTCTCGAGCGTCGCGGGGTCGCTCACGCCGACGGGGACGTCGAACTCGTCCGCGAGCTCCTCGGCGATCGACGCGACGTCGGCGTCCTCGACGACGAGCACGACCGTCTCCTCGCGGAGCCCGAAGAACAGCCGCCCGCCGCGCTCGTCGGCGCGGAGCTCGAGCACCTCCGAGAGCCGGTCGGCGTGCTCGGCCGGGCCGTCGGCGACCAGGACCCGGAGCGGCGCTCCGGGAAGCGGGCCCCACATCTCGGCGGCGACCTGCGCCGCGAGCGCGGTGTCGCCGGCGAGGATGCTCCGCACGAGGGCTGACCGCACGTGCCCGCGCGCACGGTCGAGGGACCGGTTCTGCTCGAGCGCGAGCCCGGCGAGCGCGATCACGATCGTGACGACCTCGCGGCCGGCCTGGTCGAGCTCGGCCGAGTCCCCGATCACGAGCACGCCGCGGAGCGCACCCCCCGACCCCAGGGTCTGCAGGGTCGCCGACTCGGGCCGGCCGCCGTCGGCGGCGGCGCCGCCGGGCGCGCCGCCGCCCGTCGCGTCGCCCGCGCCGCCCGCCGCACCGCCGTTCGCGCCGACCTCGATCGTGCGGCTCGCGCGGCGTCCGCGCCGCAGCATCGCCCGGGCCTCGGCGAGGACCACGGCGAGCGATTCGTCGTCGAGCCCGCCGTCGGGGAACTCGCGGTCGACGGCGCCGGTCGCGTCGACGAGTCCCACCCAGGCGCCGAGCCGGCGCGAGAGCTCGGCGATGGTCGCGGTGAGCCCGTCGGGACGCAGCGCTGCGCGCGTGATCGCGCGCGTGGCATCCAATGCCCATTCCTGTCGCGCGTACGCGTCGGCGGTCACCGCGTCGGCGACCGCCCGGGCGACCGCGATGAACGGGATGCGGTACGGCACCTCGAAGATCGGGAGGCCCTGCGCGGCGCACGCGGCGACGAGCGACTCGGGCGTGCCCTCCCGGATCACCTCGGTGCCGAACCCGAGCGCGACCACGCCCGTCGCCCGGAGGCGCGCCACGTACGCAGCCGCGAAGGCGGGATCGGCGTCGTCGCCGAACTGCGTCCCGGTCGTCAGGAGCACGCAGTCGCGGTCGAGGAACGGCGTGGGGTCGGGCAGGTCCGAGCTGTGCACCCAGCGGACGGACGCGCCGAGGGCGCCGTCGGCACCGGCCGCGAGGAGGCCGAGTGCGAGCTCGCGGCGATCGAGCAGGCTCCGCACGGTGGGGATCACGAGCCCTCCGACCTGTACACGATGGCGAATCCGAACCATTCGAGTGTACGACGCGGCGGCGAGGCATCCATCGGACGCTGCCTACCATCGGCTCTCATGACCATCGTCGATCTGCCCGCCACCGGCACCGCCGGCGGCCCGGCGCTGCCGCAGGAGCGCCGCCTCGTCACCGCCATCCCCGGCCCGCGCTCGCAGGAGCTCCTGGCCCGCAAGGCGGAAGCCGTCGCCAAGGGCGTCGGCACCACCATCCCGGTCTCGGTCGTCGCAGCGGGCGGAGGCGTCATCGTCGACGCCGACGGCAACTCGATCATCGACCTCGGCAGCGGGATCGCGGTCACCGGCGTCGGCAACTCGAACCCGCGCGTCGTCGAGGCCGTCACCGCGCAGCTCAACGCCTTCACGCACACGTGCTTCACGGTCGCGCCGTACGAGTCGTACGTCGCCGTGGCCGAGCAGCTCAACGCGCTCACGCCCGGCGACCACCCCAAGCGCTCGGCACTGTTCAACTCCGGCGCCGAGGCCGTCGAGAACGCCGTCAAGATCGCGCGGCACTTCACGAAGCGCCAGGCCGTCGTCGCGTTCGATCACGCGTACCACGGGCGCACCAACCTCACCATGGGCCTCACGGCGAAGAACATCCCCTACAAGAGCGGCTTCGGCCCGTTCGCGCCCGAGGTGTACCGCGCGTCGCTCAGCTACCCGCTCCGCGACGGCGGGCTGTCCGGCCGCGAGGCCGCGGACCGGGCGATCAGCCAGATCGAGAAGCAGGTCGGCGCCGAGAACCTCGCCGCGATCATCATCGAGCCCATCCAGGGCGAGGGCGGCTTCATCGTCCCCGCGCCGGGCTTCCTGCCCGCGCTGCTCGAGTGGGCGCGCGCGAACGACGTCGTGTTCATCGCCGACGAGGTGCAGACCGGCTTCGGCCGCACGGGCGCCTGGTTCGCGAGCGAGCACGAGGGCATCGTGCCCGACGTGATCGTCACCGCCAAGGGCATCGCGGGCGGCCTGCCGCTGTCGGCCGTCACCGGCCGCGCCGAGATCATGGACTCCGCGATGGCCGGCGGCCTCGGCGGCACCTACGCGGGCAACCCGCTCGCGTGCGTCGCCGCGCTCGCCGCGATCGAGTCGTACGAACAGGACGGCCTCATCGAGCGCGCGAAGGAGATCGGCACGATCCTCATCGGCCGCCTCAACGCCCTGCGCACCGCGGACCCGCGCATCGGCGACGTCCGCGGCCGCGGCGCCATGGTCGCGATCGAGCTCGTCGACCCCGCGACAGGCGCGCCCGACGCGGCACTCGCGAACCGCCTCGCCGCGTACGCCCACGCCGAAGGCGTGCTCGTGCTCACGTGCGGGACGTACGGCAACGTCATCCGGTGCCTGCCGCCCCTCACGATCTCCGACGCGCTCCTCGTCGAGGGGCTCGAGGTCCTCCGGGAAGGACTCCGCCGGGCATGAGCATCGTGGCAGACAGCGTCGTCGCCGCGGGCCGCCTCGACGCGGCATCCCACGCGCACCCGAGCGGCGCGCACCCGCACACGGCCGACCCGCTCGCCGACGCCCGCACCCAGCTGGCCGAGGCCGCGGGCATCCTCGGGCTCCCCGACGGCCTGCACCGCATGCTCGCGACCCCGCGTCGCGAGCTCACGGTCGCCGTGCCGCTGCGGCTCGACTCGGGCGAGACCCGCCTGTTCACCGGCCACCGCGTGCAGCACAACTTCTCGCGGGGCCCCGCCAAGGGCGGTCTCCGGTACTCCCCGAACGTCTCCCTCGACGAGGTGCGCGCGCTCGCGATGTGGATGACCTGGAAGTGCGCCCTGCTCGACGTGCCGTACGGCGGCGCGAAGGGCGGCGTCGCGATCGACCCCCGTGCGCACAGCACGGCGGAGCTCGAACGGCTCACCCGCCGGTACACGAGCGAGATCCTGCCGATCATCGGGCCGGAGCGGGACATCCCCGCCCCCGACATCGGCACCGACGAGCAGACCATGGCCTGGATGATGGACACCTACTCGGTGAACTCCGGCTACACGGTCCCCGGCATCGTCACGGGCAAGCCGATCGCACTCGGCGGCTCGCTCGGCCGCGCGTCCGCGACGAGCCGCGGCGTCACCCACGTCGCGCTCGCCGCGCTCGCGCACGTCGGGCTCCGGCCAGAGCGGTCCACCGCCGCCGTCCAGGGGTTCGGCAAGGTGGGCGCCGACGCCGCGCGCTTCCTCGCCGAGGCGGGCGTCGCGGTCGAGGCCGTCAGCGACCTCTACGGCGCCGTGCACCGCGCGGGCGGCCTCGACCTCGAGGCGCTCTCGGCGCACGTGCGCGAGACCGGGACGGTCGTCGGATTCCCCGGCGCCGACCCGATCGACGGCCAGGCGCTGCTCGGGCTCGACGTCGACCTGCTCGTCCCCGCGGCGGTCGAGGGCGTGCTCCACGCCGGCACCGCCGAGGCCGTGCGGGCCCGCGTCGTCGTCGAGGGCGCGAACGGCCCCACCACGGCCGACGGCGACCGCATCCTCGCCGAGCGCGGCGTGCTCGTCGTCCCCGACATCCTCGCGAACGCCGGCGGCGTCATCGTGTCCTACTTCGAGTGGGTGCAGGCGAACCAGGCGTACTGGTGGCGGGCCGACGAGGTCGAGTCCAGACTGGAGGAGCGGATGCTGAACGCGTGGTCGCACGTGCTCGGCTACGCCGAGGCACGGGGGCTGTCGCTTCGGACCGCCGCCACCGCGCTCGCCGTCGAGCGCGTCGCCGAGGCGCACCGGCTCCGCGGGCTGTATCCCTGATCCGCCCCACCGATCGAACCCATCGCTTCCACCGAAACGGAACAGCATGACCATCGCAACGCAGGAATCCGACGTCCTCGACCGGGTCGCCACCGGCCTCTTCATCGGCGGCGAGTGGGTCGAGGCCGAGGGCGGGCGCACGCTCGTCGTGCGCGATCCCTCCACGAACCGCGTGATCAAGGAGATCGCGGATGCCTCGCCGGCCGACGGCGTCCGCGCCCTCGACGCCGCGGTCGCGGCGCAGGCCTCGTGGGCGGCGACGCCGCCCCGCGAGCGCGGCGAGCTGCTGCGCCGTGCGTTCGACGCGCTCATCGCCCGCCGGGAGGAGTTCGCGCTCCTCATGACGGTCGAGATGGGCAAGCCGCTCGCCGAGGCGCGCGGCGAGGTCGGCTACGGCGGCGAGTTCCTCCGCTGGTTCAGCGAGGAGGCCGTGCGCATCACGGGCCGCTACGGGACCAACCCCGAGGGCACCGGGCGCATGATCGTCTCGCAGCGCCCGGTCGGGCCGTCGTTCTTCATCACGCCGTGGAACTTCCCGCTCGCGATGGCGACGCGCAAGATCGCGCCCGCGCTCGCCGCAGGATGCACCGTCGTGATCAAGCCCGCCGAGCTCACGCCGCTCACGACGATCGCGTTCGTGCAGCTCCTCGAGGAGGTCGGCCTGCCCAAGGGCGTCGTGAACGTCATCACGACCTCGAGCTCGTCGACCGTGTCGGCGCCGATCATCGCCGACCCGCGCCTGCGCAAGCTCAGCTTCACCGGGTCGACCGAGGTCGGCCGGAAGCTCATCGCGCAGGCCGCCGACCAGGTGCTCCGCGTCTCGATGGAGCTGGGCGGCAACGCCCCGTTCGTCGTGTTCGAGGACGCCGACCTCGACAAGGCGGTCGACGGCGCGATGATCGCGAAGTTCCGCAACATCGGGCAGGCGTGCACCGCGGCCAACCGGTTCATCGTGCACGAGGCCGTGGCCGAGGAGTTCGCGCGCCGCGTCGCCGAGCGCGTGCGCGCCATGAAGGTCGGCCGCGGCACCGAGGAGGGCGTGCAGATCGGTCCGCTGATCGACGCCAACGCGATCGCCAAGGCCGAGGAGCTCGTCGCGGACGCGGTCGCGCGCGGGGCATCCGTCCGCGTCGGCGGGTCCCGCGTCGAGGGCGAGGGCACGTTCTACCAGCCGACGGTCGTCACCGGGGTCGTACCGGGCAGCGAGATCCTCCGCCAGGAGATCTTCGGGCCCGTGCTCGCGATCACGACGTTCACCGACGAGGACGACGCCGTGCGGATCGCGAACGACACCGAGTTCGGCCTCGTGTCGTACGTGTTCACCGAGGACCTCGCCCGCGGGCACCGCATGATCGACCGACTCGAGTCGGGGATGATGGGCCTCAACGTCGGCGTCCTGTCGAACGCGGCAGCCCCCTTCGGCGGCATCAAGCAGTCGGGCATCGGTCGCGAGGGCGGCCCCGAGGGCATCCACGAGTACCTCGACACCAAGTACACGCTGCTGCCGCTCTGACCGGCAGCCGGTCGCGCGCTCGCGCGGCCGAGGAATGACGGGAATCATCCGCATGGAACGCATCGACACCGACGTCGTCATCGTCGGCGCGGGCGCGACCGGCCTCACAGCCGCGACGCGCCTGCGCGCCGCGGGGCTCGGCGTGATCGTGCTCGAGGCCCGCGACCGCGTCGGCGGCCGGCTCTGGACCGACGACGTCGACGGCGCGACCCTCGAGATCGGCGGGCAGTGGGTCTCGCCGGACCAGGACGCGCTCATCGAGACGATCGAGGAGCTCGGGCTCGCGACGTACTCGCGCTACCGCGAGGGCAAGAACGTCTACATCGACCAGCGCGGCGAGAAGCGCCGGTTCGAGGGCGAGATCTTCCCGGTGCCCGCGCGCACCGAGGACGAGATCCTGGGCCTGATCGACAAGCTCGACGCGCTCGTCGCCGAGATCGACCCCGACCGTCCGTGGGCGCACCCCGACGCGAAGGCGCTCGACGAGGTGTCGTTCGCCGAGTGGCTCGGCACGCAGACGGAGGACGAGGAGGCCCGGCTCAACATCGGCATGTTCATCGCGGGCGCCATGCTCACCAAGCCGGCGCACGCGTTCAGCGCGCTGCAGGCGCTGCTCATGGCGGCATCCGCGGGCTCGTTCTCGAACCTCGTCGACGCCGACTTCATCCTCGACAAGCGCGTCGTCGGCGGCCTCCAGCAGGTGCCGATCCTGCTCGCCGAACGCCTCGACGGCGCCGTGCGGCTCGGACACCCGGTGCGGACCATCCGCTGGAACCCCGACGCCCCCGAGCACGGCGTGACGGCCGTGACCGACACCCTCGAGGTGCACGCCCGGCACGCGATCCTCGCGGTGCCGCCGATCCTGTTCAGCCGGATCTCGTACGAGCCGCCGCTCCCGCGCCGCCAGCACCAACTGCACCAGCACCTGTCGATGGGCTTCGTGATCAAGGTGCACGCCGTCTACGAGACGCCGTTCTGGCGCGAGCAGGGCCTGAGCGGTACCGCGTTCAGCCCGTACGAGCTCTGCCACGAGGCGTACGACAACTCGTACCACGGCGACCCGCGCGGCACGCTCGTCGGGTTCGTCTCGGACGAGGCGGCCGACGAGGTGTTCCGCCTGTCGGCCGAGGAGCGCAAGGCTCGCATCCTCGAGTCGATGTCGCACTACTACGGCGAAGAGGCCCTGCACCCCGTCGTCTACTACGAGAGCGACTGGGGCAGCGAGGAGTGGACCCGCGGCGCGTACGCGGCGAGCTTCGACATGGGCGGGCTCGCGCGGTACGGCGCGGACCTCCGCACGCCCGTCGGACCGATCTCGTTCGCGTCGAGCGACCTCGCAGGCAAGGGCTACCAGCACGTCGACGGCGCGATCCGCATGGGCCGTGACGCGGCCGACCGCATCCTGGCGGCGACGTCGTGAGCGACCGGCACATCCTCGTCGGGTACACGGCCGACGACGCCGGGGCCGACGCGCTCGCGCTCGGCGCCCGCATCGCGGCGGCCACCGAGGCGCTCCTCGAGGTCGTCATGGTCCTGCCCATCGAGGCGCGCGGCGGCGTCGTGCCCCGCGACCCCGCCTACGAGCGACTCGTCAAGGAGCAGTCGCAGCAGTGGCTGGCGCAGGCGTCCGCCTCGATCGGCCGTGCGGTGCCGCAGTCGCTGCACATCCGGTACGCCGAGGGGTTCGCGACGGGCCTGCTCGACGCGGCGCACGAGTTCGGCGCATCGCTCATCGTCGTCGGCGCATCCCGTGGCGGCCTGTTCGGGCGCACGCGCGTCGGCTCCGTCGCGAACGAGCTGCTGCACTCCTCGGACGTGCCCGTCACGGTCGCGCCGGTCGGGAGCCGCGAGGTCCCGATCGCGCAGGGCGTCACGCGGGTGACGGCCGCCGTCGGCAGCCGCCCCGGACCCGTGCTCGAGGCATCCGTCGCCCTCGCCGGCGACACGCGGGCGCCGCTCCGGCTCCTCTCGCTCGTGCCGGTCGACCTGCCCGCGGGCGTCGACACCCGGCTGCTCGAGCTCACGAGCGTCGTCGGCGCCCAGCAGGTGCTCGACGACGCGCGCGCGGCGCTGCCCGACGGCGTCGAGGCGACCGCGACGGTCGCGACAGGCGACAGCATCGAGGAATCGGTGCGCGCGCTCGAGTGGCACGAGGGCGAGGTCGTCCTCGTCGGCTCGAGCCGGCTGGCCTCGCCGGCCCGCCTCTTCCTGGGTTCGACGGCGTCGAAGATGCTCCGCGAACTCCCGGTGCCGCTCATCGTGGTGCCCAGTGACGCACGAAAGACCCTGTGATGACGCAGCACGACCACTCCCAGACCACGCCCGAGCGGCCGCACCACTCCGAACCGCACGCGCCGCTCACCGACGCGAGCGCCGCGATCGACGGCAGCGACCTCGGCCTCTCCAAGAAGGGCCTCTCGGCCGGCTCGGTCGGCCTCATCGGCGCGATCGTCATCGGCATCTCGTGCATCGCACCCGCGTACACGCTGACGGGCTCGCTCGGCCCGACGGTCGCCGAGGTCGGCCTCCAGCTGCCGGCGATCTTCCTGCTCGGGTTCATCCCGATGCTGCTCGTCGCCTTCGGCTACCGCGAGCTCAACAGCGCGATGCCCGACTCGGGCACCTCCTTCACGTGGGCGACGCGCGCATTCGGCCCGTGGGTCGGGTGGATGGCCGGCTGGGGGCTCATCGCCGCGACGGTGGTGGTCCTGTCGAACCTCGCGGGCATCGCGGTCGAGTTCTTCTACCTCGCGCTCGCGCAGGCGTTCAACAACCCGGACATCGCCGAGCTCGTCGGCAACCCGCTCGTGAACGTCGCGACGTGCCTGGTCTTCATCTTCCTCGCGACGCTCATCTCCTACCGCGACATGCAGACGACCCAGCGGGTGCAGTACTGGCTCGTCGGGTTCCAGCTGCTCGTGATGATCGGCTTCGGCGTCGCCGCGTTCTGGCACGTCGCGAACGGCACCGCGTTCGACCCGACCCAGGTCGAGCTCAGCTGGTTCAACCCGTTCGAGGTCGGCTCGTTCACCGCGGTCGTCGCGGGCCTGTCGGTCTCGCTCTTCGTGTTCTGGGGCTGGGACGTCACGCTCACGATGAACGAGGAGACGAAGGGTTCGCACACGACCCCGGGTCGCGCGGCGACCATGACGGTCACGATCGTCGTCGCGATCTACCTGTTCGTCGCGATGGGCGCGCTCGCGTTCGCGGGTATCGGGACCGAGGGCGTCGGCCTCGGCAACCCCGACATCCAGGAGAACGCGTTCTTCTACCTCGCGGGCCCGATCCTCGGCCCGCTCGCGATCCTGATGTCGCTCGCGGTGCTCTCGAGCTCGGCGGCATCGCTGCAGTCGACGTTCGTGTCGCCGGCGCGCACCCTGCTGGCGATGGGCCACTACGGCGCGCTGCCCGAGCAGTTCGCGCGCGTGAGCCCGCGGTTCTTCACGCCCGGCTACGCGACCGTGGTGTCGGCGATCGTCGCGGCGGTGTTCTACGCGGTCATGCGGTTCGTGAGCGAGGACGTGCTGTGGGACACCATCACGACCCTCGGCATGATGATCTGCTTCTACTACGGCCTGACGGCGTTCGCGGCGGTCTGGTACTTCCGGAAGACCTGGTTCCGCAGCTTCCGCAACGCGTTCTTCCGACTGTTCGCGCCGCTCGTCGGCGGGGTCATCCTCGCGGTCCTGTTCGTGACCACCCTCGTCGACAGCATGGACCCGGACTACGGATCGGGCTCGAACATCGGCGGCGTGGGCCTCGTGTTCATCCTCGGTGTCGTGATCCTCGGCGTCGGCGTGGTGATCATGGTCTGGCAGCGCATCCGCCGGCCGTCGTTCTTCCGGCAGGAGCACCTCGAGCGGGGCGTCGCGGAGGCCGACGCGTAGCGTCGGCTGCCTAGACTTGCCGCATGGCCGGCCGGGCAGCGACGCTGCAGGATGTCGCCGAGCTCGCGGGCGTGTCGCGGGCGACGGCGTCCCTCGGGCTGCGCGACCGCGGCCGCATGTCGGCGGCGACGCGCGCGCGCATCCGCGCCGCGGCGGCCGAGCTCGACTACGTCGCGAACGCGACGGCGCGGAGCCTCCGCACGTCGCGCTCGGGGACGGTCGGGCTGTACGTGCCGGACCACACGCTGAGCTTCCGGTACTACATGGATGTCGCGTTCGGCGCGGTCGAGCGGGCACAGGCCGAGGACGTCCTGGTGACGCTCATGCCGGCCGCGTACTCGCCCCGGTCTGGCATCCCGCGACATCTCGACGGGTTCATCGTCATCGATCCGACCGACGACGACCCCGTGGTCGCGGGCCTGCTCGACGGCGACGCGCCGGTCGTGAGCGGCGAACTGCCCCCGCCGGCGATGACCGCGCCGTTCGGCGTCGTGCACTCGGACCACGTCGTCGGCATCCGGACCATCCTCGACCACCTCTGGGAGCAGGGGAGCCGCCGGCCCGCCGCGATCCTCGCCGACCGGGCGATGGCGTGGGGCCGGCAGACGCAGGACGGCTACGCGGCGTGGTGCCGTGAACGCGGCGTGGAGCCGCGGCTCGTCGAGACCTCGACCCGGATGACCTTCGCCGAACTCGGCACGCAGGTCGCGGCGCTCGTCGAGGACCTCGACGGCGTCGACGCCGTGATCGGCGGCGTCGAGGGCACGGTGCTCGTCGTCGCGGAGGCGATCGCGGCCGCGGGACTCCGCGTGGGCGAGGACCTGCTGCTCGCGGCCTACGTCGACAGCGACTCGCTCGCGGTGGTCCAGCCGTCGATCACCGCGCTCGACCTGCAGCCGCGCGAGTTCGGGCGGCAGTGCATGCGCCTGCTCGCCGGTGCGCTCGACGGATCGATCGAGCCGGGCACGTCGGTCGAGGTGCCGACCCGGCTGGTGGTGCGCGAGTCGACACGCGCGGTCGCCGTCGGCTGAGGCCGGGCGGGCGCCGGCGGCGGGGGACCGCTCGCGAGCGGCGCTGGCGAGGAGCGAGGCGGACCGGAACGATCGCCCCGAATTGGTGTGGAATCCGTTGTGGTGAATCGATTGTGCACGCTGATCCCTTCATGCATAATCGATTCACCTCACGAACCCGTCGAACCTGAGGCCAACTCGGAACACCCTTGCGTCACCCCACCCCCACCCGATGGACGCACTCGAGCCGGCGGATTCGACACCCGACGCCTCGACGAAGGAGCCAAGGCATCATGGAACAGACCACCGCCCCCGCGGTCGCAGAACCCGCGACCGGAGCACCGGCCCCCAACTCACTCCGACCGAATGCCCTGGGCACCGGCGGCATCGTCTTCATGGTCATCTCGGCGGCGGCGCCGCTGACGGTCATGGCCGGCGTCGCGCCGATCGCGATCCTCATCGGCGGCATCGGGGCCCCCGTCGTCTACGTCGTCGCAGGGCTCATCCTCGGCGTCTTCGCCGTCGCGTTCATGGCGATGACCAAGCACGTCAAGGCGCTCGGCGGCTTCTACACGTACATCACGCAGTCGCTCGGGAAGGCGGTCGGGCTCGGCTCGTCGCTCGTCGCGCTGGTGGCGTACAACGCCATGGAGATCGGCCTGTACGGCCTGCTCGGCGCGCAGGGCCACGACATGCTGCTGACGCAGTTCGGCATCGACGTGCCGTGGTGGGTCATCGCCGCGATCGGCGTGTTCGCCATCTTCTTCGTCGCCTACCGCGGCGTCGACGTCGGCGCCAAGGTGCTCGGCGTGCTGCTCGGCCTCGAGACGGTCATCCTGCTCGCATTCGCCGTCGTCGTGCTCGTGCAGGGAGGTGCCGAGGGCATCACGTTCGGCAGCTTCACGCCCGAGGCGCTCTTCAACCCGGGCCTGTTCGCCATTCTCGGCGCCGGCTTCGCGGCGTTCCTCGGCTTCGAGTCCACCGCGCTCTACCGCGAGGAGGCGCGCGACCCGAACCGCACCATCCCGCGCGCGACGTACATCTCGGTGGCGTTCCTGGCCGGGTTCTACGGCTTCATCATGTGGGCGATCGTGATCTCGCTCGGCGAGACGAACGCCGTCGCGGCGGCTGCCGAGAACCCGGCCGGCCTCGTCTTCGCGCAGGCGGGCCACTACCTCGGCGCCTGGGCCGAGTTCGCGATGTACCTGCTCATCCTCACGAGCGTCTACGCCTCGCAGCTCGCCTTCCACAACGCGATCAACAGGTACACCTTCTCCCTCGCCCGCGACGGCGTGCTGCCGGCCGCGCTCCGACGCACCCACCCGAAGTCCGGCTCGCCGTACGTCTCGGGCATCGTGCAGACCGTGCTCGCCGTCGTCGTGGTCGCGTTCTTCGCGATCGGCGGCCTCGACCCGTACATGCAGCTCCTGCTCTGGGTGAACAGCGCCGGCGTGCTCGGCATCCTGCTGCTGCAGGTGCTCACGTGCGTCGCGGTCGCCGTCTTCTTCCTGAAGAACCCGGGCATCGCCAGGAAGTGGTACGTGGTGCCTGCAGCCGTCGTGTCGGGACTCGCCCAGGTCGGCGTCCTCTACATCCTGTGCACGAGCCTCGACATGCTGACCGCCGGCGGCCCGGTCGTGAACTTCTTCGTCCTCGCGATCACGCCCGTCACGTTCACGGTCGGGTTCGTGCTCGCGGTCGTGTGGAAGCGCACCCGCCCGCAGGTCTACGCCGCCATCGGCGGCGCGAGCGAGTTCTAGGAGGAATGCGGATGCGACCGGCAGACCTCGTGGTCCTCTCGGACCGCGTGCTCACCCCCGACGTGCTCGCCGATCCCGCATCGGCCGCCCCCGGATTCGTCGCGGTGCGCGACGGCGTGATCGTCGCCGTCGGCTCCGGTCACGACGCCGCCGCCTGGGCGGACGGCGCCGCCCGGGTGATCGACCTCGGCGAGGGCACGCTCGCGTCGGGATTCATCGACGCCCACATCCACCCCGTCATCGGGCTCAAGATGGCGCGCGGCCTCGACCTGTCCGGGATCACCCGGCGGGACGAGGCCCGCGCGGCCATCGCCGAGTACGCGGCCGGCCGCGACGACGAGTGGATCCTGGGCTGGGGCCTGGACCCCGCCGTCTTCGAGGGCGGGCCCTGGGACAACTCGCTGTTCGACGGACTCATCGACGACCGCAAGGCGTTCGTCGTGTTCTTCGACGGGCACGCGGCCCTCGTCTCGGACGCGGCGCTCGCGCTGGGCGGCGTCACCGGCCGCGAGACGTTCCCGGATGCCTCGTTCGTCGGCGTCGACGCGGCCGGCCGGCCCACCGGCATGCTGCACGAGATGCAGGCCGAGCTCCTCGTCATGGACCACCTCCCCGAGCAGGCCTTCGAGGAGCGGGTCGACGAGCTCGGCGCGCTGTTCCGCGGCATGGCCGAGTCGGGGATCGTCGCCGGGCACATGCTCGACCTCGCCGACCCCGACTCGATCCCGATGCTCGAGGAGCTCGAGCGCCGGGGCGACCTCGCGATCCGGCTCCGGATCTCGCCCTGGGCCATGCCCGGGTTCACCGAGGAGGACCTGGCCGGGCTCGTCGCGCTGCAGGGCCGGGCGGGCCGTCGCTGGGAGGTCCGGGGCATCAAGCTCATGATCGACGGCACGGTCGACAACGGCACGGCGTGGCTGTTCGAGCCCGACACGAAGGGCGAGAGCACGGCGTCGCTCTACCTCGAGCCCGACGAGTACGCCCGGGCCGTCGCGTACTTCCACGAGCGCGGCATCCCGACGACGACGCACGCGATCGGCGACCGGGGCATCGCGTTCGTCGCCGAGACGATCGCCGCCCAGCCCGACAACGGCACTCGGCACCGGATCGAGCACATCGAGACCCTGCCCGACGAGGTGCTCGACCGCATCATCGAGGCCGGCGCCGCCACGAGCATGCAGCCGACGCACTGCACGCACTACTCGAAGGCCGACCACAGCGACAACTGGTCGCAGCGCCTCGGGACCGAGCGGGCGAACCGGGCGTGGCGCATCGGCGACCTCCGCGCGCGCGGCGCGACCGTCGCGCTCGGGTCCGACTGGCCGATCGCCCCGTACGACCCGCGCGGCATCGTCGCGGCCGCGCAGCTGCGGCGCCCCGCGGGGCGTCCGGAGATCGCACCGGTCCAGCCGGCCCAGGCGATCTCGGCCGCGCACGCGGTCGAGGGCTACACGAGCGAGTACTGGGCCTCGGTCGGCGAGACCGGTGGACGGCTCGAGGTCGGCGCGCGCGCGGACCTCACGGCGTTCGCCGACGACCCGCTGAGGACCGACCCCGACGCGTTCGCGCAGACCGTCGTGCTGCTCACGGTCGTGGACGGCGACGTCGTCGTCGACCGGGCGGGCGCGCGCGTCGGCTGAGGCCGAGCGAGCGCTCGGACGCGCGCTCGGACGCGCGCTCGGAGGCGCGCACGGACGCGAACTCGGACGCTCGCTCGGACGCGAATGGTCGCTCCCGTCGATCGGGAGCGACCATTCGTGTCCGTGCAGCTTGCGTGTGTGCGCGTGTGGGCGCGTGTGTGCGCGTCGCGTGCGGGGCAGGCGGCGCGCGCGGGGAAGGCGGCGTGCGCTCAGCGCGAGGACGCCCGCCGCAGGACGCCGGCGAGCCCGGCGACGAGCAGCAGCGCACCCATGGCGAGCAGCACGACGAGCAGGAACATCCCCGGCTCGAGCGAGCGCCACCAGTCGGATGCCGCGTCGCGCCGCGCCGGGTCGACGAGGACCCACAGCTCGACGGCCGCGATCGCCGCGAAGGCGAGTCCCCACACGATCGCGCCCCAGCGCACGCGCGGGCCGCGCAGCGCGGCGGATGCCCCGACTGCGGATGCCGCCACTGCGGATGCCGCGCCCGCGTGGGCGTCGGCCGAGGGCCATCCGGCGCCGATCGGATCGGAGGTCGACGTCGTCGAACCGGCCGCGGTCGGGGTGGTGGTCGGGTCGGTCGGGGCGGTCGGGGCGGTCGGCTCGATCGGGGTGGTCTGGTCGGTCATGTCGGTCTCCTTGCGAGTCTGGTCGGGCGGGCGGCGACGCCGGACGCCGGGGTCACGGATGCCTCGGACGGGTCATCCTTCGTCCCACAGGACGACGCGGATGTTGCCCGCGCCCGTGCGGATCGCGATCGTGGCATCCGTCTCGCCGGGCGTCGTGCCCTGGCCGACGACCCGCTCCCACGAGCCGGAACCCGGCGCCGTGAGCTGCACGCCGTCGTAGGTCGCCGCGATGCCGTCGGCGGGCATCCGGACCAGCTCCACCCAGCACGACCCGCAGTCGACCTGGAGTTCGAGTCGCGCGTCGTCGCGGACCTGGACGTCGACCTCGCCGGCGCCCTGCACGATCTCCATGCGCGGTGCGGGCCCGCCGGCGAGGTCGTCGCCGTCGACCGAGACGTCGACGTCCCCGACCGCCTGGACGAACGTCCCCTCGCGCACCGGACCGTCGATCGACCCGATCACGACGAGCGTTCCCGGCCGCGGCACGACCGCGCCGATCGTGGCGAGCACGAGCAGCACGATCGTCGTGAACGCGAGGAACCCGCTGCGCCGGCGCAGCGACCCCGCGAGCACCATCGACAGCGCCGAGACGAGCGCGGCGGCGGCGAGCGCGATCGTGCCGGCCCAGTCGGCGGTCGCGGGCGAGGAGAACGCCGCGATGCCCGTGAGCGAGCCGACCACGATCGCGCCGCCGAGGGTCGCGACGACGTAGGCGAAGCTCGCGCGCGGTCGCGTGGCCCGACGCAGGCGGCGCGCCGCCTCGGCCTCGGCGGCGTACGCGGCCGATCGCGCGCGGTTCTGCTCGGCGATCTCGGCGCGGGCCTGCCGGCCGGCGTCCGACTGCGCGCGCCGCCACTCGGCGTGCGCGGCGCGCCACTCGTCGTAGCGCAGCTTCCACGCCTCGTAGTCCGCGGCGCTCGAGCCGGCCTCCGGGCGCGGCGGGGCGGGCGGTGCGGCGGCGCCGTCGGCGACGGTCGGAGCCGAGGATGCCCCGCGCGCGAGCCCCGCGACCGAGATCGCGACGGCGGGGGCGACGGCACCGGACGATCCTGCCGACGATCCGGTCGGTCCGACCGACCGGCCCGCCGGTGCGTACGGTGTGTACGCCGCGGCGGATCCGCCCGCGGATGCGCCAGCGCCCCCGGCGGCCACCCCGGCCCCGCCCTGCGCGCGCGAGCGCCGCACGAGCCAGACCACGAGCGCCGCGATCCCCGCGAGCAGCAGGAGCGTCCAGACGACCGGGCCGAGGTTGATGCCGAACGGGCTGAACCACGGCGCATTCGCCCAGGCGTCACCGCCCCACATCCACGCCCAGGCGCCGCCGAAGACCGCCGGGACGCCGAACGCGGGCGGGAACAGTCCGACCAGCAGGAAGATCGCGATCCCGATGAGCGCCGAGTCCCAGACGCCGCGGAGCAGTTGCTCGAGGTGGATCCGCCCGGACGCGTTCGGCAGCAGCAGCCACGCGGCGCCGTACGCGAGGAACGCGGGCGCGCCGAACAGCGCGAAGACGACGAGCACGCCGCGCACGATGAGCGGGTCGATCCCGAGGCGGTTCGCGATGCCCGCGGCGACGCCGCCGATCCAGCCGGGCGTGCGCGGCACGCCGAGCGAACGCAGCCACCCGAAGAACCCGGCGTCGGCGGCCGGCGTCGACGCGGATGCCCCGTCCCCGGCTCCGGCGGCACCGGGCTGGTCCGGGCCGACCGGGAAGTCCGGCGGCAGCGGGGGCTCGGGCGGGACCGGCGCGACCGGCGGCGCGGGGGCCTCCGCATCGGTCGCCGCATCGCCCGCGGCGGCGGACGACGCGGCGGGATCGGCAGCGGCAGCGGAGTCCGTGCCCGGCGCGGAGCGGGTGTCCGCGGCGGAGTCGGTACCGCGCTCGGAATCGGGGCCGGATGCGGTCTCGGGATCGGTCGGAGTCGGGGCCATGCTCCGATGCTGGCGCGGTTGCCTCGCGGCGGACCATCCGGCATCACCCTGATCCGTCCCTGATTCGCCGTCGCGCGCGGATCCGGGCTGGTTGGATGGTGGGCATGTCGACCGCCGCGACCTCGCCGCGCCTCACCCGGCGCCGCGACTGCTGGGTCGCCGGGGTCGCCGGCGGGCTCGCCGACCACCTCGGCTGGCCGCCCGCGCTCGTGCGGACGGCGTTCGTCGTGACGGCGTTCCTCGGTGGGGCCGGCATCCTGTTCTACGCATGGCTGTGGGCGCTCGCGCCGTGGTCCGACGGCCGCTCGCGCGTCACGCGCCGGGCCCCGGTCGCGTGGATCCTCGTCGCCGCCGAGGGCGTCCTGCTCGTCGCGGTGGTCGCGACCGCGGTCGGTCGAGCGGATGCCTCGGCGCTCGGCGCCCTCGTCCCGCTCGCGTTCGGGGCGGTCGCGCTCGCCGCGGCCGCGGGCTGCTGGGCGACCTTCGTCGACCGTGCCGACCCGGACCGCGGCCCGCGCGCCGAGCAGGCGGTCCGCGCCGCGGCATCCGGCGGGCTCGTCGTGATCGCGCTCGTCTCGGCGGCCGCACCCGGCGCGGGCGTCGGCGGGTTCCTCCTCGCGGTGGTCTGCCTGCTCGGCGTCGCGCTCGTCTTCGCGCCAGCACTCCTCACCGTCTGGCGCGACCTCGTGGACGAACGCGTCGGCCGCATCCGCGACGAGCAGCGCAGCGAGATGGCCGCCCACCTGCACGACTCGGTGCTGCAGACGCTCGCGCTCATCCAGAACCGCGCGGGCGCGTCGAGCGAGGCCGGGCGGCTCGCCCGCGCGCAGGAGCGGGAGCTGCGCAGCTGGCTCTACGACGCGGATGCCCCGGCCGACAGCGACCTGGCCACGGACCTGCGCGACTTCGCGGCCGCACTCGAGCTCGACTACCCCGTGCGGATCGAGGTCGTCGCGGTCGGCATGTCGTCCGAGCGCGCGAGCGGCGAGCTCGCCGCGGCCGCGCGCGAGGCCATGCTCAACGCCGCGCGGCACGCGGGCGGCGAGGTGTCGGTCTACCTCGAGGGGTCGGACCGCGGAGTCGACGTCTACGTGCGCGACCGCGGCCCCGGGTTCGACCCGCTCGGCGTGCCGGCCGATCGGCTCGGCGTGCGCGAGTCGATCGTGGGCCGGATGCGCCGTGCCGGCGGGTCCGCGACGGTCCGTCCCGGCGTCGGCGGGCAGGGCACCGAGGTGCACCTCGCGTTCCTGCTCCGGGACGCCCGTCGAACCGTGCCCCCGGAGGCGACATCCCCCGGTGGTCGAGGAGCGCCGCCGGACGCGACATCCCCCGGTGGTCGAGGAGCGCCCCCGGACGCGACATCCCCCGGTGGTCGAGGAGCGCCGCCGGACGCGACATCCCCCGGTGGTCGAGGAGCGCCGCCGGACGCGACGTCCCCCGGTGGTCGAGGAGGGCCCCCGGACGCGCCGTCCCTCGGTGGTCGAGGAGCGCCGCCGGAGGCGACGTTCCTCGGTGGTCGAGGAGCGCCGCCGGAGGCGACATCCCTCGGTGGTCGAGGAGCGCCGCCGGAGGCGACATCCCTCGGTGGGCGAGGAGCGCCGCCGGACGCGGCTTCCCCCGGTGGTCGAGGAGCGCCGCCGGAGGCGACGCGTCTCGAGACCATGACCCACGAGGACCCCGAATGACCGACCCCGCCCCGCTGCGCGTCGTCGTCGTCGACGACCACTCGATCTTCCGCGCCGGCCTCCGAGCCGACCTCGACCGGTCGATCGAGGTCGTCGGCGAGGCATCCGACGTCCCGTCCGCGGTCGAAATCGTGGTCGCGACCCGCCCCGACGTCGTGCTGCTCGACGTGCACCTGCCGGGCGGCGCGGATGCCTCCGTCTCCGGCGGCGCAGAGGTGCTCGGCCTCGCCGGCCCACGCGTGCCGGGCACGCGGTTCCTCGCGCTCAGCGTCTCCGACTCCGCCGAGGACGTCGTGGGGGTCATCCGCGCGGGTGCCCGCGGCTACCTGACCAAGGGCGCGTCGGCCGCCGAGGTGAGTCGCGCCGTCGTCGCCGTGGCCTCGGGCGACGCGGTCTTCTCGCCGCGGCTCGCGGGGTTCGTGCTCGACGCGTTCGGCGCAGCCGGAGGCGAGACCGCCGCGGCCGATGACGAGCTCGACCGGCTGAGCGCGCGCGAGCAGGAGGTCATGCGCCTGATCGCGCGCGGCTACGCGTACAAGGAGGTCGCGTCGGCGCTGTTCATCTCGACGAAGACGGTCGAGACGCACGTGTCATCCGTGCTCCGGAAGCTCCAGCTCTCGAGCCGGCACGAGCTCACCGCCTGGGCGAACGCCCGACGCCTGCTGTAGCCCCGCCCGCCCCGCCCGCCCTCCATCGTTTCGTGCGACGTCGGGTCGTGATGTCGCGCAGAACGTCGGCGGGGCCGCGCCGCGACGTCGGTTCGCGCGACTTCGGGTCGTGATGTCGCGCAGGACGTCGGCAGCGCCGGCCGCCGGCGTCGGTTTGCGCGACATCGGTGCACCCCAGCGGATGGCACAGCGCTCGGACGATCGGCACCACCACCACCCCAGGGCACCGACGACCCAGCCCGCCGGGCGCCCCGGAACCCCCGGCGAACCGCCCGCGACGGCGCTCCCAGCCTTTGCCGGGGTGTCGGGCGTACCCTGAGATGTGACTTCCGTCGATTCCCAGGTCGAGGTCGAGGCTCCCGCAGAGCCCGCCGCGATCACGTTCGCCGACCTCGGGCTCGACGGGGCGGTGCTCAAGGCCCTCCGCGACGTCGGCTACGAGACGCCCTCGCCGATCCAGGCGGCGACCATCCCGACGCTGCTCAGCGGCCGTGACGTGGTCGGCCTCGCGCAGACCGGAACCGGCAAGACGGCCGCGTTCGCGGTGCCGATCCTGCAGCGCCTCGACGTGTCGCAGAAGACGCCGCAGGCGCTCGTGCTCGCGCCGACCCGCGAGCTCGCGCTCCAGGTCTGCGAGGCGTTCGAGAAGTACGCGTCGCGCCTGAAGGACGTGCACATCCTCCCCGTCTACGGCGGCCAGGCGTACGGCGTGCAGCTCTCGGCGCTCCGCCGCGGCGTGCACATCGTCGTCGGCACGCCGGGCCGCATCATGGACCACCTCGACCGCGGCACGCTCGACCTCTCCGAGCTCAAGTACCTCGTGCTCGACGAGGCCGACGAGATGCTGAAGATGGGCTTCGCGGAGGACGTCGAGTCGATCCTCGCCGACACGCCCGACGACAAGCAGGTCGCCCTGTTCTCGGCGACGATGCCGGCCGCGATCCGCCGGATCTCGCAGCAGTACCTGACCGATCCCGAGGAGATCACGGTCAAGGCGAAGACGCAGACCTCGGCGAACATCACGCAGCGCTACCTCGTCGTGTCGTTCGCGCAGAAGATCGACGCCCTCACCCGGATCCTCGAGGTCGAGAACTTCGAGGGCATGATCGTGTTCGTCCGCACGAAGAACGTCACCGAGGAGGTGGCCGAGAAGCTCCGCGCGCGCGGGTACTCGGCGGCCGCGATCAACGGCGACCTCAGCCAGCAGCAGCGCGAGCGCACCGTGAACCAGCTGAAGAGCGGCAAGCTCGACATCCTGGTGGCGACGGATGTCGCGGCGCGCGGCCTCGACGTCGACCGGATCAGCCACGTCGTGAACTTCGACATCCCGACCGACAGCGAGCCGTACGTGCACCGCATCGGCCGCACGGGTCGTGCGGGCCGCACGGGCGACGCGATCAGCTTCGTCACCCCGCGCGAGCGGGGCCTCCTGGCGCGCATCGAGAAGGCGACCCGCCAGCCGATGATCCAGATGCAGCTGCCGACCGCCGAGGACGTCAACGTGACCCGCCTCGCGCGGTTCGACGACCGCATCACCGAGGCGCTCTCGCAGGCGTCGCGCATCGACGCGTTCCGCGACATCATCGCGCACTACGTTCGCCACCACGACGTGCCCGAGGCCGACGTCGCCGCTGCACTCGCGGTCGTCGCTCAGGGTGACTCGCCGCTGCTGCTCGACCCGAACGCCGAGCCGAAGCGCGGCCGCTTCGAGGACCGCGGCGACCGGCCGGACCGGTCCGACCGCTTCGACCGCGACGACCGTCGCGGCCGCGGGCGCGACGGCGACGAGCGCGGCGACCGGGGCGACCGGCGCGAGCGCCGGCGCACGGGCGGCGCCCTCGCGCCGTACCGCATCGAGGTCGGCCGCCGGCAGCGCGTCGAGCCGCGGCAGATCGTCGGTGCGCTCGCGAACGAGGGCGGCCTCAGCCGCGACGACTTCGGGCACATCGACATCCGGCAGGACTTCTCGATCGTCGAGCTCCCCGCCGACCTCGCGGACGACGTGCTCGACCGGCTGTCGACGACGAAGATCTCGGGCCGGCCGATCGAACTGCGCCCCGACGCGGGCGGCCGCGGCGCCCGCTCGGGCGGCGACGACCGGCGCGGGTACGGCCAGGGCGCTCGCCGCTCCGACCGGCCCCGCTACGACGGCCAGGGTCGCGGGAACCGCCAGGGCGACCGTTCGTCACGGTCGCGGGAGTGGTGACCGTCGCGACGTAGACTGGTTGGATGCCAGTCAATCCCGAGCTGCGCGGGCATGTCTTCGCGCCCCTCGAGCCCTATCTCGTCGGTCGTGAGAAGGTCCGCGAGTTCGCGAACGCGGTGTTCGCGACGAATCCGATCCACCTCGACGTCGAGGCGGCACGGGCGGCCGGGTATGCCGATGTCGTCGCTCCGCCGACCTTCGCCGTGGTCGTGCAGGAGCGCACGCTCGCGCAGCTGCTCGCCGTGCCGGACGGCGGCATCGACTTCTCGCGCGTGGTCCACGGCGACCAGCGGTTCCGGACCACGCGGCCGGTCGTCGCGGGCGACGAGCTCTTCGCCCACCTCGAGGTGACGGCCATCAAGACGCTCGGCGCGCACTCGATGATCACCGCCGAGACGCGGGTCGAGGATGCCTCGGGCGAGCACGTCGTGACCGCGATCGCCACCCTCGTCGTGCGAGGAGACGACTGATGCCGCTGACCCTCACCCACCCCGATTTCGACGCCCTCGTCGTGGGCGACATCGTCGCCGAGCAGTCCTTCCCGCTCACGCGCGATTCGCTCGTGCGCTACGCGGCGGCATCCGGCGACTTCAACCCGATCCACTACCGCGACGACGTCGCCCACCAGGTGGGCCTGCCGGGCGTGCTCGCGCACGGCATGCTGACGATGGGCTTCGCCGTGCAGCCGGTCGTCGACTGGATCGGCGACCCCGGCCGGATCCGCGACTACCAGACCCGGTTCACGCGGCCCGTGGTCGTCGACCCCGCGATCGGCGCGGTGGTCGCGGTCATCGCCAAGGTCGGCACCCTCGACGCCGAGGCCCGCACCGTCCGCATCGACCTGACCGTGAAGGTCGGCGAGGAGACGGTGCTCGGCAAGGCGCAGGTCGTCGTCGACCTCGGCTGACATGACCGACGGCGCCGGATTCCGGGAGCTCACGACCCTCCGCGTCGGAGGGCCGATCCGTCGTCTCGTCCGCGCGACCACGCAGCGCGACCTCGTCGACCTGCTGCGCGAGGCGTGGGAGTCGGGCGAGCCGTGGATGGTGCTCGGCGGCGGGTCGAACCTCCTCGCGAGCGACGAGGGGTTCGACGGCACCGTCGTGCTCGTCGCGAACCGCGGCATCGAGGTGCTGCCGGGCGGCGAGGGCGACCGCGTACGCGTGCGCGTCCAGGCGGGGGAGAACTGGGACGACCTCGTCGGGTGGACCGTCGCGCAGGGGTTCGCGGGCGTCGAGGCGTTGAGCGGCATCCCCGGCTCGGTGGGCGCCGCGCCCGTCCAGAACATCGGCGCGTACGGGCAGGAGCTGTCGGCGAGCCTCGTCGCGATCGAGTTCCTCGACGAGTACGGCGCGCAGCCGCGGCGGATCGAGGCATCCGACCTGGAGCTCGGCTACCGCACGTCGGTGCTGAAGGCCGGGCTCGCGGGCGTCGTCGTGTCGATCGAGCTCGAGCTGCACGACACCGCCGCCGAGCGGGCCGTCCTCGGCGAGGCGATCGGCGGGTCCGTCGCGTACGCCCAGCTCGCGAACGCGCTCGGCGTGCAGCTCGGCGACCGCGTGCCGCTCGCGCGCGTGCGCGACGCGGTGCTCGGCCTGCGCGGCTCGAAGGGCATGGTGCTCGATGCGGGCGACCCGGACTCGGTCAGCGCGGGGTCGTTCTTCACGAACCCGATCGTCGGCGAGCGGTTCGTGCGCACGCTCCCGGCGGATGCCCCGCGCTGGTATCTCGACCCGGAACCGGTCGAGGAGGTCACCCCGCTCGACGCGCTCGCGGCCGGGACCCCGCTCGACGCGTTCCTCGCCCACCAGGCCTCGCTCGAGGCATCCGACGCCGCGCCCGCCGAACCGCAGGGCGAGCCGCTCGTGAAGCTGTCGGCGGCGTGGCTCATCGAGCACGCCGGCATCTCGCGCGGCTTCGCGATCCCGGGCTCGCGCGCGGCGGTGTCGTCGAAGCACACGCTCGCGCTCACCAACCGCGGCGGCGCGACCGCCGAGGAGGTCGCGCAGCTCGCGCGGTTCGTGGTGAGTCGCGTGCAGGCCGAGTTCGGCATCGTGCTCCGGCCCGAGCCGGTGCTCGTCGGCGTCGAGATCTGAGCGCCGGGCGAGCACGCGCAGGGCTCGTGCGGCCGGCACCGGCACGCCCGGGTCGCTTGCGGGCGCGCATCCGGCGGTGCCCGGACGGTCCTGCGCGGCGTCGGGCGGATCGTCACCTGACGCCGCGCGAAACGCACGCGTCATGACGCTCGGGTACCCTCGACCGGGTGAGCACCACCGCAGAGCGTCCCGCTGCACCTTCCCCCGCCGACCGTGATCGAAGCCGCGAAAGCGTCGACCAGCCCCTGCGCGCCGAGGTCCGCCTGCTCGGCGGCCTGCTCGGCCGGGTCCTGACCGAGGCCGGCGGGCCCGAACTCCTCCACGACGTCGAGCGCCTGCGCGCCCTGTCGATCGAGGCGTACGCGTCGAACGACCCCGAGGCGTTCGCCGAGGCCGAGGCGCTCGTCGAGTCGTTCGACGTCGAGCGGGCCGAGCAGGTCGCGCGCGCGTTCACGGTCTACTTCCACCTCGCGAACCTCGCCGAGGAGCACCACCGCGTGCGCGTGCTCCGCGAGCGCGCGGCGCAGCCCGACCCGAAGGACGACTCGCTCGCGGGTGCCGTCGCACGCCTGACCGGCGAGGTCGGCGAGCGCGAGGCGCGCCGCCGGCTCGAGGGCCTGCGGTTCCACCCCGTCTTCACGGCGCATCCGACCGAGGCCCGCCGTCGCGCGGTCGCCTCGTCGATCCGCCGCGTGTCCGACCTGCTCAGCCGCCGCGAGGGCGCGCACGAGGGCGCCCTGCCGACCGTCGAGCTCGACCGCCGCCTGCTCGAGGAGATCGACACGCTCTGGCGCACGACGCCGCTGCGCACGACCCGGCCGACGCCGCTCGACGAGGTCCGCACGGCGATGAGCATCTTCGACCAGACGGTGTTCGAGGTCGTGCCGCGCGTGTACCGGCTCCTCGACGACGTGCTGCTCGGCGACGGGGCGGGCGTCGGCACCGCGCAGGCTCCGTCGTTCGTCCGGTACGGCTCGTGGATCGGCGGCGACCGCGACGGCAACCCGTACGTCACCGCCGAGATCACCGAGCAGGCGGTCGGGATCCAGGCCGAGCACATCCTGCTCGGCCTCGAGCGGGCCGCGTCCCGCATCGGCCGGACCCTGACCCAGAGCTCCGACGACACGCCGCCCGACGCGGCGCTCGTCGACCTCTCCGAGCGGCAGTCGCGGCTCGCGCCCGAGATCGTCTCGCTCATCGGGATCCGCGCACCCCACGAACCGCACCGGCGCGTGCTGCTCGTCGTCGCCGAGCGGATCGCCGCGACGCGCACCGGGGACGACCGGCTCGCCTACCCGTCGCCCGAGGCGCTGCTCGACGACCTCCGGATCATCCAGGGTTCGCTGCGGTCCGGCGGTGCCGCGCGCAGCGCGAACGGCGAGCTGCAGCACCTGATCTGGCAGGTCGAGACCTTCGGGTTCCACCTCGCCGAGCTCGAGGTGCGCCAACACTCGAAGGTGCACCGCGACGCGCTCGCCGAGGTGCGCGCGGGTGGCGAGCTGGGCGCGCAGGCGCTCGAGGTGCTCGAGGTGTTCCGCGCGATCAAGCGCCTCCAGCAGCGCTACGGCGTCCGCGCCTCACGCCGGTACATCGTCTCGTTCACGCAGTCCGCCGAGGACCTCGCGAACGTGTTCGAGCTCGCCGCCGCGGCACTCGGCTCGGCAGCGGATGCCCCGGTGCTCGACGTGATCCCGCTGTTCGAGACGTTCGCCGACCTCGACGCGTCGACCGGCATCCTCGACGGGCTCATCGCCCTCGAGCCCGTGCAGGCACGCCTCGCCGCGACGGGGCGCAAGCTCGAGGTCATGCTCGGCTACTCCGACTCGTCGAAGGACGTCGGGCCGGTCTCGGCGACGCTCGCGCTGAACGCCGCGCAGCGGCGGATCGCCGACTGGGCCGAACGCAACGACATCGAGCTCACCCTCTTCCACGGCCGGGGCGGCGCGCTCGGCCGCGGCGGCGGGCCCGCGAACGAGGCCGTGCTCGCGCAGCCGCCCGGCTCGGTCGACGGCCGCTTCAAGCTCACCGAGCAGGGCGAGGTGATCTTCGCGCGGTACGGCGACCAGGCGATCGCCGCGCGCCACCTCGAGCAGATGGCGGCGGCGACGCTGCTCGCGTCGAGCCCCTCCAACGAGGAGCGCAACCGCGCCGCGGCGGTCGACTTCGCCGACCTCGGTGCGCGGCTCGACCGCGTCTCGCGCGAGCGGTTCTTCGCGCTCGTGAAGGCCGACGGGTTCGCGCCCTGGTACGCGCAGGTCACGCCGATGGAGGAGCTCGGGCAGCTCGCGCTCGGCTCGCGTCCCGCCCGCCGCGGTCTCTCGGTCGAGTCGCTCGAGGACCTCCGTGCGATCCCGTGGGTGTTCTCGTGGACGCAGGCGCGCATCAACCTGACCGGATGGTTCGGGCTCGGCACCGCGCTCGCCGAGGTCGGGGACACGGCCCTGCTGCGCGACGCGTACGAGCGCTGGCCGCTCTTCGCCGCGATGATCGACAACGTCGAGATGTCGCTCGCGAAGACCGACGAGCGCATCGCGCGCCGCTACCTCGAGCTCGGCGACCGCGACGACCTCGCGCAGTTGGTGCTCGACGAGATGGCGCTCACGCGCGAGTGGGTCGTCCGTGCGGCCGGTCGCGAGCTCCTCGAGGGCCGGCCCGTGCTCCGCCGGACGGTGCACCTGCGCAGCCCGTACGTCGACGCGCTGTCGCTGCTCCAGCTGCGCGCGCTCCGCTCGGTGCGCGCGACGGTCGAGCCCGAGGCGGCGGATCCCGATCGCCGGCTCCTGCTCCTCACCGTGAACGGCGTCGCGGCGGGCCTCCAGAACACCGGTTGATCGACGCGGCCGGCGCGGACGCGTCCGTCTCGCTCGCTGCCGCGTCGGGTCCGGTCGCCTCAGCGGTCGGTCAGTTCGCCGCTGCGTCTGTCTCGCCCTCGCCCGGCCGGTACACGTCGAGCGCGCCCGGCAGGAGGCGGACTTGAACCGGCACTCCGGTGGTCGGTTGACCGGTACCGGTCGCCACGGGATCGTCCGGCCGGACCTGCATCGGTTCGCCGTCGTGCGCGAAGGCCGCGGTTCGCCCCGCGGCGGGGCGCACGACGACGTCGAGGTCGGTCGTGGTCCACGCCTCCGAGCGCTCGGGGAGCAGGCCGAGTCCACGCAGCACGGCCGCCGTCCGGCGACCGAACGCGAGCGCCGCGACCGCGCGCGAGCGCGACCCCGCGTGCAGGATCCGGACGTCGAGCACCCCGTCGTCGGTACCGTGGCGCTGGAGGGGGGCCGGGACGAGGGGGTCGTCGCGGCCGACGCTCACGACGAGGCTCCAGACGCGCGCGCGACGGCCGCGGATCGAGATCCCCACCGGCGCGACCCGGCGAACCGCGGCGGCGGCCCCGACCACGCCGCCGAGCCACTTGCCGAGTCGGGGGCGCAGCCGGTCCCGGCGTGCCACGAAGTCGGGGTAGATGCCGACCGAGGCGGCGTTCAGCACCGTGAACGGGCCGAGTCGGCCGACCCGGAGTTCGGCGACGTCCACGGCGGAGCCGGTCCCGGCGACGAGCGCATCGACCGCGACCGCCGCGTCGGTCACGCCGAGCGCGCGCGCGAAGTGGTTGAAGGTCCCGCCGGGCACCACCAGCAGCGGGAGGCCGTGCTCCACTGCGACCGCGGCCGCCGACGCGACCGTGCCGTCGCCGCCGACGATGCCGAGGATGCGGGGCGGGGCGTCCCCGGCGAGGGCCCGCCGGAGTACGGTCGCGGCGTCCTCGTCGTCGAGTTCGTGGACCACGGCGCGGGGGAGGCGCTCGTGCAGCGTGCGCAGCGGGTCCGCGCGCACGACGGCCGTCCCCGAGGAGCGGTTGGCGACGACGAAGAGGCCGTCGCCGTCCGGGCAGGGCGGCAGCGCGCGGTCGGAGGCCGCGAGGCCCCCGCCGCGGGGTCGGGCGTCGGGCTGGCTCACCTGCCCCAGCGTACGGGCCGCCTGCGCGCACGGCGGCGTCAGAGCACCCCGAGCTCCATCGCGCGCGTCACCGCACGCGTTCGGTCGCCGACCCCGAGCTTCTCGAACACGTGGAGCAGGTGCGTCTTCACGGTCGCCTCGCCGATGAACAGCGCGCGCCCGATCTCGGGGTTCGACTTCCCGGCGGCGACCAGGCGGAGCACCTCCAGCTCGCGCGGCGAGAGCGCCGGAGCGGATGCCTCCGCCGGCGGCTCGGCGACCGCAGCGGCGCGAAGCCGGCGGGCGAGCTGCGCCGCGACCGACGGCGCGAGCACCGTCTCGCCGGCGACGACGGCGCGGATGCCCGCGAGGATCTCCTCCTGCGGCGCCGCCTTCAGGAGGTAGCCGCTCGCACCGGCCTCGATGGCCGACACGATGTGCTCGTCGGTGTCGTACGTCGTGAGGACCAGCACGTGCGCCGCGGTGCCGGCCTCGATGATCGCGCGCGTCGCGGCGGCACCGTCGAGCACGGGCATGCGCAGGTCGATGAGCACGAGGTCGGGATGCTCCGCCTCGGCGAGCGCGACGGCCTGGGCGCCGTCCGCGGCCTGGCCGACCACGGCGAGGTCCGGGTCGGACTCCAGCAGGCCGACGATGCCGGCCCGCACGATCGGGTGGTCGTCGGCCACGAGGATGCGGATGGGGCGGGTCATCCGTTCGCCTCCCGCTCGGATCCGGCGGGTGCGGCGCCGGGCCACCGGCCGGCGGCCGTCCCGTCGACGCGTCGGCTGGGTGCCGCGTCGAGCCGGGTGGATGCCGCGTCGAGCCGGGTGGATGCCCCGCCGAGCGGCACCTCGACCGCGAGCTCCGTCCCCCCGTCCGGGGCGGCGCCGAACGCGACGCGTCCGTCGGCGAGTGCGAGCCGGTCGCGCAGGCCGGACAGGCCGAACCCGCCCTCGCCGGGTCGGGCGTCGCCCGGGCCGACGCCGTCGTCGCGCACCGTGAGCCGTGCCGCGCCGCCACCCGTGCCGAGCGTGATCCACGCGTGGCGCGCGTGCGCGTGCTTGCGAACGTTCGCGAGTCCCTCCTGCGCCGTGCGGAGCAGCAGCACCTCGAGCTCGCGGCCCAGGCCCGCGGCATCCGCCCGCACGTCCACCTCGACGCCCGTCTCGCGCTCGAACGTCGCGGCGAGCCGGCCGAGCGCGTCGGCGAGGGTCGAGCCGACGTCGACCGGCGCGAGGGCGGCGACCAGCCCGCGCGCCTCGGTCAGCGCCTCGCGCGCCATCTCCTCGATGAGGGCGACGTCCTCCCGGGCGGCGGCGGCCCGCACGGCGTCGACCGGGGTGCCGTCGGTCCCCGAGAGCCGGTTGCCGGTGCGCTGGGCGACCATCACGAGCCCGGTCAGGCTCTGCGCGATCGTGTCGTGGATCTCGCGGGCGAGGCGGGCGCGCTCGTCGGTGACGCCCGCGTCGCGGTGCAGCGCGGCGAGCTCGCCCTGCGCGGCCTGCAGTTCCTCGAGCAGCCGCGCGCGCTCGTCGCCGATCTCGGCGATGCGGGTGATCCAGAGGCCGAGCCCGATGCTGAAGGCCAGCGAGAGGCCGGCCACGCCGGCCCCGACGAGCGCGCCCGCCCAGCCGTAGTGCAGCGCGTAGCCGAGGGCGACGCCGAGCGAGAGCACCACGTTCGAGCTCACCGCGCGCCGGGTCGACGGTGCGGTGACCCAGAGGTACGGGTAGGCGAACGTCTGCATCGTCGCGAAGGATGCCTCGAACGCGGTGCCGGCCGTGAGGATCACGAACAGCAGCGCGGTGATCGCGAGGTGGTGCCCGGAGTCCTTGAACCCGAGCCGGCCCCGGAAGTAGGCCGCGTAGACCACGAGGAACGCCGCGAGCACCCCCCACGCGGCGTACGTCTGCGGACCGATCGGCGTGTCGATCAGCGTGATCACGACGATCACCGCGACGACGGCGACCGCGACGACGTCCCACCAGCGGCGGTTCAGCATGGTCCCATGCTGGCACGGCGCCCCGTGGCGGGCGCCGTGCCGAGCGGGGCCGGCCGACGGGGCATCCGTCACGTGTCCTTCCGGATCCAGCGGAAGGTGAGTCGCGAGATCACGAGCCCGACGACGAGCCAGGCGAGGAGCACGACGGCGCACCATCCGAGGTCCCAGCTCTCGTTGGGCTCGAGCGCCTTGAAATCGTCGGGCAGGAACACCGAGCGCATGGCCTGCGCGATCCACTTGAGCGGGAAGACCGAGGCGAGGTTCTGCATCCACTCGGGCAGCGACGAGAACATGACGTAGACGCCCGAGATGAACTGCAGCACGAGCAGGATCGGCACGACGACCGCGCTCGCGCTGCGGCCCGAGCGCGGCACCGACGACAGCGCGATGCCGAGCAGGGCGGATGCCGCGGTGCCGAGCACGAACACCCACACGAACCTGACCCACTTCTCGGGCTCGGTCGGGAGGTCGACGCCGAACACCAGCGCGGCGACCGCGATGAGCACGCCGGCCTGGATCACGCCCGTGAGGAACACCTCGCCGATCTTGCCGATGAAGTACGAGACCGGCGACAGCGGCGTGCCGCCCAGGCGCTTCAGCGTGCCGTCGGACTTGCGCTCGGCGATGTCGATCGCGAGGTTCTGCACGCCCGAGAGCAGGATGCCCGCGGCGAGCATCGCCGGCAGGTAGTAGGCGCCCATGTCGATGGTCGTCGTGCCGATCGTCATCTCCTGGTCGCCGAACACGGCGGTGAAGATGCCGAGCATGACGACCGGGAACAGGAAGGTGAAGAACACCTGGTCGGGCAGGCGGAAGTAGGTGCGCGTCTCGTACCAGATGCGCGAGACGCCGTTCGGGACGACGCGGGCGCGCGCGTAGGCGCGGCCGCCGCCGGGGGTGCCGGTCGTCCGGGGCGCTCCGGAGGGTCCGGGCGTTCCGGCGGGAGCCGGTGCGGATGCCTCCGGCGTGGCCGCCGATGCGGTGGTGCCGTGGGTGAGGCCGACGTCGCTCATGCCGCCTGCTCCTTCGTGTCGGACGCGGCCGCAGCGGCCACGAGGTCGAGGTAGATGTCCTCCAGGCCGGGCCGGACGACCTCGAGCTCGGAGGGTTCGCCGCCGAGCTCGGCGGTGAGCGCCGCGACGAGCGCGGCCGGTTCGGCGGTGCGGCGTTCGCGCAGGCCGCCGGCGTCGCGCCACCGCACGATCGGGATGCGGGCGTCCGCGCCGCCGATCGACCCGACCGGGCCGACCTCGATGAGCCGGCCGCCCGCGATCACGCCCGCGCGATCCGAGAGCTGGGCGGCTTCGTCGAGGTAGTGGGTCGTGAGGAGGATCGTCGTGCCCTCCGACTTCAACTGCCGGACGAGTCCCCAGAACTCGCGCCGCGCCTCTGGGTCGAACCCGGTCGTCGGCTCGTCGAGGAAGAGCAGCTCGGGCCGCCCGATGATTCCGAGCGCGACGTCGACGCGACGCCGCTGCCCGCCGGAGAGCCGCGAGATGCGGGTCTTCGCCTTCTCGCGCAGGCCGACCGCGTCGAGCACGTCGTCGACGCGTCGCGGGTTCGGGTAGAGGCTCGCGAAGTGCGCGAGCTGCTCGCGCACGGTGGTCTGCGCCGCCTCGGCGGAGGACTGCAGGACGATGCCCATGCGCGCCTTCCAGTCGAGGCCGCCGTGGCTCGGGTCGACGCCGAGCACGTGCACGTCGCCCGACGTGCGATCGCGGTACCCCTCGAGGATCTCGATCGTGGTCGACTTCCCGGCGCCGTTCGGGCCGAGGAGTGCGAACGTCTCGCCGCGGTGCACGTCGAGGTCGATGCCGTCGACGGCGACCAGGGGGCCGTAGGCCTTGCGCAGCCCGCGGATGCGGATCGCTGCTTCGGTGGTGGTCATGGGCCCAGCGTGGCAGCGGGCGGAGCCGGCCGGTAGCGGTCGGGCGGTGGAACGCGGCATCCATCGACCGGTGGATGCCGACCCACCCCGGTGGTCGAGTAGCGCCGCCGGAGGCGACACCCCTTCCGGTGGTCGAGTAGCGCCGCCGGAGGCGCCCACCCCGGTGGTCGAGTAGCGCCGCCGGAGGCGACGCGTATCGAGACCATGGTGACGTGATCTCGATACGCGTCCTCGCTGCGCTCGGGCGCTACTCGATCACCGGGAGGGGTCGCTGCGCTCGGGCGCACCTCGATCACCGGGAGGGGTCGCTGCGCTCGGGCGCACCTCGATCACCGGGAGGGGTCGCTCCGCTCGGGCGCTCCTCGATCACCGCGCGGGCGCTACGCGGACCCGAGCCCAGCGAGTCGCCGCTCGAGGTAGCGCCGCTCGGGCCCGGTCGGGGCGAGCGCGATCGCCTCGCGGTAGCGGCGGGCCGAGGCATCCACTCGCCCCAGCCGGCGGAGCAGGTCGGCCTGCGCGGCCGGCAGCAGGTGGTAGCCGGCGAGCCGGCCGGATGCCTCGAGCGCGGCGAGTGCCGCGAGCCCGTGTTCGAGCCCGTCGGCGAACCCGATCGCGATCGCGCGGTTGAGGTCGACGAACGGCGAGTCGGCGAGCGCGGCCAGGTCGTCGTACCGCGCCGCGATCGCGCGCCAGTCGGTGTCCGCCGCGGTCGCCGCGCGTGCGTGCTCCGCCTGGATCCGGGCCTGCAGGGCGTATGGCCCCGACCGATCGGTCGAAGTCGGCACCCGCCCGAGGGTTCCGACCAGCGCGAGCCCTTCCGCGACCTCGGCGGCGTCCCACCGCGTCCGATCCTGCTCCTCGAGCGGCACCAGTTCGCCCGAGGCATCCGTGCGGGTCGCCGACCGCGCGTGCTGCAGCAGCAGGAGCGCGAGCAGTGCGCGCGCCTCGGGGTCCTCGGGCAGCAGTCCGACGACGAGCCGCGTCAGCCGGATCGCCTCGGCCGCGAGGTCGAGTCGCTGCAGCCGGTCGCCCGAGGACGCGACGTAGCCCTCGTTCGCGATCAGGTACAGCACGGCGAGCACGCCGCCGAGCCGCTCGGGCAGCGCGTCGGGCGGCGGAACCCGGTAGGGGATCCCGGCGTTGCGGATCTTCCGCTTCGCGCGCACGATGCGCTGCGCCATCGTCGCCTCGGGCACGAGGAACGCACGCGCGATCTCCGGCGTCTCGAGGCCGCCGACCGTGCGGAGCGTGAGCGCGACGCGCGCCTCCATCGGCAGGGCCGGGTGGGCGCATGTGAAGACGAGCCGCAGCCGGTCGTCCCACGCGGGCTCGTCGCCGCGCCCGGCGACCACGTCGGCGGGGTCGGCGGCTCCGCCTCGCGCTCGCGGGTCGTCCCCGGTCGCCTCCGCGTCCATGAGCCACTCCTTCACCTTCGCGGCCTCGACGCCGCGGCGCCGCAGCCGGTCGAGCGCGAGGTTGCGGGCCGTCGTCGTGAGCCATGCGCCCGGGTTCCGGGGCACGCCGTCGCGCGGCCAGGTCGCGGCCGCGCGCTCGAACGCGGCCGCGGCCGCCTCCTCGGCGACGTCCCAGTCGCCGGTCGTGCGGATGAGCGTCGCGACGACACGCGCCCACTCGCCCTCGAACGCGGTCCGGAGCGCCGGCCCGACCTCGTGCGAGGCCGGGCCGGCCGCGCCGGACTCGTCGCTCAGCGGCCCGCCTCCGCCGGTGTCCCGGCGCGCTCCGCTGCGAGTGCGGCGAGCACCTCGGCGGCGCCCGGCTGGAGCCGGACGTCGCGCTCAGCGTCCTCCCGCGCCGCGCGCGCGACGTGGTCGTCGTCGGGGTCGAACGGCCACAGCGGCCACAGTTCGAGGATCCCCCCGCGCGCCATCGGATGCCCCGCCGCGACGCCCACCGCGTCGGCCAGGTCGGCCGCCTCGATGAGGTCGAAGCCCGCGACCCACTCCTTCGCCTCGCTGAAGGGGCCGTCGGTGACGATCACGCGGTCGTCGCGGCGGCGGACGAAGGTCGCGTCGGACGGCGGGCGCAGCACGTCGCCGAAGAGGCGTGCGCCGCGGGCGTCCATCTCCCGCACCCAGGCCTCGGGGTCGTCGTCGCCCTCGCCGCCGCTCGCCGCGTCCTGCGCGGCCGACGGGTCCGCGATGACGAGCATGAGGTACCGGCTGCCGTGCACGGGCCGGTCGGGGAACCCGTCGGGCACGACCCGCGAGCCGGGCCCGGCGTCGGGCCACTGCACGAAGGGCCGCACCTCGACCTCGCCGAAGCGGGCGGCCGGATGCCTCGACGCGACCTCGATCGCCTCGTCGAGGTCGGCGGCGACGATGACGTCGAATCCGCCGATCGCCTCCTTCGCCTCGGTGAACGGCCCGTCGGTCACGAGGAGCTCGCCCCGGCGGATCCGCACGGTCGTGGCGTCCTGCGGCGGGCGGAGCCGCTCGCCGTACTCCGAGACGTCGCGGGCGACGAGGTCGGCGACCCACGCGCCGATGTCGTCGTCCTCGGGGGCGTAGGGCTGCGGGTCCGTGCCCTCGCGGTAGAACAGCGCGTACTCCATGGTGGAATCCCTTCTCTCGGTCACGCTACGCACGTACGACGAACGGCGGGAGTGGGAATCGACAGGTCGGCGACGTCGAGTGTCCGGCAGGTGCGACTCGCGGGGACCGGCGCGGGTGCGTCAGCGCGGCAGGACGAGGGAGACGGCGATCGCGACCATGACGACCGCGATGACCGCGTCGAGGATCCGCCAGGCGCGCGGGGTCGCGAGCCAGCGGCCGAGCCAGCGCGCGCCGTAGGCGAGCCCGAAGAACCACAGGATGCTCGCGACCCCCGCGCCCGCGGCGAACGCCCAGCGCCCGTCGCCGTGCGAGTTCGCGACCGAGCCGAGCAGGAACACGGTGTCGAGGTAGACGTGCGGGTTGAGCCAGGTGAGCGCCAGCGCGGTGCCGAGGACGGCTCCCCTGGTGGTCGAGGAGCGCCCGACGGAGTCGGACGCGTCTCGAGACCGGTCGGCATCCGCGCTTCGGGCGTTTCGAGACGCGTCCTCGCTGCGCTCGCGCGCTCCTCGACCACCGGGGACGACGAGCGCATCGACGCGCACGGGTTCCGCGACCTGCAGCACCTCGCCGGACGGACGGATGGCCCGCCGCGCGGCCAGCACGCCGTAGCCGAGCAGGAAGGCGAAGCCGGCCCAGCGCACGACGTCGATCAGCCACGGCACCGCGGTGAGCACGGCGCCGATGCCCGAGACGCCGACGACGATGAGCACGAGGTCGCTGATCGCGCACACCGCGGCGACCGCGAAGGCGTGCTCGCGGCGGATCCCCTGCCGCAGCACGAACACGTTCTGCGCGCCGATGGCGACGATGAGCGAGAGGCCGAGGCCGAGTCCGGCGAGCGCGTGCGAGAGGTCCACGTGGATCGACGCTAGGCGAGACATCAAATGAAATCCAGCTCAGGATGCTTCAGTTCCATTAGCATCGCTTCATATGGAACTGCCCATCGACCTCGCCCGCACGCTCGCCGCGGTCGTCGACGCCGGCAGCCTCGACGCTGCCGCGCGCGACCTCGCGATCACGCCGTCGGCGGTGTCGCAGCGCGTGAAGCTCCTCGAGCGGCGGCTCGGGCGCGTGCTGCTCGTGCGATCCCGCCCGGTGCGGCCGACCGAGGCGGGGGCGGCGATCGTGCGCCTGGCGCGGCAGGCGACGCTGCTCGAGCACGACGCGCTCGACGCGCTCGGCATCGACCCGGAGCCCGACGGCTCCGCGCAGGGCGGCCCCGGCGAGCCCGGTGCGGGCGGCGCGTCGCGGACGCGACGGCGCATCCGCATCCCCCTCGCCGTGAACGCCGACTCGCTCGCGACGTGGATCCTCCCGCCGCTCGCGCGGCTCGCCTCCGCGCACCCGATCACGTTCGACCTGCACCGCGACGACCAGGACTTCACCGCGGGCCTGCTCGAGTCGGGCACCGTCATGGCCGCGGTCACGTCGCAGGCCGAGCCCGTCGCGGGGTGCGTGGTGCGCCCGCTCGGCGTGCTCCGGTACCGCGCCGTCGCCACGCCCGGCTACGTCGCGCGGTGGCTGCCCGATGGCGCGACGCCGGAGGCGCTCGGCGTCGCGCCCGTCGTCGACTTCGACCGGCGCGACGACCTGCAGTCCGAGTACCTCCAGCGCGTCGGGGTGGATGCCTCGCACCCGCCACGTCACTACGTGCCCGCCTCGAACGACTTCGCCACCGCGATCAAGCTCGGGCTCGGGTGGGGGCTGCTGCCGGCGTTCCAGTCGCGCGCGGAACTCGAACGCGGCGATCTCGTGGCGCTCGGCGGACCGCCCGTCGACGTGCCCCACCACTGGCAGCAGTGGAACCTGCGCTCGCCGCTGCTCGACGCGATCGCCGACGAGGTCGTCGCGGAAGCCCGCCGCACGCTCGACGGCCCAGTACCCGACGCCGGAGCACCCGACGCCGGAGCACCCGACGCCGGAGCACCCGACGCCGCAGCGCCTGACGCCTCCGCGCACGCGTAGCGCCCCGGGGCTGGGAAATCAACCCGGTGCGCCGCACGCGCCGGACGCGTTCACTGGAGTTGTGGCGGTGATCCCGCCCGGAAGGAGAGTGCGACATGGGTAGCGAAGAGCGTGCCGATGCAACGAAGGACGACGTCGCCGGCAAGGCCAAGGAGGCCTGGGGCAAGGTGACGGACGACGAGAAGCTCGAGGCCGAGGGCAAGGCCGACCAGGCGAAGTCCGACCTGAAGAACGCCGTCGAGGACGTCAAGGACGCCTTCAAGCACTGACCGAGCGCTGAACGAGGCCGGCAGAAGCCACCGGCCCGCCGGGACCCGCGGGGGGAGTCCTGGCGGGCCGGTTCGTTCGTCGCCCGTCGGCCTCAGCCGAAGAGGCGCTGCAGTCGCTGCACGCCCTCGAGGAGCGCGTCGTCGCCGAGCGCGTAGCTGAAGCGCAGGAACCCGCTCGGGCCGAACGCCTCGCCGGGCACGGCCGCGACCTCGGCCTGGTCGAGGATCAGGTCGGCGAGCTCGAGCGAGCTGGACGGCGTGACGCCGCCCCACTCGCGGCCGAGGAGCCCCGAGACGTCCGGGTAGACGTAGAACGCGCCCTGCGGGACGGGCACCTGGAAGCCGTCGATCTTCGAGAGCTCGGCGACGATCGTGCGGCGCCGGCGGTCGAACGCGCGGCGCATCTCCTCGACCGGCTCCTGCGGCCCGGTGAGGGCCGCGAGCGCGGCGCGCTGCGAGATGTTCGAGACGTTCGACGTGAGGTGCGACTGCAGGTTCGCGGCGCCCTTCATGAGGTCGGTCGGGCCGACCATCCAGCCGAGTCGCCAGCCGGTCATCGCGTAGGTCTTCGCGACGCCGTTCACGAGGATCACGCGGTCGGCGAGCGCGGGCACGGCCTCGACGATCGAGACCGCGCGCGGCGGCACGCCGTCGACGTCCTCGGCGTAGGTGAGGTTCTGGTAGATCTCGTCGGCCACGACGAAGATGCCGTGCTCGAGCGCCCACTCGCCGATCTCGCGGACCTGCTCGGGCGTGTGGACCGCGCCGGTCGGGTTCGACGGCGACACGAACAGCAGCACCTTGGTGCGGTCGGTGCGCGCGGCCTCGAGCTGGTCGACGGTCACGAGGTAGCCCTGGTCGGCGCCCGCGAACACGTCCACCTGCACGCCGCCGGCGAGCTTGATCGCCTCCGGGTAGGTGGTCCAGTAGGGCGTCGGCACGAGCACCTCGTCGCCGGCGTCGAGGAGCACCTGGAAGGCCTGGTAGACGGCCTGCTTGCCGCCGTTGGTGACGACGACCTGGGCGGCGGATGCCTCGAGCCCGGAGTCGCGCAGCGTCTTCGCCGCGATCGCCTCGCGGAGGTCGGGCAGGCCCGCGGCGGGCGTGTACCGGTGGTTCCGCGGGTCGGCGACGGCCGCGAGCGCGGCCTCGACGATGTGCGCGGGCGTCGGGAAGTCCGGCTCGCCGGCCGCGTACGAGATGACCGGCCGCCCGGCGGACTGGAGGGCCTTCGCCTTCGCGTCGACCTTGAGGGTCGCGGACTCGGCGATGGCGGCGATTCGGGACGACAGGCGCGGCTTCTCGGTCACCCGACCAGCCTAGGCGAGCGGATGTCCCGTGACATCCTCGTGTCGCGCACCGGTGTGGGTCGCTCGTCCCACTCGTGTTAGGCTCCGCCGCGTGATGACGCGCCCCCGACGGAGACCCCTGCTCGCCGGACTGGCCGTCATCGTGCTGCTCGCGCTCGGCGCGGGCGTCGCGTTCGTGCTCACCGACGCGCTCGGCATCCGCTCCGAGGCGTCGGACGTCCCGGCCGAGGCATCCACCGTCGCCGCGGTCGGCGAGACCGCGCTCCCGCCCGCGTTCACGGCGATCGACGCCCCGGCGACGCCGCGCCTCGACGCGTCCGTCGCGGAACTCCGGGCGGCCGTCGGCGACGCCGCCGCAACGGCGGGCACCGCGACGCTCGCGGTCGAGCTCGAGGCGGAGGCATCCGCCGGGGCGTCCGCCGACGCAGGCTCCGACGCCGCCGACGAGACCTACCGGCTCGAGGGCTCGCCCGACGCGCTCCGTGTCGTCGCGGCGACCGAGGCCGGTGCGGTCCGCGGCGTCTACGACCTCGCCGCGGCCGTGCGCGACGGCCGCCCGGTGACCGATCGGCTCGGCGAGACGGTGTCGTCCCGCCTCGGGTTCCGCATGGCCGACCTCGGCGCCGTCGGCGTCGAGCCCGACGAAGCGGCCTGGGCCGCGGGCGACGACTACTCGCACAACTCGAAGGCGTTCGAGGACGTCATCCTCCCCGACGCGCCCTACATCGACGACGACGCACTCGCCGCGGCGCGCGTCGAGTTCGACGCGTACGTCGACCACCTGCTCGCGGAGGGCTACACCGCGCTCGCGTTCCCGGGCCTGCTCGAGTACGTGACGTTCTCCGACGTCGGCGACGGCACCGAGGTCTACGCGCCCGACGACGAGCACGTCGCGCGTGCGCTCGCGATGCGCGCGGCGTTCGGCCCGATGCTCCAGTCGGCGCACGATCGGGGGCTGAAGGTCTACTTCCGCACCGACATGCTCGTGCTCACCCCGCCGCTCGAGGCGTACCTCACCGACCGGTTCGGCGGCCTCGACACCGAGAACCCCGAGCTGTGGGACGTCTACGCCGCGGGCCTCGACGAGCTCTACCGCGAGCTACCCGCGGTCGACGGCGTGCTCCTGCGCATCGGCGAGGCGGGGCAGGTGTACGACCTGCCCGACTGGGACTACACCTCGAAGCTCGCCGTCACGACGGTGCCCGCGGTGCAGGCCATGCTGACCACCCTGCTCGGCCAGGCCGAGCGGGCCGACCGCGAGGTGATCTTCCGCACGTGGACGGTGGGCGTCGGCGCGGTCGGCGACCTGCACACGAATCCCGCCTCCTACGAGGAGGTGCTCGGGCCGATCGACTCCGACCGGCTCATCGTCTCGACCAAGTACACGCTCGGCGACTTCTACAGCCACCTGCCGCTCAACGAGACGCTCGAGGTCGGCGACCACCGGCGCATCATCGAGTTCCAGAGCCGGCGCGAGTTCGAGAACTTCGGTGCCTTCCCGAACGACCTCGGCGACCTGTACGCGACGACGCTCGACCGCCTGCTCGCCGCGAACCCGCACATCGAGGGCATCTGGACCTGGACGCAGGACGGCGGTCCGTGGCGCGCCGGCCCCATGAACCTCGAACTGAAGACCGGGTTCTGGCAGCTCGCCGAGCTCAACACCGAGCTCGCGGTGCGCCTCGCGCGCGACCCGTCGCTCGACCCCGCCGAGGTCACCGTCGACTGGGCCCGGCGCTGGTTCTCCGACGACCCCGCGACCGTGCAGGCGATCGTCGAGGCCATGGCCCGCTCGCGCGAGGCCGTCACCGACGGCCTCTACATCGGTCCATTCGCCGACCGCCGCGTGTTCGCGATCGGCCTCGAGCCGCCGCCCATGATGTGGATCTTCGAGTGGGACATCCTCACGGGCGACAGTGCCGCGCTCGACGTGATCCACTCGATCTCGCGCGACGACCTCGACGAGGCGATCGCGGGCGGCCGGCGCGCGCAGGCCGCGGTCGAGGACATGCGCGACCTCGTGGGCGCGACGGATGCCTCGACCTGGACGGATCCCGCACTCCACGCGGCCTTCGCGGAGGCGCTCGACTACGAGGCGTCCACGCTCGGGCTGCTCGCCGACTACCGCGAGATGTTCCTGCAGAAGGCCGAGTGGAACGCGACCCGCTCGCCCGAGGCGTTCGCCGCGTGGGAGTCGGCGCGGGCCGCGTTCGACGAGCGCGCCGCCGCGCACGAGCAGGCGTACGCGGGCGACGTCTTCCACCCCGCCTACAACCTCACGGCCGCGCGGCTCGGCGAGGAGCGCGCGGTCCGCGACCCCGCCATGGCGTGGGCTGCGGGCGCCCTGCTCGTCGTGGTGCTCGCGTGGTTCGCCCTCGGGATCCTCGCGCGCCGTCCGCGGTTCGCCGGATGGCCCGGTGCCCGCGCCGCCCGCGCCACCTGGATCGCGGGCACGCGCCCGTGGCGGGCCGCCGAGGCGGTCGCCGGGCTCGGCCGGGCCGACCGGGTCGTGCTCGTCGCCGCGCCCGCGCTCGCGCTCGTCGCGAGCCGATGCATCCTGACCTGGTTCGCCGCGCCCGCGCACCTCGTCGCGACCCTCGGCGCGTGGCTCGTGTTCGGGCTCGGCGCCGCGCTCCTCGTCCGCCTGCTCGGGGGATCCTGGCCCGCGGTGCTCGCGGCCGTCGGCGGCGCGGCGATGCTGCGCGTCGCCCTGCTCGCCGCAGTGCTCGTGCCGACCGGCCCCGGCGGGTACTGGTACGGCTTCTGGACCGACCCGGTGTCGCGCTCGGCCTACGTCACGGTCGCGTTCGCGCTGTTCGCGTGGGTGCTCGTCGCGGGCGGCTGGGCCGCGGTCGCGTCGATCGGCCGGCGCCGCGCGCTCGGCGCGACGCTCGCCGCCGCGGGCGCCGCGCTCGCCGCGATCGCGACCCTCGTCGGCGTCATCGGACTCGAGCAGGCGCTCACCGTCTGGAACGACCAGATGGCGCTGCTGCCGTGGGGACTCTCGCGGATCCTCGGCATCACGGTGTACCTCGGCATCCCGGCCGAGACCCCGTGGGTGGTCGCCGCCTTCGGCGCCGTCCTGCTCGTCGCCGGCCTCGCGATCGCGCTGCCGCGGCGGCGCCGGGCCGCGACCCGCGAGGATGCCGTGACGGCCTAGAGGCTCTGCCCGATGTCCCAGAGCCGGTCGGGCCGGCCGTCGATCGCCTCCGACACCGCGAGCGCCTGGTCGTCCGACAGCGACGCGACGTAGTCGACGACGCCGCGGCCCACGCCGAGCCGCGGGACCTCCGAGCGCGCGGGAATCGGCACGCCCTCGGGCCGCTCGGCGCGCAGCGCCGTGTAGCCGTCGGTCGCGAGCTCGACCAGCTCGCGCAGCCGGTACGGCACGCGGTGGCGATCGAAGTCGTCGGTCATCCACGCCGTGAGGCCCTTGACGGCGCGGGTCAGCGCGCGGCTCAGGCCCCGCTGGTAGAGCGCGATGTCGGCGCGGTCGAGGATGAAGTGCCGGTGCACGAACTTCAGCACCTCGACCTCGTGCCAGGCGAGCGTGTCGAGCGTCACGAGCCCGGTGCGCGCGCCGACCTCGGGCGACGGGACCACCGAGGACTGCAGGTGCCCGATCCACCGGTTCGTGAACGACGACAGCGACCGCTCGGTCGCGATGGAGCCGTCGAACGGGCTCGCCAGCAGTCCGTCGACGAGGTCGTCGGCGACCACCCGCACGGCCTCGGCGAACGCGTCGTCGTTCGCGACCCACGCGTCCGAGCGGTGGAGCTTGCGTCGCAGGCCCTCGAGGGCCGAGCCCGCCGGCGCGGTCCGCTGCCCGAGCACCTCGTCGCCGAGCAGCCGCAGCGCGCCGTCGTCGTCGGCGTAGCCGCGGAACTCGCGCGCGACCGCGCCGTGGCTGAGCAGTCCCGCCCGGTAGAAGTCGTCGACGTCGTGGATCGAGTACGCGATGTCGTCGGCGAGGTCCATGACCGTGCACTCGAGCGACTGCGCGAACGGCGCGAGCCCGCGCCGGGCGTCGGCGAGGTCGGCGGCGTCGAGGTCGTACGCCGAGAACTTCCCGGCCTCCACGCCGCCGTCGACGTGGCGCATGCCGCGCGGCAGCGCGCCGTCCGACCGCGCCGAGAGGGGCAGGGTCGCCGGGTCGACGAACCGTGGCCACGGGTACTTCGCGGTCGCCGCGCGCACGGCCGCCGTGAGGTTGAGTCCGTGCGGCGCCGCGCCCGTGACATCCAGCGACGCGATGATCCGGTAGGTCTGCGCGTTCCCCTCGAAGCCGTCGGCGAGGCCCAGCGTCTCGCGCGCGAGCCGGTCGAGCACGCGCTCGCCGAGGTGGCCGAACGGCGGGTGCCCCAGGTCGTGCGCGCTCGCGGCGGCCTGCACGACGACCGCGTCGCAGCCGTGCTCGATCGCGAGGGCGTGCGCCGGCGACGAGGCATCCGCGAAGCCGACCGCGATCGCGCGCGCGACCGCGGTGACCTTGATCGAGTGCGTGAGCCGGTTGTGGATGAGGGGACCCGCGCCGGGCTGCGCGATGACCTGCGTGACCGCCGACAGGCGCGAGAAGTACGGCGAGAAGCGGATGCGCTCGAGGTCGAGGCGGAACTGCGAGTGCTCGCCGATCACCTCGAGGGTCGTGGCGGGCTCCGGCACGCGACGGGCGGCCCGCCCGGTCGGCCGGGCCGGGCCCTGGGTCGCGCGGGCGGATCCTCCGGTCACGGTGCGAGCCTACGCGCCCGGGTGCGGCGGCCGAGCGGATGCCCCGGGGCGAGCGGATGCCGCCCCGACGCGCTACCCCTTGACCGACCCCGCCGTGAGCCCGCCGACGATGTACCGCTGCAGCAGCAGGAACAGCACGAGCACCGGCACCGCGGCGATCACCGCGCCCGCGGCGAACAGGCCCCAGCGCGAGGTGAGCTGGTTCGACACCCACTGGAACATCCCGACTGCGAGCGTCCAGTTGTCCTCCGAGACCAGGACGATCTTCGCGAGGATGTAGTCGCCGAACGCCGTGAGGAACGCGAGCAGCGCGACCACCGCGAGGATCGGGGTCACGAGCGGCATGATCAGCCGCCAGAAGATCTGCGCGTGCGTCGCGCCGTCGATCTTCGCCGACTCGTCGATCTCGATCGGCACGGTGTTGAAGAACCCGTACATGAGGAACGTGTTCGCACCGAGCGCGCCCGCGAGGTACACGCAGATCAGCGCGAGCTTCGAGTTCAGACCGAGCGCGGGCACGACCTCGCCGATCGCGAGCAGCATGAGGAAGATCGCGACGAACGCGAGCGCCTGCGGGAACATCTGGATGACGAGCAGGCTGGTCAGGCTCGCGCGCCGCCCCGAGAACCGGAACCGCGAGAACGCGTACGCCGCGGCCGCGCCCATGAGCACCGCGCCGACGGCCGCGATCGACCCGATCATGAGCGTGTTCGCCGCCCAGGTCCAGTAGCTCGTCTCCGCGAGGGCCGCGAAGTTCGAGAGGTCGAACGCGCTGAACAGCGCACTCGACGACGACAGGCTGCCGCGCGGGTTGAGCGATGCGGATGCGACGTACAGGAGCGGGAACACGGCGTAGAAGCCGACCACCACGGCGACCGGGTACTTCCAGCCGACCTCGGCCCACCACCGGCGGCGCCGTGCGGGCGTGCGGTCCGCTCCGTTCGCGCTGCCGCCCGAGAGGGCGCGGGTCGAGGTGTCGATCGACGTGGTCATCACTGGTACTCCTCGAGCTTGCGGGTCTGGCGGAAGGCGAGCGCGGAGATCGCGCCGATGACGACGAACACGATGATCGCCAGCGCGCTCGCGAGGCCGTAGTCGGCGGCGCCGCCCGACACCCCCGAGATGTCGTAGATGGCGGAGATGAGGATGTCCGTCGAGCCGAGTGCGTACGGTGCGCCCGGGATGGCCGGACCGCCGTTGTTGAACATGTAGATGACGGTGAAGTTGTTGAAGTTGAACGCGAAGGACGCGATCGCCAGCGGCGCGGTCGACACGAGCAGCAGCGGGAGGATGATCGACCGGAACCGCCGCCAGCGGCCGGCGCCGTCGATCTCGGCGGCCTCGAGCGTGTCGCCGGGCAGCGACTGCAGCGCGCCCGTGCAGACCAGGAACCAGTACGGGTACGTGAGCCAGACGTTCACCCACAGCACGGCGAACCTCGCCAGCCACGGGTCGCCGAGCCAGTTGATGTCGGCGCCGAAGAAGAACAGGTCGTTGACGACGCCGAACTCCGAGTTGAACATGCCGCGGAACAGGAGCGCGGACATGAACGCGGGGAACGCGTACGGGAGGATGAACAGCGTCCGCAGGAACCGGCGCGCACGGATCCGCGGGTCGTTGAAGATGAGCGCGAACAGGAGCCCGAGGCCGAAGCTCGCGCCGACCGAGATCGCAGCGAACACGAAGGTCCACAGCGTCACCATGAGCAGCGGCTCGACCAGGTCGGGGTCGGTGAACAGGCGGACGAAGTTGTCGAAGCCGACGTTGACGTACCAGCCGGCCGGGAGGGCCGATCCGTCCTCCGCGACGAACGAGCCCTGCTCGGTGGCCGCGTACACGGTGCCGGTCTCGGTATCGGTGATCGTCTGCGCCTCGGCGTCCCAGACGAGGGTCGAGACGTAGACCGCGCCCGTCGTGCCGTCGCGCGTGCGGATGGAGCCGTCGTTCGGGTCCTCGGACACCGGTACGCGCAGCGCGACCGCCTGCTCCTGGAGGGCGGGGTCGCCGAGCAGCTCGGCCCGCGGGACGACGTCCCAGCCGGGCACGGCGGTCGGGGCGCCGGCCGCGCCGATCTCGGCGCCGCGGACCTCCTCGAGCGGCGATGTCGCCGAGCCGACCAGGACGTCGCCGTCCTCGTCGACGATCGCGAAGCCGAGCTCGCCGACGCGCTCGACGACCGACAGCGGGGAGGTGGAGGAGCCCTCGATGCGCCGCTCGCCCTGGATCAGCGCGGCGTCGACCGCCTGCTCCATCGAGCCCGCGTGGCCGGTCCCGTAGTTCGTGAACGCGATGTACGCGGTGTAGCCGAAGACGAAGACCTGGAAGACGAGCAGGAACACGAGGCCCGGCAGCAGGTACTTGAGCGGCAGCGCGCGCCGGACGAAGTAGACGACGTCGGCGATGACCAGGAGTGCCGCGGCCACGCCGAGCACGATCCAGGACTCGCTCCGGTACGCGGCGAGGATCGTCGCCACGCCGAGCGCGTTGATCAGCGCCATGATCGCGAGCTTCACGAGGAAGCCCCAGCCGAGTCCGCGCCAGGCGCGGGCGTGCGACTCGCGCGGTCGCGGATCGGGGACCTCGATGTCGGGTCGTACCGACTCCTCCTGCACCGTCATGTGTCTGCTCCGGGGTGGTCGAGGGGTGTGCGTCTGGGCGGGTGCCCGCGGGGTGATCGCGGGCACCCGGGGTGATCCGGCGGGGGACCGGATCAAGGGGGTCCGGCAGGACTCCGGTCCGCTGGGGAGGCGTGGCCCGGTGCCGGGGTGCCGGCCGGCTCGCGCACGAGCCGGCCGGCGGGGTCGGATCAGCCGGCGAGCGCCGCCGTCAGGTCCGTGATCATGGTGTTCCACGTCGACACGGGGTCGGCGCCGTTGATGATCTGCGACTCGGCCGCGTTCCAGAAGTCCCAGACCGAACCCATCTCGGGGATGCTCGGCATCGGGACGCCGTTCTGCGCCGACGCCAGGAAGCCCGCGATGATCGGGTCGCTCGCGACCTCCTCGGCGAGGGTCGACCACGCGGGGATGCGCGGGTCGGCCTCGTAGAGCGCGCGCTGCGCGTCCTCGGTGGCGAGGTAGTTCACGAGGAAGTCCTGCGCGAGCAGGGCGTTCTTCGACTGCGAGCTGAGGTAGAAGCCCTGCACGCCGACGAACGGCGCGGCGGGCTGGCCGCCGGCCGACGGGATCGGGTTCACCGCGACGTTGACGTCCGGGAAGGACGAGATCGCCCACGGGCCCTGGATCGTGTACGGCGCCTTGCCGGTGTTGAACAGCTCGTTGTTGATGTCGTAGTCGACCGTGGTCGACAGGTAGCCGGTGCCGTTCGCACCGTTCGCGCCGAGCCACTGGGCGAAGGCCTCGCCGGCCGCGCCGCCCATGCCGACCTCGTTGGTGTACGAGCCCGACTCGTCCTGCACGAAGACGGGCGCGCCGAACGACGTCTGGAAGCCGTACATCGTGTAGCCGTCGCCGGTCTCGCCGTTGGTGTTGATGACGAACGGGCGCTCGGTGCCGGCCGCGAGGCCCTTCTGGATCAGGTCGTCCCAGGTGGCGGGCGCATCGGTGCCGACGAGGTCGGTGTTCTGGATGAGCGCGATCGTCTCGAGCGAGTACGGAAGCGCGTAGAGCTGGCCGTCGTAGGTCATCGCGTCGAGCGCGACCTGCTCGAACTCGCCGGCCTTGTCGCCGAGGTCGATCGTGTCGACGACGCCGGCGGCCACGAGCGCGCCGAGCCAGTCGTGCGCGCCGACGGTGATGTCGGGGCCCTCACCGGTCGGGACCTGGGCGATGAAGTCGTTGCGGAGGTCCTCGAAGTTCTTCTGGACGAGCGTGACCTTGGCGCCGGTCTCCTCCTCGAAGGCCTTCGCGGCGTCGGTGACGGCCTGCTCGCGCTCGGCGTCGGTCCAGACGACGATCTCGGGAGCGGTGGCCTCCTCCTCGGGTGCAGCGCCGCCGCTGCAGCCCGCGAGAAGCAGGGCGGAGGCGACGGCGACTGCGCCGATGCCGATCTGCTTGCGCATGGGTGTTCCTTCCGGGGTTCGGGCCGCTCGGGCCGGCGTCTCGTTCGAGATCGCGCCGTTGCGACCGGGGTGCGTCGGGCGGGTGCCGCGACGCGCTGTGGTGGGTGGTGCGGGTCGGATTGCTCAGGAGTGAGGGGGTCGGCGGTTCAGCGGCCACCTCCCCGCGGTTCGCGGGTCGTGCGGACGACCGCGACGCCGCCTGCGGCGACGTCGAACGCGTCGACGACCTCGGTGCCGGTGAGGAGCTCGAGGCCGGATGCCGCGAGTCGTGCCGGCTCGTCGCGATGGTTGATCGCGACGACGTAGTCGGCCGCGTCGCCGCGGCGGGTGACGACCTCGAGGCCGTCGGGATGCCCCGTGGGCGCGATCCCGGCGTCGGCGTAGACGTCGTCCATCACGGTCCGCAGGCCCTCGGCGTCGAGCCGGGTCGCGACGTACCATCCGACGCCCTCGCCGTACGCGTGCCGCGTGACCGCGGGCAGGCCCGCGCCGGGGCCGTCGAGGTGCCGCGCGACGACCTCGGCGCCCTCGAGCGCGATCGCCTCGTGCCAGACATCCGCCGTGAACACCGCGTCGGCGGCGAGCGGCGCGGTGTCGTCGCCGCGCCACGCGACCGAGGTGCGGACGCCCTCGCGCAGCGGGAGGAACTCCTCGACCCGGACGCCGAGCGCGGCGGCGAGCGGTGCGCCGAATCCGCCGGCGTGGACCGCGTCGTGCTCGTCGACGATCCCCGAGAAGTAGGAGACCACCAGCGTGCCGCCCTGTTCGACGTAGCGTGTGAGGTTCGCCGCGTCCGCCGCGCGGAGCAGGTACTGGGCCGGTGCGACGACGAGCCGGTACTTCGACAGGTCGTGGCCCGGCAGGGCGAAGTCGACCGTGATGCCGTCGCGCCAGAGCCGCTCGTAGAACGCGCGGATGCGGTCGGCGTGCGAGAGGTCGTCGCTCGGGCGCCATTCGAGGTCCTGCGCCCAGAACGACTCGAAGTCCCAGAGCACGGCCACGTCGGCCTCGACGACGGTGCCCTGCAGTTCGTCGAGTCGGTCGAGCTTCGCGCCGAGGTCGACGACCTCGCGCCAGACCCGGGAGGTCGTGCCCGCGTGCGGGACCATCGCGGAGTGGAACTTCTCGGCGCCCGAGCGCGAGGCGCGCCACTGGAAGAACAGGATCGCGTCGGCACCGCGCGCGAGGTGGGCGAGCGAGTTCCGCGCCATCTCGCCGGGGCGCTTGGCGACGTTGCGGGGTTGCCAGTTCACGGCGGAGGTCGAGTGCTCCATGAGGATCCACGGCTTGCCGCCGCCGACCGACCGGGAGAGGTCGGCCGCGATGGCGAGGCCGATCTCGCCCTCGGGGTCGGCCGACCAGAGGTAGTGGTCGTCGGACACGACGTCGACCTCGCGGCCCCACGCCCAGAGGTCGGCGACCCAGGCCTGGTTCGCCATGAAGTTGGTCGTGATCGGCTGCGACGCGAAGCGGCGGATGGCGTCGCGCTCGGCGCGGAAGCACTCGCGGAGCTGGTGGTCGGTGAAGCGCGCGAAGTCGAGGCGCTGCGCGGGGTTGACGACCGAGGGGGCCGCGGCGGGGACGCCCACGTGCTCCCAGTCGGTGTAGCGCTGGCCCCAGAAGGCGGTGCCCCACGCGGCGTTGAGCGCGTCGAGGCTGCCGTGCCGCTCGCGGAGCCATCCTCGGAACGCCTCGGCCGACTGCGCCGAGTAGTCCTCGCCGACCGGCACGCCGTACTCGTTGTGCACGTGCCAGAGCACGACGGCGGGATGGTCGGCGTAGCGCTCGGCGAGCGCCGACGCGATGCGCACGATCGCCTCGCGGTACGCGGGCGAGGAGTGCGACGCCATGCCGCGGGCGCCGAAGCCCTGGACGACGCCGTCGCGCGAGACCACGCGGGCGTCGGGATGCCTCGCGAAGAACCACGCCGGCGGCGACGCGGTCGGCGTGCCGAGGTCGACCCGGATGCCGTTGCGGTGCAGGAGGTCGAGCAGCTCGTCGAGCCAGGCGAAGTCGAACACGCCCTCCTCGACCTCGATGAGCGCCCAGGCGAAGATCCCGACGCTGACCAGGTCGACGCCGGCCTCGCGCATGAGCGCCACGTCCTCGTCCCACGTCTCGCGCGCCCATTGCTCCGGGGTGTAGTCGCCGCCGTAGGCGATGCCCCGGATCGCGGGCCAGGGGGAGGGGGAACGCATGACACTCCGTCGGGTCGGGAACTCGGTGAAAACTGTACTGTGATCGGTTACAGGAGCTGTGACCGGTCACAGTTCTACTCCGGCCCGGATGTGAACTCCAATTCGACGGATGCCTCGTTATGGAACTGTGATCGGTTACAGGTAGTCGCCACGAACGCCGAATCGCGACGGCGGCGTCGGCGCCTGCGTCGTCGAGCTGGCGGTCCGGGGGAGTCGGGCCGGCTGCTCCCGCGCCGTTCCGCCGATCCGGGACCGGTTTTGGCCGCTGGGCATCCGTCGCCTAGACTTGCTGAGGTTGCGAACGACGACCAAGATCTCCCGTGCCCGAACGGCGGGGGAACGAGGGAGTGATCGCGATTCCGACAGGGGCTCGCGCCCCTGGAGGGCGGTAGTTCAATTGGTAGAGCAGCGGTCTCCAAAACCGCAAGTTGCAGGTTCGAGTCCTGTCCGCCCTGCGAGCCGGCAGTGAATGCCGGCCCACGAAAGGTAAAACGAGTGGCCCGGAAAGTCATCGACGAACCCAGCGAGGACGTCGTCGCCAACGCCAAGCGCGACCGCGCGGCGAAGCGCAACCCGTTCTCGCGGATCGCCCTGTTCATCCGACAGGTCTTCGCCGAACTGAAGAAGGTCGTCACCCCGACCCGCAAGGAGCTCTTCAGCTTCACGGGCGTGGTGCTCGTGTTCGTCATCATCATGATGGCCATCGTGTGGGGGCTGGACCAGTTGGCCGGCCTGCTGGTGCTGTACGTCTTCGGACAGCCGGGAGTCTGATTCGGCCCTCGGCGGGCGAAGCGGAGACTCCGGCCGGAGCATCCGGTCGACTGAGAGAGGGATCTAGAAGTGACGAAGTACGAGCGCGACGACGTCGACTGGGCGACCGCGGCCGAGCAGTCCTCCGAGGACGACGAGGCGCAGGAGGGCTCGTCGCTCGAGCACGACGAGGCGTCGGTCGAGCCGGCCGAGCACCGCGCCGTCCACATCGTGGACGAGGAGGGTCGCGAGATCGACCTCGACGCCGTGCTCGACGCGATGGCCGAGGCAGCCGATCCCGAAGCCGATGCGGTCGTCGCCGACGCCCTCGACATCGACACCGAGGACGAGGCCCGCGCCGCCGTCGAGGCCGCCCAGGAGGAGGCCGAGACCGAGGAGGACCCGTACGAGGAGTTCCGCGCCGAGCTGCGGTTCCTGCCGGGCAAGTGGTACGTCATCCACTCGTACGCGGGCTTCGAGCGCCGCGTGAAGGCGAACATCGAGCAGCGTCGCGAGACCATGGCCATGGCGGACTACATCCACCAGGTCGAGGTCCCGATGGAGGACGTCGTCGAGATCAAGAACGGCCAGCGCAAGATGGTCAACCGCGTGCGCATCCCGGGCTACGTGCTCGTGCGCATGGACCTCAACGAGGAGAGCTGGTCGGTCATCCGCCACACTCCGGGCGTCACGGGCTTCGTCGGCAACGCGCACAACCCGACGCCGCTTCGCTTCGAGGAGGCCTTCGGCATGCTGAAGAGCCTCGTCGAGCCGAAGGAGGTCGCCCCGGTGAAGGGCGCCAAGGGCGGTGCGGCCGCTTCCGGCGCCGCGCGCGCCGTGCCCGCCGAGGTCGACTTCGAGGTCGGCGAGACCATCACGATCAAGGACGGCTCGTTCGCGGGCCTGCCCGGCACGATCAGCGAGATCAAGCCCGAGAGCGGCAAGCTCACCGTGCTCGTCTCGCTCTTCGAGCGCGAGACGCCGGTCGAGCTCAGCTTCGACCAGGTCACCAAGCTCTGACGCCACGCGCGTCGGTGGTCGAGTAGCGCGCGACGACGTCGCACGCGTCGAGACCCAGGTGCCCAGCGCGCCCGGAGGATTCCTCCGCTATCATTGACAGGTTGCCCGCTGCGCGGGCTGCCTCCCCAACCACCGCCACCCGGAACCGCCGGGCTGCGGGAGAGTGCCCCGATCACCGGGGCGTTCGAACAGAAAGAGAGAAATCATGGCACCGAAGAAGAAGGTCACTGGTCTGATCAAGCTTCAGATCAAGGCCGGCGCCGCCAACCCCGCTCCGCCGATCGGTCCGGCGCTGGGTCAGCACGGCGTCAACATCATGGAGTTCTGCAAGGCCTACAACGCGGCGACCGAGGCCCAGCGCGGCAACGTCATCCCCGTCGAGATCACGGTCTACGAGGACCGCTCGTTCACGTTCGTCCTGAAGACCCCGCCCGCCGCCGAGCTCATCAAGAAGGCCGCCGGCGTCGCCAAGGGTTCCGGCGTCCCGCACACCACCAAGGTCGGCAAGCTGACCCAGGCGCAGGTGCGCGAGATCGCCGAGCAGAAGATGGTCGACCTCAACGCGAACGACCTCGACGCCGCATCGAAGATCATCGCGGGCACCGCCCGCTCGATGGGCATCACGGTCGAATAGGCCCCAGGCGGTCGAGGTGCGCCGGCGAAGCCGACGCGCATCGAGACCCGAGGATGCCCCATCGCGGCATCCGACCTTCAGAACTCATTCGTGGCAGCGCCGGCCAGGCGCGATGACCACACTCTCGCTAGGAGAATCCACATGGCACAGAAGTCCAAGGCCTACCGGGCCGCGGCCGAGAAGCTCGAGGCCGGCAAGTACTACACGACGGACGACGCCGTCGCGCTCGCGAAGGTCACCGGTTCGGCGAAGTTCGACTCGACCGTCGAGGTCGCGCTGAAGCTCGGCGTCGACCCCCGCAAGGCGGACCAGATGGTGCGCGGCACCGTCATCCTCCCGCACGGTACCGGCAAGACCGCCCGCGTCATCGTGTTCGCGACCGGCCCCGCGGCCGAGGCTGCGATCGCGGCGGGCGCCGACGAGGTCGGCGGCGCCGAGCTCATCGAGAAGGTCGCCGGCGGCTACACCTCGTTCGACGCGGCCGTGTCGACCCCGGAGCTCATGGGCCAGGTCGGCCGTCTCGGCAAGGTGCTCGGTCCGCGTGGCCTCATGCCGAACCCCAAGACCGGCACCGTGACCCCGAACCCGGCCAAGGCCGTCGAGGAGATCAAGGGCGGCAAGATCGAGTTCCGCGTCGACAAGCACGCCAACGTGCACTTCGTCGTCGGCAAGACCTCGTTCTCCGAGGACCAGCTCCAGGAGAACCTGAAGGCCGCGCTCGAGGAGATCACGCGTCTCAAGCCGTCGAGCGCCAAGGGTCGCTACATCCAGAAGGGCGCCGTGTCGACCACGTTCGGCCCGGGCATCCCGCTGGACGTCAACGCCCTCTGAACCCACTGATCAAGGCGCTGCCGCGCGTCGAGATCCGAAGGCCCGCCGATCACGGCGGGCCTTCGTCGTCCCGCTCGGCACCGGGGTGGATCATGAGCCGTCCCTGTCGTCGGGGACGGGGGCGGCGACCGGCCTCAGGGCATCGGCCGTCCGGTCCGGGCTCAGGGCTAGCCGATCTCGCCCGACCCTCCACCTGTCGCCGGCCCCACGCCCGGGTCGTTGGGTGCGGTGGCGACGGCCGTCCAGGCGTGGGCCCGAACCGGCGGGGTCTGCGGAGACGAGAGCGGGACGGTGGCGAGGAGGAGTCCGGTGGCGTTGAACGGCGTCAATGCTCCTGTCCACGTGAAGGTGTACCTGATCCATGGCACGCCCCCGACATCGATCGCGACACCGCCGCCGGTGGCCGCCCAGCCTGGGACGCTCTGCGGATCGAGCACGGGGACGCCGCCCACCTGGAAGATGCCGTCGGCGTTCTCGATCTCGATCACCAGTACGACGGCCGAGACCGTGCCCACCGGGTTCGTGTAGAACCCCACATTGGTGTTCGCCCTGAGTCCGACGAAGCTGCCGCCATCACCGCTGACCCAGTCGTAGGTCAAGTTCGTGAACGTGAGTGCGCCCGAAGCAGTCCCGCTCGCGGCGGCTGCGGGAGTCGCCGTGGCAAGGACCAGCACGGGTGCCGTCCACGCTCCGGCCTTGAGGAGCGTTCGCCGATCGATGGTCGCAGCCGCATCCCCAGTCGTATCGCTCATGAGGGCCTCCAATCGCTGCATCTCTCGCGGCGTGCGTCCTGATGCCGCATCGCCAGTCTCCCAGATCGTCTAGTAGGTGATCCGGAACCCGCGGTCACCCGCGGCGGGCAGGTCCGTCACCTCGGTCGAGGTCACGCTGGAGCCGATCGGCCCGACGGCGAACCAGTCGAGCATCGCGGCGACGGATGCCTCGTCGCCCTCGATCTCGGCCTCGACGTCGCCGTCGCGCAGGTTGCGGATCCAGCCGACGATGGCGAGGCGCTCGGCCTCGCGACGTGCGGAGTAGCGGTAGCCCACGCCCTGCACGCGGCCCCGCACGATGATGCGCCGTCGAATCACTCAGCCACACTATCGAAGGGGGCGCGTCGGCCGCGGGCGGTGCATGGCACGCGATCGGGGGTCGCGCGGTCGGGGCTGGTGGGTCGGGGGTCGCGCGGTCGGGGGTCGCTCCGGCGGCGACGGGGTCGTGGCGCGTGGGTACCATGACCGCATGGGGGGATTCATCGACGACATCGAGGGTCCGGAGGACCGCGCCGCCATCGAGCGCATCCACGCGCGCGCGCTCGAACTCGTGCCGGACGCGGTCGAGGGCACGGGCTACGGGATGCCGGCGCTCGTCTATCGCGGCAGGCCGCTCGTGAGCGTGCGGGTCGCGAAGGCGCACATCGGCTACTACCCGTTCAGTCCGGCCGTGGTCGACGCGGTGCACGAGGACCTCGACGCGGGCGGTTTCGACTGGTCGAAGGGCACGGTGCGCTTCAGCGCGGGGCATCCACTGCCCGACGACCTGGTCGACCGGCTCATCCTGCTCCGCCGCGACGAGATCGCGGCAGCGACCGGGGCGGCGACCTGACCGCATCCGCGCGCCGCCCGGGCACGGCGAAGGGCGCGGCCGCCGGAGGAATGGCGACCGCGCCCCGTGTGCGCCTGTCGGGTCAGGTGCGCGGTGCCTGCACCGCCCGGACCGCGCCGGTGCGGACGCGGATCTCGTCCGCGACCGCGACGGCGTCGCCCTCGGGTGCGGTCGACTTGCGGTCGGGTCGAGCGATGAGCAGGTACAGGAGGCCGGTGCCGAGCACGACCGCGAGGCCGATGAGCACGACCCAGTCGGTGAGCGGGTCGCCGGATGCCCCGGGCATCGCGAGCAGGACCATCGCGAACACGCCGTAGGCGAGCGCGACGATGTTGATCACGAGGCCCCAGCGGCCGAGCGTGAACGGTCCGGCGGGCTTCCAGCCCCGCAGCCGCTGGCGGAGTGACGCGAGCACGACCATCTGGAACGCGACGTAGATGCCGAGCACCGCGAACGCCGTGACGGGCACCAGGAGGCCGGCGTTGATCCAGACCAGCACGGCGATGATCGCGGGGATCGTGCACGCGACGATGAGCGCGTTCACCGGGACCTTGGCCGCCGAGACCTTCGACAGCCAACGGCTGCCGGGGATCATCCCGTCACGGGCGAACGAGTAGAGCAGCCGACTGGCGGCGGCCTGGAGGCTGAGCACGCACGAGAGGAACGCGGTGACCGCGACGATGAGGAACAGCTTCGCGCCGACCGGGCCGAGCGTGGACTCGAGGATCGCGGGGATCGGGTCGGCGTCCTCGCCGGCGACGATCGCCTGGAGGTCGGGTGCGGCGAGCACGTAGCCGCCGAACGAGAACAGCGCGGAGACGCCGCCGACGAGGATCGTGAGCATCATCGCCTTGGGGATGCGTCGGGCCGGGTTCTCGACCTCCTCGGCGACGTCGCCGCAGGCCTCGAAGCCGTAGAAGAGGAAGAGGCCGGCGAGCGCGGCGCCCATGAACGCGGTGAGGTAGCTGCCGTCGCCCTCGACGCCCATCGTGTCGAAGAAGATCGAGAACTCCTGCTTGCGCTGGAAGATCAGCAGGTAGAGGCCGAGGCCGATGACGCCGATGAGCTCGGCTGCGAGCCCGATGCGCGCGACGCGCGCGAGCCACTTCGTGCCGCTGAAGTTGATCGCGAGCGCGATGACGAGCAGGCCGAGCGTGAGCAGCAGGCCCGTGGTCGCGTCGGCGGGGATCCCGAACAGGCTCGCGGCGAAGCCCGAGCCGTACTCGGACACCGCGGTGATCGTCACGATCATCGCCCAGATGTAGACCCAGGCGGCCATCCAGGCGTAGCGCTTGCCCCAGAGCCGGCGGGCCCACGGGTAGATGCCGCCGTGGATCGGGTACTGCGAGACGACCTCGCCGAACACGAGCGACACGAGCAGCTGGCCCGCGCCGACGATGACGATCCACCAGATCGAGGGCGGGCCGCCGACCGTGAGGGCCAGGGCGAAGAGGGAGTAGACGCCGACGAGCGGCGAGAGGTAGGTGAAGCCGAGGGCGAAGTTCGCCCAGAGGCTCATCGACCGGTGGAACGAGTCCTCGTAGCCGAGGACCTGGAGGTGTTCGCCGTCGCCGAGTTCGGCCGGCTTCGCGGGGTCGGTCATGGTGCCTTCCTTGATCGTCGTTGATCTCGTCCGCCCACCCCGGACGACTTGGAGCGAACAGCAGCCTGCCATACCTTCGGCTGTAAAGCTATAGCACCGGATGATTTCTCAGGAAGCGCCGGGGCGACACGCGACGAGCCCCCGACCCGCGCTGGGTCGAGGGCTCGTCGGACCGGGTCGAGGCCCGGTCGCGCGGGCGATCAGCCGACGCGGATCAGCTTCTTGTTCACGAACTCGTCGGCGCCGAAGCGGCCGAGCTCGCGGCCCGAGCCGGAGCGCTTGATGCCGCCGAAGGGCAGCTCCGCGCCGTCGGCGAGCACGAGGTTCACGAACACCATGCCGGCCTCGATCGCGTCGGCGACGCGCTCGGCCTGCGCGGCGTCGGTCGTGAAGACGTAGGAGCCCAGGCCGAACGGGGTGTCGTTCGCGATGCGGATCGCGTCGGCCTCGTCGGCCGCGCGGTACACCTGCGCCACCGGGCCGAAGAACTCCTCCTTCGAGGCCGGGTTCTCGGGGGAGAGGTCCGCCAGCACCGTGGTCTGGAAGAACGCGCCGTCGCGCGCGCCGCCGTGCACGAGGGTCGCGCCGTGCTCGATCGCGCGCTTGACCTGGGCGTCGAGGCCCTCGGCCGCCTTGAGCGACGACAGCGGGCCGAGCGCCGAGTCCGACGAGGTCGGGTCGGTCGCCTCGACCTCGGCGAGCTTCGCGGTGAACTTCTCGAGGAACGGCTCGTAGAGCTCGTCCGCGACGATGAAGCGCTTGGCCGCGTTGCAGGACTGGCCGCTGTTGTCGAGGCGCGCGTCGACCGCGTTCTGCACGGTCGCGTCGAGGTCGTCGGTCGACAGCAGGATGAAGGGGTCGCTGCCGCCGAGCTCGAGGACGACCTTCTTCAGGTACTTGCCCGCGATCGCGGCGACGGCCGCGCCGGCGCGCTCGGACCCGGTCAGCGAGACGCCCTGCACGCGCGGGTCGGCGATGACCTGCTCGATCTGGTCGTGCGACGCGTAGACGTTGACGTAGGCGCCCTCGGGGAAGCCCGCGTCGAGGAAGATGCGCTCCATCGCGGCGGCCGACTCGGGGCACTGCTCGGCGTGCTTGAGCACGATCGTGTTGCCGATGATGAGGTTCGGGCCGGCGAAGCGGGCGACCTGGTAGTACGGGAAGTTCCACGGCATGATGCCGAGCAGCACGCCGAGCGACGAGCGGCGGATCACCGCGGTGCCCTCGCCGGCCAGCAGCGAGATCGGCTCGTCGACGAGGAATCCGGCCGAGTGCTCGGCGTAGTACTCGTAGATCGCGGCGGCGAAGTCGACCTCGCCGAGGGCCTGCTCGATCGGCTTGCCCATCTCGCGGACGATGATCTCGGCCAGCTCCTGCCGGCGCTCGGTGTGCAGCTCCGCGACGCGGCCGATGAGCGCCGCGCGCTCCTGGACCGTGGTCTGCTTCGACCAGGTGCGGTGCGCCTCGGTCGCCGCGGCGATCGCCGCCTGCAGCGCCTCGTCGGTGATCGTGTCGTAGCTGCTGACGACCTCGCCGGTGGCGGGGTTGGTCACGGCGTAGCTCATGGAGCTCTCCTCTTCGGGCGTTCTCGTGTGCGTCGTGCTGCGGTTCGCCGGCGTCTCCTGCCGCGTCGCAGTCGAATGGTGGATCAAAGATATACCACCGGATGATTCACGGCACCGGTCGTTCAGGACCTCCACAGCCAGCGCGCGGATACCCCGCTACGGCAGCAGGTCGGCCGGGCGTACGAGCACCGCGAACGGCGTGTCGGGGCACGGCACGAGCCGGTCGGCGGATGCCCCGGAGGCATCCGTGCGCCCAGCGATGCCGTCGACCAGCCGGCCGACCTCGACGGCCGGATCCGTCGAGAGCATCACTCGGCCCTGCTCGTTCACGAGCGCGAGCGGCTCGTCGACGTCGAGGAAGACGCCGAGGAGGTCGCGCTCGAGGCGCCGGACGGCGACGTCGGCGCCGACGACGCCCACCATCGGCTCGCCGTCGGCGAGCTGCACGGGCATGGTCACCGTGAGGATGTAGTCGCACGTGCAGAGGTGGTCGACGTACGGGCCCGTGACGTGGGCGGTCCGGGTCGTCGCGGGGATCCGGTACCACTCGAGCGCGCGGAAGTCGCGCAGGTACTCGGTGTACCCGCGTGTCGAGAGGTCGAGGCGGGTCGGCACGTCCGTCGAGCCGAGGACCGGGTTGTCGTCGAGCGGCGCGAGCCACCACGCGAAGTGCACCTCGCGTCCGCGGACGACCTCGCCGTCGGCGATGAAGCCCGCGCCGACGAGGTCGGGGTCCTCCGCGGCCAGGCGCGGGAGCACGAGCTCGGCGATCGCGTGGTCGAGGTCGGCCGGGCGGAGTTCCGGCGTGCGCAGGTCGGCGGGGCCGGCGTCGCCGCCGCCTCCCGGGCGGGGGAGGCCGCCGCCCCGACGCAGCAGCGCCTCGATCTCGGTGCGCCAGGCGGTGAGCTGGTCGAACACGTCGCGGAACGCGTCGCCGACCGCTCCGGCGGCCTCAGCCGGCGTCCGGGACATCCAGCGCACCGCCCCTCTCGACACGGGACTTCGCGGCGATGAGCCGCCGCGCGAGGGAGTCGACGAGCTCGCCGGCGGCGGCGCGCGCGCGGATCGGGCGGTGCCGGGCGACCGCGCGGACGATCCGCTCGTCGAAGGCGACCGCCTCGGCGCGCGCGACCTCGTCGCCGAGGCCGAGGAGCAGGAGCGGACCGTACTCGGCCTGCAACCGGATCTGCTCGCGCACGAGCCTCGCCGACTGGCTGAGCACCGCGAGCTCGAGCAGGAAACCGCCCTGGTTGGTGCGCGCGGCGGCGCCGGTCGAGAAGTCGGCCGCGCGGAGCCAGGCGTCGAGGCGCGCCGCCTCGTCGGGCGACGCGCGGTCCGCGGCGCGCTCGGCCGCGCCCGCGAGGATCGCGCCGAAGTAGACGGCCATGTCGCCGAGCTCGACCATCGCGATGCCGCGCAGGCGTGCGGTGAGGATGGCGCGGTGCTCGGCGTCGTCGTGGACGACGAAGCTGCCGCCGTCGCGGCCGCGGCGGGTCTCGACGAGACCCGCGTCGCGGAGGATCCCGAGGCCCTCGCGCACGGTGATGAGTGCGACGCCGAAGCGGCGGGCGAGCTCGGGCTCGCTCGGGAGGCGCTCGCCGGGCTCGAGGACGCCGAGGATGATGCCGTCGGTGAGGCGGCGCGCGACCTGCTCGGCGCGGCCGGCGTCGGCGAGCTGGGCGAACACGGCTTCGCGCGCGCCCGGGCCCACCCTCGTCTCCATGGGTCCACGATAACCGCGGCGGCGGTGCGCGGCGTCCGACGCGCTGGAAAAAGATTCGATATAGGATGAATCGCATCCGGCCGTGCGGCCGACCCATGCGAAGGCGGATGACCCATGCGCGAGCGACCCGACCCGACGATCGGCGCGGCTGCCGGTGCGCCCGTCGACGCCTCCGCCGCCGCGCGCGCCGACCTGCCGGCCGGCGCACTCGCGGGCATCCGCGTCGCCGACTTCTCGCGCGTGCTCGCGGGGCCCTACGCCACGATGCTGCTCGCCGACTTCGGCGCCGACGTCGTGAAGGTCGAGCCGCCGCAGGGCGACGAGACGCGCGGCTGGCTGCCGCCCGTCGACGCGTCCGGGGCATCCACGTACTTCGGCAGCGTGAACCGCAACAAGCGCGCGGTGCGGATCGACCTCACCGACCCGGCCGGCCTCGCCGAGGCGCGCCGGCTCGCGGCGACCGCCGACGTCGTGATCGAGAACTTCCGCCCGGGGGTCATGGGCCGGTTCGGGCTCGCGTACGAGGACGTCCGGGCGCAGAACCCGAGCGTCGTGTACTGCTCGATCACCGGATTCGGCGCCGGCGAGGGCGCGGGGCTCGCCGGCTACGACCTGCTCGTCCAGGCGCTCGGCGGCCTCATGAGCATCACCGGGGAACCCGACGGCGACCCGGTGAAGGCCGGCGTCGCGCTCGTCGACGTGCTCACCGGGCAGAACGCGGTGGCCGGCATCCTCCTCGCGCTCCGAGAGCGCGACCGCACCGGGCGGGGCCAGCTCGTCGAGGTCACCCTCCTGCAGTCGCTGCTCTCAGCGCTCGTCAACCAGGCCGGCGGCACGCTCGCGACCGGCACGCCGCCCGCGCGACTCGGCAACCGGCACCCGTCGATCGCGCCGTACGCGGTGTTCCGTGCGGCCGACCGGGACCTCGTGATCGCGGTCGGCAACGACCGCCAGTTCCGGACCCTCGCGCGGCTCATCGGCCGGGACGACCTCGCCGACGACCCGCGCTACGCGACCAACGCCGACCGCGTCGGGCATCGCGACGCGCTCGCCGCCGAGCTCGAGTCCGCGCTCGCCGTGCGCCCGGCGGCCGACTGGTCGCGCGCGTTCGCCGACGCGGGCGTGCCCGCGGGCGTCGTGAACGACGTCGCGGAGGCGTTCGCGTTCGCCGAGTCGCTCGGCCTCGACCCGGTGGTCCGGCTCGGCTCGTCGGCGTCCGTCGCCTCGCCGATCCGGCTGTCCGCGACGCCGGCCCGATACCGCACCGCGCCGCCCGCGCTCGGCGCCGATGACGGCGCCGACTGGCTCGGCGCATCCGCTCCGGACGCATCCGCACCCGACGCATCCGCTCCCGGCGCATCCGCTCCCGACCCCGACCCCGAAGGGACCCGACCATGACCGACGCACCCGGCATCGACGCCGTCTTCGACCTCGACGGCCTGCTGACCGAGGACGAGCTCGACTGGCAGCGCCGCGTCCGCGCGTTCACGCAGGAGCGGATCGTGCCCGTGATCGAGGACGACTGGGAGCGCGCGTACTTCCGACGCGAGCTGGTCAAGGAACTCGGCGACCTCGGCGTGCTCGGCATGCACCTCACGGGGTACGGCTGTGCGGGCGCCGGCGCGGTCGCCTACGGCGTCGCGTGCCTCGAGCTCGAGGCCGGCGACTCGGGCTGGCGCACGCTCGTCTCGGTGCAGGGATCGCTCGCGATGAGCGCGATCCACAAGCACGGCAGCGAGGAGCAGAAGCAGCGATGGCTCCCCGGCATGGCCGCGGGCGACCTCCTCGGATGCTTCGCGCTGACCGAGCCGCAGGGCGGCAGCGATCCCGCCGCCATGCGCACGGTCGCCCGGCGCGACGGCGACCAATGGGTGCTCGACGGAGCGAAGCGCTGGATCGGCCTCGCGTCGCTGGCCGACGTCGCGGTCGTCTGGGCCCGGGTCGACGACCCGTCCGGCGCGTACGGCGAGGGCGCGAAGGCGGTGCGCGGATTCCTCGTGCCGACGTCGACCCCCGGCTTCACCGCGACCCCGATCGAGCCGAAGCGCTCGATGCGCGCCTCGGTGCAGTGCGACATCGCGCTCGACGGGGTGCGGCTTCCGGCGGACGCGATCCTGCCCGGGGCATCCGGGCTGTCCGGGCCGTTCGCGTGCCTGAACGAGGCGCGCTACGGCATCGTCTGGGGCGCCATGGGCGCCGCGCGCTCGAGCATCGAGGTCGCGATCGAGCGGTCGGCGACCCGCGAGGTGTTCGGCCGGCCGATCGGCGCGAACCAGCTCACGCAGGCGAAGCTCGCCGACATGGTCGTCGAGTACGAGAAGGGCGTGCTGCTCGCGTTGCACCTCGGCCGGCTCAAGGAGCGCGGCGCGATCACTCCCGCGCAGATCTCCGTCGGCAAGCTCAACAGCGTGCGCGAGGCGCTGAAGATCGCGCACGAGGCGCGGAGCATCCTCGGCGGCGACGGCATCACGGGCGCGTTCCCGGTCATGCGGCACGCCGCGAACCTCGAGTCGGTGCGCACGTACGAGGGCACCGACGAGATCCACCAGCTCGTGATCGGGCGGACGCTCACGGGGCTCGACGCGTTCTGACGCACCGGTCCCGGCTGCCCCGCGTCGGCGGCGCAGCCGGGACCGTTCCGTGCGACCCGACCCGGGCGACGCGGTTCAGTTGACGCCCGGGATCACCAGCCAGTGGTTGGCGAGCACGAGCCAGATCGCGAGCACCACGATGCCGACGATGGCGAGGGTGCGGCTGCCCCGCCCGCCGATGACGAGCCCGACGACGAGCACGACGAGCGTCGCGACGCCCAGCACGATCGACCCGAACGGGATGCCGGGCAGGAACAGCGACAGCAGGAACAGGGCGGCGACGATCACCTCGATGACGCCGACGACGGATCCGCCGCGGCCGCGGAGGCGGCGGATGCCGTCGACGAGGGCGAGCGCCCCGCCGACGAGGGCGATGATGAGGAGCCAGGACAGTGCGATCATGTTCGGTCCTTCCCCGACGCGCGGGGGACGCGTCGGCGTGAGGGGCACGCGATCCGCGTGCCTGCGGGGGACTGCGACGCGCGGGGTGCCGTGCGACATCCGTCACGGTAGCGACGGCGCCCCGCCGGGCGCGAGGGGTTGCGCGACCGACTCGATCCGGGATATGCCGCAACCGGAATAGGCCCCCCGAGAGGCCGGGCGTAGCGTGGGAGCATGTCCGCGCGCGAACACGGAGCCGTCGCTCCGGCCGTTCGCGCGCGGCGGTTCCTCGGCGCGTTCCGGCTCGCGATCGCCGTGCTCGAGGTCGTCGCGCTCATCGGCAACTTCCAGTACGTGCTGAGCTTCCGGCTCTTCGCGACGCAGAACTTCTTCAGCTACTTCACGATCCAGTCCGCGTTCTTCGCCGTCGTCGTGCTCGTCGTCGCGGGCGCGTACGCGCTCCTCGCGCCGCGGGATCCGACGTGGCTCGGCGTGGTGCGCACGATCGCGACGGTGTACGTCGTCGTGTCGGGGATCGTGTTCGCGCTCATCGTGAGCCAGGCCTCGACGTTCGACTACCGCATGGAGGTGCCGTGGTCGGACACGCTCCTGCACTTCGTCGTGCCCACGCTGGTGCTGGTCGGGTGGACGACCGACAGCGTGCTCGCGGTCAACCCGCCCGTGCCGTGGTCGACGGTCGCGTGGGTGCTCGCCTACCCGTCGGCCTGGCTCGTCTTCACCCAGGTGCGCGGCGCCGACGTCGGCTGGTACCCCTACTTCTTCCTCGACGAGTCGCAGGTGGGCGGCTGGGTCGGGGTGCTGATCGGATGCCTCGTGTGCCTCGTGATCTTCGTGGCGATCACGGCGGTGCTCGTCGCGGTCAACCGGCGTCTGTGGCGAATGGCTGCAGCTCGGCGAGCAGCACCTCGCGGAACGCGTCGTCGTCGAGCGCCTCGAGTCGACGAGCCTGCTCCGCGGCGATGACGGCCACGAGCACGGGCTCGTCCGTCGCACGGCCGACGTCGAGCCAGGCCGCGACCGACGGGGTGCGCCCGACGAGCGTGAGGATGTCGGGCGTCGCGACGGCGCCGTCGGCGGTCGGCGGATCGACCTGCCCGTCGCCCGGCTCCCGCCGCCAGAACGCGGACTCGAACCGGAGCCAGGCGGTGTCGACCAGGCCCATGCCGAGCAGCGAGATCGCGCGCTGGTGGATGTACGGCAGGTTCGGGCGGAAGCGCACGGTGTCGGTCTTCAGCACGCCGAGCGGCACGGTCACGATCGCGCGGTCGGCGCGGAGCGACTCGCCCGTGTCGAGGCGGATGCTCACGCGGTCGGCCGTGTAGGCGACCAGCGTGACGGTCGAGCCGCCCGCAATCGAGAGCGGTTCGGCGAGCGCGTCGACGACCTCAGAGAGCGGTCCGCTGACGACGCGGAGGTCGCGACCGAGGCGGTCCTCGTCGACGCTCGTGGCGGACACCTTCGATGTCGACGCGCCGACGGCCGGCTCGACGCCGCTCGCGATCGCGTGGGTGAGCCAGTCGAGCGTGCTGACGTCGTGCGCGTCGGGGATCGCGGGAAGGTCGGTCGCGCCCGAGCCGACCAGCGCGGTGGCGAGCGAGACGTCGCTCGGCTGGGTCAGCGCCCAGTCGTGGGCCTGCGCGATCGCGGCGACGCCCGCGGGGTCGATCGGCACCCATGTGCCGTCCGGGGCGAGCGCGACGTCGGGCATCGGGAGCAGGTGGGTGTCGACGGATGCCTCGACGAGGAGCTCCTCGAGTGCGGGATCGTCGCCGACGACGAACGCGCCGAGCTGCACGGGCCCGTCGAAGGCGTCGTCGTCGACGGACTGCACGCGCCCGCCGGCCCGGTCGCGCGCCTCGATCACGACCACCTCGTAGCCGCGTTCGACGAGGTGGTTCGCGGCGGTGAGGCCCGCGAGGCCGGCGCCGACGACGGCGATCCGCTCGCCTTCCGCGGCGACGGTCGCGACCTGCTCGGCGGCCGCGCGACCCGAGGCGATCGCGCCGTGCATGGTGCCCGGGGCGGTGGTCGAGCACGCCTCGCCCGCGAACCAGAGCCGGTCGAGGACGGGGAGCGCGAGCGCGTCGCGCAGCCGGTCGGTGCTGCCGACGGCGTCGTAGCTGAAGGCGCCGCGCGCGTACGGATCCTCGCCCCAGCGCGACCGGCGCATGGCCGTGAGCGGGGCGACCCCGCCGGTCGGCGTGGGCGTCGGAGTCGGGGTCGGCGTGGGCGTCGGGGACCCGGTGGGCGACGCGGTCGGCGCGGGCGGTCCGGTGCATCCGGCGAGGACCACCGCGACCGATCCCGCGAGCGCCGCCGCGAGGAACGTGCGTCGCGGCACGCCGTCGGAGCGCTCACGTGGGCCCATGCAGTCAGGCTAGCCCGACCGAGCGGACGGAGTGTTTGCTTGCTATTGACAAGTGAACTTGCAAAGAGCAAGCTGGGCATCGAACCCGAGGACCGAATCAGGCACGACCGTCATCCAGGAGGACGACATGACCACATCCATCTTCGTGAACTTCCCCACGACCGACCTTCCCCGCGCCAAGGCGTTCTACGAGGCGCTCGGCTACACCGTCAACCCGAACTTCACCGACGACAACGCCGCGTGCATCGTGCTCACCGACCAGATCTACTTCATGGTCGTCACGCGCGACTTCCTGCAGACCTTCACCGACAAGCCGATCGTCGACCCGAAGACCGCGGCGCAGATGCAGATCTCGCTGACCTGCGACTCGCGCGAGGCGGTCGACGAGATCGCCGGGAAGGCCCTCGCCGCGGGCGGCACCGAGCCGCGCGACGCGCAGGACTACGGCTTCATGTACTCGCGCGACCTCGAGGACCCCGACGGCAACATCCTCGGCTTCCTCTACATGGAGCCGGCCGCAGCCGAGCAGGGTCCCGATGCGTACCTCGCCCAGCAGGGCGCGGGCACGCCGACGGCCTCGGCCTGAGCGGCCGGGCCCCCACCGCATGGGCACTCGCGTCGCGCGCGGCTTCGGCCAGTACAGCGGCGTGGCCAGGGCCGTCGAGCGGGTCGGGGAACGATGGGCGCTGCTCATCGTCCGCGACCTGCTCGCCGGCGCGCGCCGGTACTCCGACCTGAAGCAGAGCCTGCCGCGGATCCCGACCAACATCCTGAGCGACCGGCTGAAGGAGCTCCAGGAGGCGGGCGTCGTGCGGCGCGTCCCGATCGTGCGCGGCGGGTACGAGCTCACCGAGGCCGGGCTTGCGCTCGCGCCGGCCGTCCTCGCGCTCGAGCGCTGGGGCTGGTCGGCGCTCGGCGAGCCCGCCGAGGGCGAGGTCGTCTCGGCCGACGCGCTCGCAGTGTCGCTCCACGCGGCCTTCCGTCCCGACGCGGCCGCGTCGCTGCCGCCCACCGAGTACGTGCTGCACGTCGCCGGCACGAGCCTGTCGGCCATGGTCGCCGGCGGCGGGCTCGACGTCGTCCCGATCGGGCCGGGCGCGCTGCCGCAGCCGCACCGGCGGACCGCGACGGCTGCGCCGGCGGACGTGCTCGAACTGGTCGTGGAGCCCGGCGCGTTCCGCGACCTGCTGACGGATGCCTCCGCCGCCACGTCGCTTCGCGCCGCAGCCGCGGACATCGGGATGACCGTCCTCGCCGGCGGTCCGGGGCTCGTCGACCGCTTCCGGCGCACGTTCCGCATCGAGCCGGTCGCGCCCGACGACGCGGCCGGCGCCGCCGGCGAGGCATCCGTCGCGTAGGTTCCGCGTCGAGCGCCGCCGTTCCCGGTGATCGAGGAGCGCCCGAGCGGAGCGAGGACGCGTCTCGAGATCCCGCCGCGCCTACGAGTCGAACCCGAGCCCCACCGCGTCGAGCGACTTCAGGATCAGGTCCCGCCGTCCGCCCGAGTGGTCCGCCCGGTCGAGCGATCGCCGAGCGGCCTGGATCCCGGCCGACGCCAGCGGTTCGGGAGGGAACGGCATCGGGCGCTTGCGCACCATCTCGAGGTTCGTCCGTTCGTTGTCGCGGCCCTCGAGGAGGTCCAGCATGACCTCGCCCGCGAACCGGGTCGCGGCGACGCCGAGGCCCGTGAACCCGGCCGCGTAGGCGACTCGCTGGTCGCGCGCGATCCCGAAGAAGGCGCAGAACCTCGTGCACGTGTCGATCGCGCCGGCCCACCGGTGCGTGAACCGGATGCCCTCGAGCTGCGGGAACGTCGTGAGGAAGTGGCTCGCGAGTCGCTCGTACGACTCGTCGCGGTCCTCGTAGACCGACCGGACGCGGCCGCCGTAGTGGTACACGGCGTCGTAGCCGCCGAACAGGATGCGCCCGTCGCGGGTCATCCGCACGTAGTGGAACTGGTTCGCGAGGTCGCTGAATCCCTGGCGGTTCGCCCACCCGATGTCGGCGAGCTGCGCGGCGTCGAGGGGTTCGGTCATGAGCGCGTAGTCGTAGACCGGCACGGTCATCGTGCGGTTGCGCTTGAGCAGCGACGGGAACGCGTTCGTCGCGAGCACGGCGTGCTTGGCGAGGACGGTGCCGCCGTCGGTCACGAGGCCGACCGCCCCGGTGGATCCGGGGGTGTCGACCGCGCGCACGGGCGTGCGCTCGTGGATCTCGACGCCGAGGTCCTCGGCGACCCTGGCGAGCTCGGCGACGAGCTTCGCCGGGTGCAGGATCGCGCTGCCGCGCGTGTCCCACAGCGCGCCGAGCAGGATCGGCGAGGCGATCTCGGCCTGCGCCTGCTCCCGGTCGAGCAGGCGGAGCGAGTCGTCGCCGCGCGCCGTCGCCGCGGCCGCTTCGTCTCGGAGCCAGGCCACCTGGTGGGGCTCGACCGCGACGGCGAGCGATCCGGTGCGCTCGAAGTCGACGTCCATGCCGAACTCGGCGACCGTCCGCTCGATCGCGTCGAGGTTCTCGCGGCCCAGGCGCTCGAGCAGCTCGAGCTCGTCGGGCCAGCGCGCCTCGCCGTTCGCGCGGCCGTGCGTGAGGGATGCCTCGCAGAACCCGCCGTTGCGTCCCGACGCGGCCCAGCCGAGCGTCTGGCCCTCGAGCAGGACCACGCGCGCGCCGGGGTTGCGCTGCTTCGCGAGCACGGCCGTCCAGAGTCCGGTGTAGCCGCCGCCCACGATCGCGAGGTCGGCGGCGATCGAGCCGTTCAGTCGCGGCGGGTGGGCGAGCACGCCCGCCGGCAGGTCGTCGAGCCAGAAGACGGCGCGCGCGGTGTCGGCGAGCGAGTGCGCGACCGCGGTCGCAGTGGGGCGGAGCCGTTCGTAGACCGTCGTGCCCACGGGTATCACATCCATCGGGGTCGGAGGTGTACACATCCTGCCCGACGGCGGTGGGGGTTCGGTAGGGGGTGCGGTCGCGAGTCGGGGAGCCCCGGTCAGGCGGCGGCGGAACGCACCGGCTCCGGGGCGCCGGCGGCGACGCCGCCGCCGACCGCGGCCCGACGCACCCGCCCGAGCTCCTGCTCGATCCGGATGAGCGTGCGGAAGCTGCGGGTCATCTCGCGCGTCGACGCGAAGTCGAGCACGATCTCGGCGTCGTGCACCGGGTCGTGCCAGAGGTGCGTCGCGAGCACGCCGAGGTGCCCGACCGGGCGGGGGAGCCCCGCGAGGAACGGCGAGAACCCGCCGAACCGCACCTGCATGTGCCCGGCGCCGTACCGGAGGCCGACGCGGAAGCGGTGCCGCGGCTCGGCGAGGTATCCCACGTGCTCGGGCGAGATCAGGCGGCCGGCGTGCAGCGCGCGCGAGAAGGCGACGAGGTCGTCGGGCGTCGAGACGATGCCGCCGCCGGACCAGGCGCAGCTGATGCTGCGCGACCCGCTCACCTCGTGCCGCCCGAGGCGGAACGGACGCAGGTCGGACGCCCCGCTCGCGGCCTCCGAACGGAACGGCATCGAGGTGTCGCGCAGGCCGAGCGGCGACAGGATCCGCTCGTGCAGCGCCTCGTGGAAGGCGAGGCCGGCCTGCTCCTCGACGATGCGCCCGAGCAGCACGTAGCCGGTGTCGGAGTACGCGAAGCGCTCGCCGGGCCGACCTACCGGGCGCTGCCGCCGACGGCTGAACTCGAGGAGGTCGGCGGGGGTCCACAGGCGGTCGGGCTCGGCCACGACGAGGTCGCGCATCCCGCGGCCCGAGGTGACCGGACCGTCGAAGTAGTCGGCGGCGCCCGACGTGTGCGTCAGCAGGTGGTGGACGGTCGGGGCATCCGCGCCCTCGGCGAACAGGCCGTCGAACTCGTGGGCCGGGAGCAGGGCTGCGATCGGCGTGTCGACGCCGAACGCGCCCTGTTCGACGAGCTGCATGACCAGGGTCGCCGTGAACGCCTTCCCGATGCTCGCGGCGTGGAATCGGCCCGCCGGGTCGCCGAAGCGGTACTCGAGGCCGAGCTCCGGTGCCGAGACCGCGACGAGCGGAGCGCCGAGGATGCCCCGTCGCGTGGTCACCCGTCGGAGGTGGTCGTCCATGCGCGTGGCGAAGTCGTCGACGATGCCCATCTGCCAGAATCCTCCTGTATCGAACCGTGATGTCACGAATAGGAATATCACTGTTCGTGACATAACGGAAGGGGAGAGATGGGCAACGTGATCCTCGGCCTGCTGCTCCTGCTCGGGCCGCAGACGCTCTACTCGCTGAACAAGCAGTTCCAGCAGGGGCCGTCGCTGTTCTACCGGGCGAGTTTCGGCAGCCTGCAGAGCGCCCTGAAGGCGCTGCTCGCCGCGGGGAGCGTCGACGTGCACGAGCGCGTCGAGGGCGGTCGCGCGAAGAAGGCCTACGAGATCACGGATGCCGGGTCGGTGGCCTTCCACGCCTGGATCCGCTCCCCGCTCGGCGGCGACCTCGAGACGGCCGCGCTCTCGCGGCTGTTCCTGCTCGGACTCGTCGAGGACCGCGACGAGCGGCGCGGCATCGTCGAGGGCATCGTCGGCGAGATCGGGCGCGAGCTCGCCGAGCTCGAGGCGTTCGCCCGGGTGCTCGACGAGCAGGAGCCCACGATCCCGCCGGCGTACCGCGAGGTGTTCCGCTACCAGCGCGCGACCCTCGACTACGGCGTGGTCGCGCACCGGTCGGCGCTCGAGTGGTTCACGGCGCTCGCCGGGGAGGGGTAGGCCCTCCGATCGGCACCGACGGGTGACGGAATACCCGACCGAGGCTGGACCCGGCGACCCGCGGATCACTACCATCGTGGCGTGATGGCGGGGGTCGCGGTTCCAGTTCCCGGTGCGTCCGAGCTGCTCGCCGCGTTCGACCGGGCGGCGATCGACGGACCGCAGGTCGTCGTGCTCCGCGGCGGGGTCGGCCGGGGCAAGACCTTCGCGGTCCAGCGGTTCTACGAGGAACTCGTCGTGCGCGGCGGTGGGGAATGGGCCGCCGGACTCGCGCCGGTCGGCGTGCCGACCTCGATGGACCGGCTGCTCGAACAACGGCGCCGCGTCGAACCGCCGCGCGGGCGGCTGGGCTACGGCACGCCGTGGCTCTGGACGGCCGCGCAGTGTGTGGTCGACATCCCCGGGCAGGACACGGCGGTGCTGCGGCTGCTCGACCAGCTCCAGCGGCTCCACGGCGACCTGGCTCGACCCGCACCCGAGCGGGTCGTCGGCATCCTGGGCCGGACGATCGCAGACCTGGCGGCGGACCTCGTGGGCCTCGGACTGTGGAAGACGCTCGCCGAGGGCGGGAAGGAGCTCGCCCAGGTCGTCGCGGAGGAGGTCGGCGGGCGCACCGCCCAGGCCGAGCGGCGCGAGCGTGCGCGCGCCGTGCGTCGTGCACTCGCCGGCCTCGGCGTCGCCGTGAGCGTGCCGCAGACCGGCCGGCCGCTCGTCGTGGTGCTCGACGACGCGCACCTCGCGTCGCCGCTCGCGCTCGAACTCCTGTCGGACGTGCTCATCGACGGCGCGGGCGACGCGGAGCCCGGCCGGTGGTTCCCGAGCGGAAGCGCGGCCCGTGCGCAGCCGATCCTCGTGGTGCTCGGAATCCGGGACACCGCCGCCGAGGCGCCGCGCGCGCAGGGCTCGCCGTTGCGCTCCTGGCTCGACGAGGTCTCGACCCGGACCGCGATCCCGGTGACCACCGTCGCGCTCCCCGCGGGGATGGCCCACGACGATGCGATCGCGGTCGCCCGACGGTTCCTGCTGGCGGCGCCCGAGTCCGACCTCGCCGCGATCGTCGCGCCGGCGCCCGCCGGCATCGTGAACCCGCTGCTGCTCTGGGAGCGGCTCACCGAGGCCCTCGGGTGGGTCGACGAGGCGAGCCGCGGCCGGATCGATGCGGTCTCCCACATCGACGCCGGAGCACTGCCGACCTCCCCGACGGACCCCGTGAAGCGGGCGTTCGAGGAACTTCCGCCGTCCGAGCGCCGGGTCCTCCTCGACCTGGCCGCCCTCGGGCTCTCGGCGCCATGGGCGGTCGTCGGGCGAGGGAACGATCCGGAGGTGGAGATCCCCGGGGCGATCGGCGCGGGGATCGTCCGCGCCCACCGGGTCGCCGGCCACCCCGTGCTGTCGCGGCTCGCGTTCGTCGACGACCTGCATGTGGCCTTCTTCGCGGGCGTCGTTCCGCCCGTCGCGTCGGGGCCGGTGACGACCGAGGAACGACTCGCGGAGCGCACGCTCGCGTGGCTCGGCCTCGTCGGCCGGGATCCCTTCGTCCCGGCGCAGGTCGTCAGCGCCGTCGGCGGCATCGCACTCGCCCTGGGGGAGGCGCTGGGCGAGCCGCTCGACCTCGCGATCGCGCCAGCCGGGGCGCCGCCGCGGAGACCGGAACTGCAGAACCGGATCGGGGCGCGGCTCCGCCGCGGCCTTCGAGGCTGGGACGGCGACCGGCTGCTCGCCGAGGCGACGGCGGTGGTCGGCACGCCGGACCGCGTCGGCGAGCGGGCCTGGCGGGAGTTCTTCGACGCTCCGCGCCTGCGCGAACTCCTCGCGACCGAGCCGGCGAGCCTCGTCGCGCGCGCCGCGGTGCTCTCGCGGCAGACCCTCCTCGAGCCCGAGTTCCTCGATGCGGCGATCGCCGCGTGCGCCATCGACGGCGCGCCCGCCCTTCGAGCCCTGATCGACGTCGCGGCGCTCCGGGACGACGTCGACGTCGAAGCGCTGGGCGCCGAGATCGTCCACGAGCACCCCGGACTCGAACGCTGGTGGTCGACGCTGACCGCGATGGAGGCGGGGAGGGCCGCGGTCGTGCGGCTCCTCGAGCACGACGCGCGTTCGGACGGCGAGCGGGAACTGCTGGCCGACGCGCTCGCGGGCCTGGGGCACGACGTCCGCGCGGCGGACGCGCTCCGCACGGCGGCCGCCGAGGATCCCATCGCCGCGGTTCGTGCTGCCGAGTTCCTCGAGCGCGCCGGACTCGGAGCCGATGCGCTCGCCCTGCTGGACGAGGTGCCGGACCAGGGCTACCAGTTCGCGGCGGCGCGAGCGGCGATGATGGGACGGCTCGACGACGTCGCCGGCGCGCGCACGGTGCTGGAGCCGTTCCTGTCGAGCCATCCGGATGCGCGCGCCAAGCTCTCGCAGATCCTCGCCCTCGCGCGGGACCACGCGGGCGCGCTCGACCTGCTCCGGTCCGATCCCTCGGGCGACCGGCGGCATCGGACGGCGCTCGCGAGCCTCGCATCGCGCGTGCCCGGGATCGACCGCGAACGACTTCGGGCCGAGGCCGAGCTGTTCTGGCGCGCGGGCGACTTCGATTCGGCACTGGCGACGCTGGAGACCGGCCTCGACGACTCCGGCGTCCTCTCGGCGTGGGCCGAGTACCGGGCCGCCGCGAGCGGACCCGCGGCGGCGCTCGCCGGGCTCCGCCCGCGATTGCACCTCGACGAGCGCCTCCTCGACACCTACCTGGAGCTGGCGGTGGAGTTGCCCCACCGCGAGGCGGCCGACCTGTTGTCCCGCCTGCCGGCCTCGCCGCGCACGGACGTCGCGCGTGCGCGGAACGCCTTCCGTCGCGGTGGGCGCGAGGCGCTGCGCCGGCGTGCGTCGATTCCGGAGCAGGTCCGGGGGATCGTCGAGGCGGACTGGTCGTGGGCGGCGCAGAAGCAGGTCGTGATCGGCCTGGAGCGCTCGGGGAACGCGCTCTTCGCGATCGAGCTCGCGTCGCAGTTCCGCGGCGACTACGAGGGCGAAGGAGTCCTGACGAGGCTGCTCGTCGACTACGGCCAGGCCAGGTCGGAGGGCGATCTCGGCAGGCCGAGGAATCGTGGCCGGGCGATCAGCCTCGCGCGCGCGCAGTGGCACCTGAAGGAGGGCGATCCGTCGGCGGCGGCGGATGCGCTCCGCGACTGCATCCACCAGACGCCACAACTGCGGCGCATCGCCGACCTGCTCGAATGCGTGCACGAACCGTACGATGCGCTGCGTGCATTCCGGCTCTGCGGCCAGCTGGGCATGCACTCGCTCGGCTACTCGGCGCTCATGGCCTCCACGCGGAGCTCGCCGACCATCATCCGGGCGAGCCAGTTCCGCTACGGCGTCTCGGGTGAGCAGCGGCGCGCGTTCACGCGGCTGCGGACGAGGGCGGCGGTCCGCGAGCACTACCTCGCCAGGGACGACGACGCCGCCTGACGACGCCGCCTGGCCACGTCCTCCGACTACGACGCCTGCGGCGCGTGCGCCTCGAGGAACTCGTACACCTCGGTCTCGTCGACGCCGGGGAACGTGCCCGTCGGCAGCGCCGCGAGCAGGCTCGTCGGGGTGCGCGCGGCCGGCCACGAGGCATCCGCCCATCGCTCGGCCAGGCCCGCTGGCGCCTGGCAGCACGCCGGGTCGGGGCATCGCGACACCGCCCGATGCGGTGTCTCGCGGCCGCGGAACCACTTCACGTGCTCGAAGGGCACGCCCACCGACACCGAGTACTCGCCCTCCTTGGCCTTCTCGATGCGCGACGTGCACCAGAACGTGCCGGACGGCGTGTCGGTGTACTGGTACCAGGGGCTGAAGCGGTCCTCGACGTCGAAGACCGTGCGCGCGGTCCAGTTGCGGCACATGGTCGTGCCCTCGATCGCGCCGAGCGCGTCCGACGGGAACCGCACGCGGTCGTTCTCGTACGCCTTGATGATCGTGCCCGACTCGTGCACCTTCGTGAAGTGCACCGGGATCCCGAGCCTGGCGGTCGCGAGGTTCGTGAACCGGTGCGCGGCGGTCTCGTAGGACACGGCGAACGCGTCGCGGAGGTCCTCCATCGAGATGCGGCGCAGGTTCTTCGCCTCCGTCAGGAACCGCACGGCGTCGCGCTCGGGAAGCAGGATCGCGGCCGTGAGGTAGTTCGTCTCGATCCGCTGGCGCAGGAACTCGCCGTAGCTCGCGGGCTCCTCGTGGCCGAGCGCGTGCGAGGCGAGCGCCTGCAGGATCGGCGATCGCGAGTCGCGCGAGGGCGACTGCTGCGTCGGCAGGTACACGCGGCCGTGGCGCTTGTCGGTGACCGATCGGGTCGAGTGCGGCAGGTCGCCGACGTAGTGCAGCGTGAAGCCGAGGTGGCTCGCGAGGTCGGCCACGAGTTGGTGCGACACCGGCCCGCCGGTGTGGCCGACCGCGTCGAGGAGCTCGGCGGCCTGGGCCTCGAGCTCGGGGGAGAAGTTGTCGCGCGCGCGCATCTCGGCGCGAAGCTGCGCGTTCGCACGCCGCGCCTCCTCGGGCGTGGCCGCGCGCTCGCGGTGCAGGCGCGTGATCTCGTCGTGGAGCGACAGGATCGTCTGCAGGGTCTGGTCGTTCATCGTCTTCGCGACGCGGAACGACGCGAGCCCGAGCGCCTCGAACACCGGCCCGCGCATCGCGCGCTCGACGGCGATCTCGAGGGCCGCGCGCTCGGACGGGGCATCCGGACGCAGCAGCTCGTCGGCGCTGGTGCCGAGCGCGAGCGCGATCGTGCGGAGCATCGAGAGCCGCGGCTCGCGCTTGCCGTTCTCGATCGCGCTCACCTGCGAGGGCGCACGGTCGATCGCGGCGGCCAGTTCGCCGAGGGTGAGGCCCCGCGCGGTGCGGCGGTCCCGGATCCGCCGGCCGAGCGTGAGCGCGTCGACCTCGGACCCGTCGGGCTCGGCGACCGCGGCCTCGGCGAGGGCGGTGGCGAGCGTGGCGGAACGGGCGCGACCGGCGGTGACCATGCCCCATGGTCACACGGCAGCATGGCGACGGCAAACGGAAGGATCGTCGGAGTTCTGCACGTTGGGACGGGTCGAGGGGCGAGGCGGCGTCACTGCACCCCGTCCCGAACGGAAAGGAAGTGGATGTTCCGCCGATGCGCGGGCGGACCGACTCACGCGTCCCGTGGGCGTGTTCGTTGCCCCGTGTCGCGGATCCGCAGTAGGTTCGCCCTGAACGACAACATGGTCGTATTCGAGGGGGGCTTCGATGGAATACGTGGTCGTCATCCTGCAGGCGGTCGTCGTCATCGGCGCGATCATCCTCGGCGTCCGCACCGGCGGCCTGGGCCTCGGCCTCTGGGGCGTCGTGGGGACGGCGATCCTGGTCTTCGCGTTCCAGCTGCCGCCCGGCGACATCCCGATCGACGCGTTCTTCATCATCATCGCGGTGATCACGGCGTCGTCGGCGATGCAGGCGGCCGGCGGCATCGACTACCTCGTCTCGATCGCCTCGAAGATCATCCAGGCGAACCCGAAGCGGCTCACCTACGTCGCGCCCATCGTCGCGTTCGTGTTCACGGTGCTCGCGGGCACGTCGAACATCTACTTCGCGCTCATCCCGATCATCTACGAGACGGCGTACCGGAACGGCCAGCGGCCCGAGCGGGCGCTCGCGTCGTCGACCGTCACCTCGGCGCTCGGCATCACCGCCAGCCCGGTGTCGGCCGCCATGGCCGCCTACCTCGTGCTCATGGACGGCACCGGCTACGGGCTGCCGCAGATCCTCGCCATCACCATCCCCGCATCGATCGTCGCGTGCCTCGCCACGTCGGTCGTGCAGCAGCGGATCGGCAAGGAGCTCGTCAAGGACCCGGTCTTCCGCAAGCGGGTCGAAGACCACGAGGTCGAGATCCCGGCCGAGCTCGAGGCGCAGTTCGCGGCCAGCGGGCTCGGCGCTGCGGCTGCCACCGAGGCGGGCGCCGGCTCGGCTGGTACCGATGCCCCGACGACGGTCGCCACCTCGGCGAAGCCCGCCAAGATCGAGCACCCGGTCCCGCCGGGCGGTGCGACGGCGGCCTGGATCTTCCTGTCGGGCACGTTCCTGATCGTCCTGTTCGGCCTGTTCTCGGGGCTGCGCCCGTCGTTCCCCGACGAGAACGGCGAGCTCGTGCCGGTCGGCATGTCCACCATCATCCAGATGGTCATGTTCACGGTCGCCCTCGCGATCATCCTGGTCCGCCGGGTGAAGCCGTCTGCCGTCGTCGAGCAGCCGCTCCTGCGCGCCGGGTTCGTCGCGGCCGTCGCGCTGTTCGGCATCGCGTGGATGGCCGACACCTTCATCGACGCGAACACCGAGACGATCATCGCCCCGCTCGGCGAACTGATCGAACAGCAGCCGATCTGGCTGGCGGTCGCGCTGTTCCTCGTCGCCGGCCTCACCACGAGCCAGTCGGCGACGACGAACACGCTGATCCCGATCGCGCTGGTCGCGGGACTCGCGCCGGGCGTGATCACGGCGATGTGGCCGTCGCTCGTCGGCGTCTGGCTGTTCCCCGCGAACGGCTCGCAGATCGCCGCCGTCGAGACCGACCTGACCGGGTCGACCAAGCTCACGCAGGTGCCGGTGTGGCACTCGTTCACGATCCCGATGCTCGTGTCGTGGGTCGCGGTGGTCGCGTCCGGCCTGCTCATGCAGCTCATCGTCCCGGCGGGCTGACGGGCGATCGGATGCCCCGGCCGGGGCATCCACCCAGGCGATGCGCGGCGCGTCGACCGGATGACCCGCCGCGTCGCAGTTCCAGGAATCCGTGGAAGGAGACGCCATGTCCGACGCCGATGCCCTCGCGAAGGCCGCCGCAGACCTGATGCCCGAGGTGATCGCGCACCTCGAGGAGCTGGTGCGCATCCCATCGGTCGCGTTCCCGGGGTTCGACCCCGAGCCCGTGCACCGGATGGGACAGGCCGTCGTCGACCTGTTCACCGCGGCGGGCGCGACCGACGTGGCCCTGCTCGACGTGCCCGACGGGTATCCGTGCGTGTTCGCCGACCTGCCGGGGCCCGAGGGGTCGCCGACGGTGCTGCTCTACGCGCACTACGACGTGCAGCCGGCCCCGAAGGAGCAGGGCTGGTCGAGCGAGCCGTTCGAGCCCGTGACCAAGGAGGACGGCCGCATCTACGGTCGCGGCGCCGCCGATGACAAGTCGGGCCTCGTCATGCACTACGGCACCCTGAAGCTGCTCGGGCCCGACCGGCCGTGCCGCATCAAGCTGCTCGTCGAGGGCGAGGAGGAGACGATCTCGCACCTCGAGGCGTTCGTCGAGGCGAACCCCGAGCGGTTCGCGGCCGATGCGTACGTGATCGGCGACATCGGCCCGCAGGAGGTCGGCAAGCCGGGCATCACGACCGCGCTGCGCGGCGACGTCGCCTGCACGGTGACGGTGCGGACGCTCGCGAACCCGGTGCACTCGGGACTCTTCGGCGGAGCTGCGCCCGATGCGCTGACGGCGCTGATCCGGATCCTCGACACGCTCCACGACGAGGACGGCAACACCTCGTTCCCGGGGGTCGAGGGCGTCGGCGGCACGTGGGTGGGCGCCGAGATGGACGAGCAGGTCTACCGCGACGGCTCGGCGATCCTGCCCGGCGTCGAGTTCCTCGGCACCGGCAGCCTGTCGGACCGCCTCTGGGCGAAGCCCTCGGTCACGGTGCTCGGCATGGACCTGCCGAACACGCAGGAGGCGTCGAACGTGCTGCTGCCCGAGGTGAAGGCGAAGCTCTCGATGCGCATCGTGCCGGGGTCGGACGGCGAGGGCCAGCTCGAGGCGCTCATGTCGCACCTGCGCTCGCAACGGCCGTGGAACGTCGAGGTCGAGGTCGAACGGGTGAAGGTCGGCCACGCGTTCGCGGTGGACGAGTCGCATCCGGCAGTCGTGGCGGCCGAGGAGGCGCTGTCGGCGGCGTACGGCGCGTCCGTGGAGTCCATCGGCAGCGGGGCATCCATTCCGCTCGTCGCGTCGCTGCAGAAGGTGTCGCCCGGCGCGGCGATCATTCTGTGGGGTGCGGAGGACACGGCGAAGGCGCGGATCCACGCGTCCGACGAGTCGGTCGATCCGAAGGAGATCGAGCGGATGATCGTCGCGCAGACGCTGTTCATCGAGAAGTTCGCGGGGAAGTAGGCGCGCGCTCGTCGCGTCGGCACCCGCGCCCGGCCGCGCGCGGACGCGAATCGTCGCCTCGAGCAGGGGGTTCCGACGATTCGCGTCCGTGCGGGACGCGGCGGGGGGTTGGGGTCAGTTCAGCGCGCGCCGCTCGCGCGCCGCGAGCATGTCGGGCACGTGGGCCTCGGCCCAGACCCGCATGGCCTGGATCGGCTCGAGCAGTGAGACGCCGAGCGGCGTGAGCGAGTACTCGACGCGCGGCGGTGCCTCGCTGAACTCATGGCGTTCGATGAGGCCGTCGCCCTCGAGCGCGCGGAGCGTCTCGGTGAGCACCTTCGGCGTCACGACGCCGACCTTCGCGCGCAGCTGCGTGAAGCGCAGGGTGCCGCCCGAGAGCGCGAGGATGACGAACATGCTCCAGCGTTCGCCGATGCGGCCGAACACGACGCGGCTCGGGCAGTCGGGGCTGAGCACGTCCTTCGCGGCGGCGTCGCACGGGCCGCCGAGCGGCGCGGCGTCGGGGGAGCGGTGACGCTCGATCTGGGCGGGGCTGGTGCTCGGCATGTCGCCTCCTCGTGGGGTGGTGCGGTCGGTGCCTGCGATCTCGATCGGTGCGGTGGTGCGTCGTCGGTGCGGTGCGGTGCGGTGCGGTGCGGTGCGGTGGTGCGGGTGGTCCAGTGCCGCGCGCGTTGCGTCGCGTGTCGCCGTGTGACGTCCCCGGTATCCCCGGGGGAAGTTCCGTTGAAGTAACCGGTATCCAATCCATACCGTGTTCGACATGAGGATTCTACTGACCGGGGGAACCGGATACATCGGATCGGCCGTGCTCGCTGAACTCGTCGCCGCAGGCCACGAGGTCGACGCCGTGGTGCGGAGCGGGGCATCCGCCGTCGCGGTCGCCGAACTCGGCGCACGCGCGATCGAGGGCGACCTGTCGGATGCCGCGTGGCTCGCGTCGGCGCTCGCCGACGTCGACGCCGCGGTGCACGCGGCCGCGCCCGAGTCGGGCGCCGACGCGCTGAACGCGACCGTGGTCGACGCCGCGATCGCCGCGTTCGCCGGCACCGGCAAGCGGTTCGTGCTCACGAGCGGCGTGTGGGAGTTCGGCGCCGGCGACGACCTCGACGAGGACTCGCCGCTCGACCCGCCCGCGCTCGTCGCGTGGCGCGTGCCGATCGAGGAGCGGCTGCTCGCATCCGGCGTCTCGGCGACCGTGCTCGCGCCCGCCGTCGTGTACGGCCGCGACCGCGGGATCCTGAACATCATCACCGACCCGCCGCGCACCGCGTCGGGCGCGCTGACGCTCGTCGGCGACGGCTCGCAGCGCTGGACCTGGGTGCACGTCGACGACCTCGCCCGCCTCTACCGGATCGTGCTCGAGCACCCGGTCGCGCTCGGCCGGGTCCTCGCGGTCGACGGCTCCTCGCCGACCGTTCGCGAGGTCGTCGAAGCCGCCGCCGGCACCGCCGGGGTCGCCGCGGAGACGGTCGAGGCGGCGCGCGCCCGGTTCGGCGAGGCGTTCGCCGACGCGCTCCTCCTCGACCAGGCCGCGTCCGGCGCGAAGGCCCGATCCCTCGGCTGGGTGCCCGAGCACGCCTCGGTGCTCGACGAGGTCGAGCGCGAGGCATCCGCCGCCTGACGCGCGCCTGCGCCTGACGCGCGCCCGCCGCGCCCGCACCCCCGCGCCCGCCGCGCCCGCACCCCCGCGCCCGCCGCGCCCGCACCCCCGCGCCCGCCGCGCTCCAGCGCCCCAGCGCCCCAGGCAGTGCGGAACCGCATCGCACGGACCCGAATGGTCGCTTCCGCACTCTGGAAGCGACCATTCGCGTCCTCGCGCGAGGTGCCTGGGCGTGCGCGTGCGCGTGGGCGTGGGCGCCCGCGCCTGCCGCGCGCCAGCGCCCCAGGCAGTGCGGAACCGCGCCGCGCGGACCCGAATTGTCGCTTCCGCACGCTGGAAGCGACCATTCGCGTCCTCGCGCGAGGTGCCTGCGCGCGCGGCTGTGGGCGTGCGCGTGCGCGAGGGCGAGCGGGTGGGCCTCAGGGTGGGCCTCAGGCGGATGCCGCGCGCTCGCCGAGCCGCTCGAGGTAGTGCGCGTTCGTCATGATGCCGAGGACGTTCCCGAACGGGTCGACGACCGAGGCCGTGACGAATCCCGGTCCGTGTTCGGTGACCGGCAGCAGCGGCGTGGCGCCGAGCTCGAGCAGGCGCGCGAGCGAGCCCTCGAGGTCGTCGACGTGCCAGTGCATGATGGGCCCGGCCGGAGCGTCGGCCGCGCCGGTCGCGAGGGCGGGCGGCGCGAAGCGGCGGTCGATGAAGCCCAGTTCCTGCTCGTGGTCGCCGATCCGGAACTCGACGTAGGCCGTCCTGCCGTCCGGGCCGGTGCGGGTGAAGTACGGCTCGAAGCCGAGGACCTCGGCATACCAGGCGGCGGCTGCGGCCGGGTCCTCGACGTACGCGTTCACAGTGGCGATGCCTCGCAGCATTTCTGTCTCCCTCGGTCGGTCCCGGGTGTTCCCGGGTGCGATGTGCGGTGCTGGATTTCGGTGCTGGAACCATCATCGAACGCAGAAGTGCTCACCTTCTGACTACTTTTCCGAGGAGAATCGGGAACATGCGCGCCGACCGACTCGTGGCCACCCTGCTGCTCATGCAGGCGCGCGGTCGCGTGACCGCGGCCGAGATCGCGGAGGAGCTCGAGGTGTCGGTCGCGACGGCACGGCGCGACCTGCTCGCCCTGTCCGGTGCGGGTGTCCCGGTGTACCCGCAGCCCGGCCGCGGCGGCGGGTGGTCGCTGCTCGGCGAGGGGCGTACCGACCTGTCGGGATTCACGGCGTCGGAGGCCCGTGCGCTGTTCCTCCTCCTCGGGCCGCGGGCGGGCGAGTCATCCGATGCGCGCTCCGCGCTGCGGAAGGTGCTGCGCGCGCTCCCCGCGACGTTCCGCGAGGAGGCGCAGGCCGCGGCCGACGCCGTGGTCGTCGACCCCGGCCGGTGGGGCGCGTCGGCGGATGCGGGGCCCGGCGGACCGTCCAGGTCCGAGGGACTCGACGTGCTCGAGCGCGCCGTCGTCGAGCGACGCCATGTGCGGTTCGCGTATGCCGCATGGGGCCGCGAGCCTCGGCCGCGTCGCGTCGCGCCGCTCGGGCTGGTCGAGAAGGCGGGCGTGCGGTACCTGATCGCCCGGATCGCGCCGGACGTCGCCGATGGGGGCGAGCGGGGCGCGGGCGCGGACCGGCCGGGGCCGGCGGCGGGCGGGCGCCCCGACTCGGAGACGCGCACCTACCGCGTCGATCGGATGTCCCGCATCGAACCCGACGACGAGGTCTTCGAGCTGCCCGAGGGGTTCGACCTCGCTGCGGCGTGGGCCGAAGCATCCGCCGCGATCGAGGGCGTTCGCGCACAGGTCCGCGCCGAGGTGCTCGTCGACCCGGCCGCCGCCGACGAGTTCGCCGGGTGGACCGGTGCGCGCCGGCGCGGCCCGTCCGCGGGCGACGGCCGCATCCCGATGGAACTCGACGCGCCGGCCGAGTCGGTGCTGCTTCGTCGCCTCGCCGGCTGGGGCGACACCGCCGAGGTGACATCGCCCGCGACGCTCCGGGCCGACCTCGCGGCGCTCGGGTCCGAGCTCGCCCGTCGGCACGGCGCGCCGGCACCTGGCGGCTGACCCTCGCAGGGTGTCCCGCGCGGACTCGAATCGTCGTTTCGATGCGTGCATTCCGACGATTCGCGTCCGCGTCCGCGCTCGACCTCGCGCTCGCCGCCCCCGCAGCACTCACCCCCTCGCGCGCTCGCGCCCCTGAGAGTCCCGCGCGGACGCGAATCGTCGTTTCGATGCGTGCATTCCGACGATTCGCGTCCGCGCTCCCGCGGACCGCGCCCGAAGCGGCTGCGCGCGACCCGTCCGCGCGTGATTGTGGACGGAGTGATCAGCGCACAGGTCGGCGCCGGGCCGCCATCGACGGAACCGAGTTCGCGATGATGCGGGAATGCGCCGCCCCGGACAACTGCCAGCCCCGTTCGACCGCCGCGCCTTCGCCGTCGCGGAGGCCCGCGCTGTCGGCCTCACCGAACGGCGCATGCGCGCGAGGGACCTGGATGCGCCGTTCCACGGGGTCCGCGTGGCGACCGCCCCGACGAACCTGCTCGACCGGTGTCGCTCGTACGCCGTCGCGATGGATCCGCACAGTGCGTTCTCACACGCGACGGCCGCGACGCTCCATGGCATCCCGCTCCCATGGGCCGTCGAGCGCGACCCGCGCCTGCACGTCGTCTCATTGGTCGGGGGCCGAGCGGCTCGCGGTCGAGGCATCGCCGGGCACTCGACGACCGCCCGTCCCCTCGTGGCGCGGATCGGTGGGCTGCCGGTGCTGAGCGCGACCGATGCCTGGTGTTCACTCGGGACGATGCTCCAGCGCGACGATCTCATCGCCGCCGGCGACCGCCTGCTGGGGTTGCCAGACCCGCTCGCGACACCCGACGACATCGATCAGGCGATCGAACGGCATGGACGGCGACCGGGCGCGGGACGACTCCGTCTGGCGCGATCGGCGCTGCGGTCGGGCTCCTTCTCGCGCCGCGAGTCGCTCACGCGCCTGCGTCTTCTCGAAGCCGGCGTTCCCGAGCCGGAGCTCAACACCGTGATCGAGCTGCGCTCGGGTCGGATGACTCGCGGCGACCTCGTGTTCCGTGCGTATCGCGTGCTCGTCGAGTACGACGGCGAGCACCACCTCCTCGACGCGCGGCAGTGGGCCGTCGACGTGGCTCGACACAACGACCTCGTCGCCGACGGCTGGATCGTGATCAGGGTCACGAAGCAGTCGCCCTCAGCGGAGCTCGTCGCCAGGGTCGTGCGCGCCCTGAGCGACCGGGGTTGGCGACGCTGACCGGTCGCACCGCCTTCTGCCGCCACGTGCAGGATGCCCCGCGCCGGGCGCCACGGTCAGGATGCGTCGCGCAGGCCTCCCGAACCGCGGACGCGAATCGTCGCTTCGAGCGGCCCGAAGCGGCGATTCGCGTCCGCGCGACCGTTGGTCCACGTCTCCACGTCTCTACGTGCCCACGTGCCCACGTGACCGCGCCTCCGCGCGCCCGCGAGGTGCGCCGCGAGATCCCGCGCCTGTGCTCAGGCGAACCCGAACACCGGCGGGAACACCACCACGACGATCGCCGCCCAGCCCGCGTAGATCGGCAGGTAGCCGGTCTGCCAGCGCTCGAGCCGGTCGAACGGCACCCGGCCGCGGAGGAACGCGAGCTGCAGCCACGCCGACCACGCGAGGTTGGCCAGCAGGATCAGGTTCAGCCCGAGCGACGCGGTCTTGTTCGCGCTCCACCCGAACTCGCCCGTCCGCCCGACCATCGCGACGAGCACGAACAGGTCGACCGCGAGCGCCGCCACGAGCATGACGAGCTGGATCCGTTCGAACCAGCCGGGCCGCGCGAGCGGGTCGTGCGAGGAGTACGAGTACACGAGGAGCCCGAGCACGACGACGAGCACGAGGTCGAACGCGATGAGCAGTTCGCGCTCGGCGTCGACGACGTTCCACTGCAGCGCCGCGGCCACGATGAGTGCGAGCAGCATGAGCGTGAACAGCGGGGTGAACACCTTGGTGAGCACGGGGGCGATGTTCTCGATCACGCGCTGCTTGGCGTCGACGAGCCACGCTGCGACGAGCACGGCGCCCGGGATCGCGCACGGCAGCACCCACTGGTCGAAGAACCAGGCGACGTCCACGCCGATCGTCGAGAACACGCCGATCGTGAGCGCCGAGAGCGCACCGCCGACGAGCGCGATGAGCACGTAGTAGACGAGCCATTCGCCGCTGAAGCGCACGAAGTCCATGCGGTCGGCGCTCGCGCGCCATCGCCCGCCGACGTACGCGACGCCCGCGACGAGCCAGAGCGCGACGGCCGCGTGCACCGAGGCGAGCACCTCGGTCGCGGCGACGGAAGAGCCGAACGCGTAGAGGTCCGCGTCGGCGGTGGTGAACGGGTACAGGTTCAGCACGAGCGCGGCGACGGCGAACGCGCCGGCGATCGCCGCGAGCGCGCCGATCGGCGGGCGGTGCCGCCACGCGAACCACGCGACGAGGAACGGCAGCACGAGCAGCGCCGCGTTGCGGACGAGGAATGCCCCGTCGGCGCCGAGGAGGGCTGCCGATTTCACCGCGAGCCCGGCGCCGACGCCGAGCAGCAGCGCGACGCCGAGCCCGTTCGCGCGCCGGAGCAGCGGGACGGCGCGGGCACCGGCGGCTGCGCCGTCGCCGGATGCCCCGGTCACGGATGCCCCGAACCCGGACACCCCGAATCCGGATGCCCCGACCCCACCGGACGCGCCGAGCCCGTCTCCCTCGCCCGAGAGCACGAGCTGCTTCCAGAGCCGTTCGGAGTGCTCGCGGGCGTACTCCCGCGAGAGTTCGTCGACGCTGCCGAGCCGCTTCACGGCGACGAGGAACGCCTCGTCGTCGGCGAGCCCGCCGAGCGCGAGGTGCTCGACCTGGTCGCGCATGTGCCCTTCGAGTTCGTCGACGTCGGCCGTCGAGACGGCGTCGCGTCGTTCCATCCATTCGCGCCAGGACGCGATGAGCGCGTCGAGGTCGCCCGCGGGCTCGGCCGCCATGTCAGGCACCTCCCAGCGCGAAGCGCGCGCCCGGATCGCCGGGCCGGCCGTCCCAGACCTTCGCGAGCACGTCGCCGACGACCGTCCACTGTCGGCGCTGGTCGGCGAGGGTCGCGGCACCCGACGCGCTCAGCCGGTAGTGCTTGCGCGGGCGACCGGCGTCGGACTGACGCCACTCGCTCTCGACGTGCCCGAGCCGCTCGAGGCGGTGCAGGAGCGGGTACAGCATCCCGTCGCTCCACTGCAGTTCACCGCCCGAGAGCTCGGTGATCCGTTGCAGGATGGCGTACCCGTACGAGTCGCCCTCGGCGAGGATGCCGAGGACCACGGGCGTGGCGGCGGCCGCCACGAGGTCCTTGCCGATGCGCATGCGCTGCTCCCTGCTCCGGCATCCGCGTGGATGCCGCGTCGCGATCGAGTGGTCGAGATACCTCGTACTGCAAGGTATATAGAACCAAAGGATACCTCGTACTGCAAGGTATCCCGCAACCTGTTGAAACCGACCGAGGCCGAGGCGCGCGCTGCGCTAGCTTCGAGCGGGTGGAGACGTTCCCTACCGACGGCATCGACCTCGCGTTCCACCGACTCGGCACGGGCGGCGACGCCCCGCCCGCCATCGTCGTGCCCGGCGGCCCGTGCCGCGGCGTCGACTATCTCGAAGACCTCGCGGGCGTGGCATCCGCTCGCGACCTGGTCGTGCTGCACCCGCGCGGCACGCCCACGACCGGCGGCCGCTCGCGCGGCTGGTGGACGGATGCCGACGACCTCGTGGCGCTCGCCGACCACCTCGGCCTCGACCGTGTCGACGTCGTCGCCCACTCGGCGGGCACGCGGCTCGCGCTCGCGGCGGCGGCCCGGTACCCCGAGCGCGTCCGCAGCCTCGCGCTCGTGACGCCCGCCGCGGCCTGGCTCGTCGACGTCCAGCGCGACGGCGTCGAGATCGGGCGCGCCCGGCGCGACCCGGTGGTGGATGCCGCGCTCGAATCGCTCACCGGCCCCGAGCCGTGTGACCAGGTCGGGTTCGACGCCGCCCGGATCCTCGAGGGACCGGCCGGCTACGCGCAGTGGACTGCGCGCGAGCAGGTGCACTCGCTCGTCGGCGGGTGGGAGCTCGCGTCCATCGAGGCGTACTTCGCGGGCATCCCGGAGGACGCGCCCGACCGCGTGCTCGCCGCGCCGCGCGTCCCGACCCGCGTGATCGCGGGCGACGGCGACATCCTCGTCGGCGTCCGGACCGTCGAGGCGTACGCGGCCGAGCTCGACGCGGACCTGCGGATGCTCGCCGACTGCGGGCACTACCCGTGGGTCGAGCAGCCCGTCGCGTTCCGCCGTGAGCTCGCCGACTGGCTCGCGGGCGCCCCGTCGGACTGACCGGCGGTCACGCCCCGTCGGCGCCTGACCGGCGGTCACTCCCCGTCGGTCGAGCCGAGGTTCACGCGGTGCGACGGAATGAAGTCGACCTCGACCTTCGAGGCGTCGACGCCGATGCCGGTGATCGCGTCCTCGAGCGCGCCGAGGTCGGGGATCGGCTCCGGGCCGGTGACGCGGACCAGCACGCCGTCGTCGCCCTCCGTGACCGAGATCAGGTCCCAGCCGACGTCGTCGGCCCAGGCCTGCGCGACCCGCGCGACCTGGGCCTCGAGCACGGCGAGCGTGCTCGTGCGCACGCTCGTGAAGGTCAGCGGGATCGCGACGATCACGAGCATGGCGAAGATCGCGAGGTAGGAGTTCCGACGGTTCATCCGGACGACCGCCGGGCCCGTGGCCTGCTCGAGGCCCCAGCGCTGCACGCCGAAGAGCGACATGACCACGATGCCGGTGCCGAGGATCGCGGCGACGTTCGTCGCGAACAGCAGGAGCGCCCCGAGCGACTGGTCGAGCGCGCCGGATTCGGCGGTGATGCCGACGACCGTGAGCGGCGGCACGAGCGAGATCGCGATCGCCACGCCGGGCAGCGTGTCCGAGATGTCCTTGCGCACGAGCGCGATCGAGCCGACGACGCCCGTCGCGAGCGCGGCGAGCAGGTCGATGAGCTTCGGCGACACCCGGCCGGCGACCTGCGCATTGGTCGCCGCGGTCATCGGCCCGGCGACCAGGACGGCCACGAGGTATCCGATCGCGATCGCCGCCGCAGCGCCGGCGATCATCATGAGGAGCGAACGGCCCAGGTTCGACCGGTCGCCGAGGACCGTCGAGAGCATGGTGCCCTGGATCGGGATCATCATCGGCGCGACGATCATGGCGCCGATGACGGTCGCCGTCGAGTCCGCGGCGACGCCGGCCGCGGCGATGACCGACGACAGGATGAGCAGCATCCAGAACCGGGAGATCCGCTGCCCGCGGTCGGGGCCGTCGAACAGCACCGCATCGCGCATGTGCCCGATCGTGTTGAGCTCGCTGGACGGGGGAGTCGGGTCGCCGGTCATGGTCGCGCCTCCTCGGTCGGTCGCTGGCCAGAGCGTAGCGCCGGGCAGGATGCCTCGACGGGAGGCAGGTCGCGGGGCGCCGAGTCCGGGCGCGGGCGCCTCCGGCGCGCTGGCGCCCCCGCGCGCCGGCGCGGGAGTACGCTCGCGCCCAGCGGCACCGACCGCGCGTCCATCGAAGTGGACGGAGCGAGGAGGCGGAGAGATGGTCCCCGAGATCAACTACTGGGCGGTCCTGCTGGCGACGGCGTCGAGCATGGTCGTCGGCTCGATCTGGTACACGCCGCGCGTGTTCGGCACGCGGTGGTCGAAGCTCGCGAACGTCGACATGGATCGCCCGGGATCGAGCGCGACGATGGCGATCATCGTGACCCTGTTCGTCAGCTTCGTCACCGCGTGGGTGCTCGCCGGGGCGACGACCATCGCCTGGCACTTCTACGAGGACGGCGGGTACCTGTGGTCCGCCATCCTGACCGGGATCATCCTCTGGGCCGGATTCACGGCGGCGCGGTTCATCACGCACGACGCGTTCGAGGGGCGCCCGTCATCGCTCACCGTGCTCAACATCGCGCACGAACTCGTGACCGTCGTGGTCATGGCGATCATCATCGGCGTCTGGCCCCCGGAGGGCACGGTCTGAGGTCGTCCGCGCGCGCCCGATCGTCCGGCCGCGGGTCGGGTGCGCGCCCACGAGCGCGCGGCTACGGCGCGCGCGCCGGGAGCGGCGCCGCGAAGAACGCCAGTTCGTGCTCGGCCGACGCGCGGAACGCGCGCCGCATCCGCTCGCGCACCTCGGGCGTCGCGCGCGCTCCGGCCGCGGTGACGAACCCGATCGCGTCACGGGTCGCGTCCGCGAACGCGGGGTCCCGGTAGGTCGCGAGCCAGGACGCGTACGGATGCCCCGTGGCCAGGGGTGCCTCGCCGAACGCGCCCGCCGCGAGCCGCTCGCCGAGGTCGACGTAGATCCAGAAGCACGGCAGGACCGCGGCCGCGAGCACGGCGTAGTCGCCTCGCGCCGCGGTCGCGAGCAGGTGGTCGAGGTACGCGGTCGTGGCGCGGCCGGGTTCGTCGGCGAAGGCCGCGGCGCCCGAAGCGCCCGAGGCGACCGAGTCGAGCGCTTCCGGCCCGAGCGCACCCCTCCCGAGCGCATCCGACCCGAGCGCATCCGACCCGAGCCAGCTCGCGTGCAGCCCGAGCTCGCCGACGAGGGCGCCGTGTGCGGACTTCGCCCAGAACGCCTGGGCGGCGGGGTCGGGCGCCAGGCGCGAGGCGTCGGCCAGGACCCGGGCGTAGTCGCGGAGGTAGCGGGCGTCCTGCGCCAGGTACGCGAGGAAGGCAGCCCGGTCGAGCGTGCCGTCGGCGAGCGCGCGGATGAACGGGAGGTCGTCGATCGCGCTCCGCACGTCGGCGATGCCGTCCCACCACTCGGCCGACAGTTCCTCGGGGGTCGGCGCGGTGTCGGTCCCGCCGCGCGACCACAGTCCGGCGAAGTGGTGGACCGGGCCGTGCCCGGAACCGACCCCGAGCGATTCGCCGTGCCGCAGGGACTCGCGCAGCCACCGCCTCGCCTCGGCGACCGCGGGCGCCCAGTCGCCGTGCGACGCCCGGAGCGTGGCGATCGCCGACGACAGCGAGCAGCCTGTGCCGTGCGTCGCGGTCGTCTCGATGCGCGTGCCGGCGAACTCGACGACGGTCGCCGTCGCCGCGTCGACCAGCGCGTCGGGCGCGGTCGGGCCGTCGAGATGGCCGCCCTTCGCGAGTACGCGCACGCCGTACCCGGCTGAGACGGTTTCGGCCTGGGCGATGACACCGGCCCAGGTGGTCGCAGGCGCGGCGGCGCCCGCGAGCACGGCGAGCTCGGCCAGGTTCGGCGTCACGAGGTCGGCCAGCGGGAGCAGGTCGCGCAGCGCGCGCTCCCCGTCGTCGTCGAGCAGCCGGTCGCCGCTCGTGGCGATCATGACGGGATCGAGCACGACGATCGGCGGGCGGACGCGCACGAGCCAGTCTCGGACCGCTCCGATGACGTCGGCGTTCGCGAGCATGCCGATCTTGACGGCGTCGATGGCGATGTCGGCGTCGAGCGCGTCGAGCTGCGCCGCGAGGAACGTCGCCGGCGGTACGTGCACGCCGGACACGCCGCGCGTGTTCTGCGCGGTGAGCGCGGTGACCGCGGCCATGCCGTAGCCGCCCACTGCGGCGATCGACTTCAGGTCGGCCTGGATCCCGGCGCCGCCCGACGGGTCGCTCCCGGCGATGCTGAGGACGCGGGGCACGGGCCGAGCAGCGGATGCCCCGGTCATCGGTTCGCCTCGCGCGCCGTCTCGGGCGCCGGTCCCTCCGCGGCCGCCCGCGCCGACTCCCGCGCACCTTCCCAGGCGGCGGCGAACCCGGCGGCCGCGGCGCCCGGGTCGCCCGCCGCGCAGATCGCCGAGACGACGGCGACGCCCGCCGCGCCCGCGGCGCGGAGCGCCGCCACGTCGGTCGCCACGACCCCTCCGATTGCGACGCACGGCAGGTCGGTCGCGGCCGCGATGCGGGCGAACCCGTCCACGCCGAGGGCCGGCGGGTGGTCGGGCTTGGTCGAGGTCGGCCGGATGACCCCGACGCCGAGGTAGTCCACCGTGCCGCGGGGCATCCGCGCGACCGCGTCGAGGTGCGCCGGCGTGTTCGCCGTGAGGCCGACGATCGCGTCCGGGCCGAGGGCGTCGCGGGCCTCGAGCGGCGATGCGTCGCCCTGCCCGAGGTGCACGCCGTCGACGCGGATGCCCCGCGCCCGCGCCGCGATCGCGACGTCGAGCCGGTCGTTCACGACGAGCGCCGCGCGGCCGGCGATGACCTCGGCGAGCTCGGCGAGCTGTCGGAGCAGGTCGGCGTCGGAGGCATCCTTGTCGCGCAGCTGCACCGTGCGCACGCCACCCGCGACCGCACGGGCGACGACCGCGGCCACGCCGCGGTCGCCGCACAGCGCGGGGTCGGTGACGAGCATGAGCGACAGGTCGAGCGCGGCGCGCACGCTCACGAGCGGGCGCCGACGGTCGCCGAGCGGACCCCCGCGGGGATGTCGCGCTCGTCGCCGGTCGACGTCGTCGAGGATGCCGCCACGGTGATGCTCACGTTGCCCCGGTCGCGGAGGTCGACACGATCGACCCGTGCGAGGGCGTCGAGGAACGCCACCGCGAACGTGCCCGGGCCGGATGCCTCGGCCGCCGCGAGCTCGGCGGCGACCGTGTAGGCGAGATTCGCCGCGACGACCGCCTCGAAGGGGTCGTACCCGTCGGGTCCGGTCGGCGCGCCGGAGGAGGTCCTCGTCGTGCCGACGCCGTCGCGCGCCGCCCCGAGGAACGCCGCGACGACCGCGCCGAGCGCGCAGCCGCCGCCCGTGACGCGCGTGAGGAGGGCGTCGCCGTTCGTGATCCGGGCGACCCGCACGCCGTCGGTGATGAGGTCGATCGGCCCCGAGACCGCGACGACCGCGCCGGAGGAATCGGCGAGGCGGCGCGCGGCGTCGGCCGCGGCATCCGTGCTGTCGGCCGCGTCGACTCCTCGCCCGCCGGTGCCGGTTCCCGCGAGCGCGAGGATCTCCGACGCGTTCCCGCGGATCGCGGCCGGGCGGAACGCGAGGAGCTCGTGCGCGAGCGCCGTGCGGATCGGGAGCGCCCCGATCGCGACGGGGTCGAGTACCCACGGCGTGCCCGCCGCGCGTGCGCTCGCGACCGCCTCGCGGGCGGCGTCGCGCTGCTCGCGGTTCGGCGTGCCGAGGTTCACGAGCAGGCCGCCCGCGATGCCGGCGAACGGTCCGGCCTCGCCGACGATGTCGACCATCGCCGGGGCCGCGCCGATCGCGAGCAGCGCGTTCGCGGTGAAGTTGGTGACCACGCTGTTCGTGATGCACTGGGTCAGCGGGCTGACCTCGCGCAGGCGGTCGAGGAGCACGGCGGCCGACTCGGCGGCATCCGTCTCGCGGGCAGGGTCGATGGACAGGTGTGCGCGCATTCGCGACATCCCTTCGCTAGTCCGAACTAGATCAGGTTCGACGGGTGTGTTCTCAGCCGCGCGCAACGCGCGGCACCCCGTGTCACTGCGAGCGAGCCTAGCGCGATCACCACCGCTCGCCGAGCGGATGGGCCGCGTCGGCGAAGTATCCGCCGATCGGACCGGGCCGCACGGCCGCCTCCGGCGGGGCACCGTCGCGGGCGGTCGCGAACGCGACCGCATCGTCCCGCGGCTCGAACCCGATGGCGCGTCCCGCGCGGAGGTCGTACCCGTCGGGCGCGTTCGCCGAGACCCCCCACACGATGTGGTGCCGTCCGTCGTCGAGGGCGATCCCCGCTTCGAACAGCCGCGCCGCGTCGCCCGGCGAGAGCCACTGCGAGAGCCCGCGGCCGGGCCCGGGCTCGGGCTCGAAGTCGCAGATGCGGGCCGACACGATGCTCATGCGGTACCGGTCGGCGTAGACGCTGCCGAGCGCCTCGACCGCTGCCTTCGTCATCCCGTAGTACGAGTCGGGGCGAGGCACGAGCACCTCGGTGCCGGCGGCGTCGGCCGGGTCGGCGAACCCGACCGCGTGGATGCTGCTCGCGAGCACCACGCTCCGCGTCCCACCCAGCCGGGCGGCCTCGAGCACCTTCCGCGTGCCGTCGATGTTCACCCGCAGGAGGTCGGCCCACGGGGCCTCCGACGCGAGCGCCGCGAGGTGCACGACGGCGTCCGCCCCGTCGAGCGCGGCGCGGATCCCGTCGTCGTCCTCGATCGACGCCGGTCGCAGTTCGAGGTGCTCGAGGGCACCCCACGGTCCGTCCTCGGGTCGATCGGGGAGATCGACGTCGACCAATCGCAGCACGCGCCCCGGCCGGTCGAGGAGCGGCGCGACGCGTCGACCGATCCGCCCGGATGCCCCCGTGATCGCGACGACCTCGCGCCCCGTCCGGCCTCCCGTCATCGCATCCTCCCCATCGCGTCGATTCGTCCAGAGTCTGCCGTGCCCCGCGGTCGTCCGCACGCGGCTCGCCCGAGCACCTCTCCCGAGGCACCCCGCACCGCCCACCCCGCCCCGCCCCGCCCCGCCCCGCAGCCCGATCGTTGACGGCCGACCACCCGGGCCACTAGTGTGCGAACGCTGCGCAGGACGCGCAGCGCCCCGACCTGGATGGAAGGACCCGCCGTGTACCTGCAGCACACGACCGATGCGCCTTCCCTCGAGCGCGCCGTGACGGCGCCCGCCCGGTCGGAGAGGAATCTCCGATCGAGCGAACTCGACCAGCTGCTCGACCAGGCACCCTGACGCCGCGGACCATCCGCGAATCCGTCACCCCGGTGCCTGCTCGAGGCCCGGGGTGTTCTCCTGTCTGCGCGCGATGACCGGAGCCCCTGGGCTCGGGACATCCGAATGCCCGGACCCGCCTCGCGGGACCTCCGGGCGCAACCAGACAGGAAAGGAACATGGAGACCATCACCAAGCGGCTCGTCTCGTGGGCGAGCCTGCTCGACGGGCAGACCGTCGAGCAGGCTCGCACCTCCTCGACGATGCCGTTCATCTACCCGCACCTCGCACTGATGCCCGACGCGCACCTGGGCCTCGGCGCGACCGTCGGGTCGGTCATCCCGACGCTCGGCGCGATCATGCCGGCGGCCGTCGGGGTCGACATCGGCTGCGGCATGATCGCCGTGCGGACCGGGTTCGAGGCATCCGACCTGCCCGCCGACCGGCGGCCGGTGCGCGAGCAGATCGAGCGCGCCATCCCGCTGAGCGCGGGCAAGCACAACCGCAAGGTCGTCGCGACCGCCGAGCCGCGGATCGCGGAGCTCGAGGCACTCGCCGAGGCGAAGGGATTCGACCCGGCGCGGTACGCCGGCAACTGGCGGCAGCAGCTCGGATCGCTCGGCTCGGGCAACCACTTCATCGAGGTGTCGCTCGACGAGCTCGACCGGGTGTGGCTGTTCCTGCACTCCGGCAGCCGGGGCGTGGGCAACAAGATCGCGCAGCACCACATCGCGGTCGCGAAGCGGCTGGCGACGCAGTGGTGGATCGACCTGCCCGACCCCGACCTCGCGTACCTCGTCGAGGGCACGCCCGAGTTCACGCGGTACATCGCCGAGCTGCGGTGGGCCCAGCACTTCGCGCTGCTCAACCGCGAGGAGATGATGGACCGGGTCATCCGACAGGTCTCCGAGTGGGTCGGCGCGCCGGTGGAGGAGCAGGAGCGGATCAACTGCCACCACAACTTCACCGAGAGCGAGGAGCACTTCGGCAAGCGCGTGTGGGTGTCGCGGAAGGGCGCGATCCAGGCCGACCTCGGTCGGCCCGGGCTCATCCCCGGCTCCATGGGCACCGCGTCGTACGTGGTCGAGGGCCTCGGCCACCCGATGTCGCTCAACTCCTCGCCGCACGGCGCGGGGCGCGAGTACTCGCGGTCCAAGGCCCGGCAGCTGTTCACGCACGAGCAGCTCCGGGAGGCGATGCGAGGCATCGAGTTCCGCGACACCGACGCGTTCCTCGACGAGATCCCGCAGGCGTACAAGCCGATCGACCGGGTCATGGCCGACGCGGCCGAGCTGGTCCGGGTGCGGCATGTGCTGCGGCAGCTCGTCAACGTGAAGGGCGACTAGGGGTGGATGCCCCGATCGGGCAGTGCCCGGTCGGGCGGATGCCCCGGGCCGCGGTTCGCGCACACGCGTGCGCGAACCGCGGCCGGTCGCCGCGGGGGAATCGGCGGCGCCCGGCCGGGTGCTCTCGCCAGCGCGCGGTCAGGTGACCGGGAACCCGGGCGTCTCCGGGGTCGAGGGGATCGTCGGCTCGGACGGCGCCGGGATCGTCGGTTCCGAGGGCGTGGGCGGCGGGGGCTCCGTCGGCGTGGTCGGGAATCCGGGGCCCGGCTCCGGGGCGTCGGGTGCCTCGGGTGCGTCCGGCGCCTCGGGCGGGCCCGTGGGCGTCTCGGGAGGGTCCAGCGGGTGCTGCGGATCGGACATCGGATGCCTTCCTGCTCGTGGCGGTCGACCTCGTGGCGGTGGACGCCTCGGCGTCCGCAGGCTACGTCGGGCGCGCCGGCGGCGGCCACCCCCTTGACGACGAGGGGTCGGTGGGTCCGCTACGGCGTGAGGCTGCCGACGAAGTCGAACACGCCGCCCACGACTTCGAGGGCCGCGCCGCCGGCATCGACCAGGTCGCCGACGGCGAGGCCGAGCTGCACGAGGTCGCCGAGGGCGTCCGCGAGCAGGAACAGGTCGCCCGTGACCTCGACGGCATCGCCGAGGGCGCTGAGCGCGGACTGGTCGAGGTCGGCGTACGACACCCGCAGGTGCTCGAGCCACTCCTTCTCGATCCCGAACAGGACGGCGTAGGGAAGCAGGCGCTCGTGCAGTTTGAAGCGTCCGACGTCGGTGCCGAGCTCGGCCCGCACGTCTTCCGGCGCGTCGATGAGCTCGGCCCCCGTCGGGGACTGGAGCATGCGGATCCGGTCGGCCTCGGCGACCGTCATGTACTGCCGGAGGCCGTCGAGGTGGCGGCGCAGCGGATCGGCGGTCGCCGTGAACCGCCGCGCGCCCCGACGGCGTGACGAACAGCGTGGCGACCGCCGTCGCGATAGCCACGAGCGTGATCGCGACCGCGATCGGGTCCTCGACGACGAGTGCGGCGACGAACGCGCCGGCCGTGGCGAAGAGCCCGAGCACGCCGAGGATCCGCAGGACGCGTCGCCCGTTCGCCTGGACGGCGACGAGGCCGCGGCTCCGGAGCGAGTCCACGTCGCGCCCGACGAGGGCGCGGATCCGGCGGGCGACCGTGCGCCCGTCCTTCGACAGGCGACGGACGCGGTGGCTCGGATGCCCCGGGCCGAACAGCGCCTCGAGCAGCGCACGGTCGCGCCGGGTCAGGGATGCCGCGTCGACGACCTCGACCGCGACGGTCGCCCGCTTGCCGCCGGACGTCTCGGCGATGAGCCGGACGCGGCGGCGGACGGCGAGGTCGAGGAGCGCGGCCGGGACGGCCCGTCGTTCGCGCTCGATGAGGATCGCGTCGCCGATGACGGTCGCGTCGCGGCGCGGACCGTACTCGACGATGAGCGAGCGCGGCAGGCGCCCCTCGCGGACGCGGGACGCGATCGCGAACGCGAGCACGACGAAGCCGATGAGAGCGAACGCGGCGAAGACCCACAGCACGGCGCAAGTCTAGGGATCGCGGGCCGCACAGCGGCAGGATCTCGTCGTCATCGGGCGGTCGAGCCACGGCGGCCGTCGGCGGGGTCGACCAGAATGGGCGGGTGAGTCGTCGTGGGCTGATCCTGTTCGCTGCGCTCGGCGTCGCGTGGGGCATCCCGTACCTGTTCATCAAGGTGGCGGTGGGCGAGCTCGAACCCGCGATGGTCGTGCTCGCTCGTTCCGCGCTCGCAGCGCTGCTGCTCCTGCCCCTCGCGTTCTTCCGGCGCGAAGTCGGCGTGGTCGTCCGGCGGTGGAAGCCGATGCTCGCGTACACGGTGGCCGAGCTCATCCTGCCGTGGTACTTCCTGAGCTCGGCCGAGCAGCGGCTGCCGAGTTCGACCGCGGGCCTGCTGCTCGCGGCCGTGCCGCTCGCGGGCGTCGCCATCGCGTTCCTGATGGGTCGACCCGAGCGGCTGACCGGCGTGAACTGGCTCGGCATCCTGTTCGGGATGCTCGGCGTCGCGGCGCTCGTCGGCCTCGACGTGGCCGGGTCCGACCTCGTCGCGGTCGCCCAGATCGCCGTCGTGGTCGTGGGCTACGCGCTCGGTCCGGCGATCCTCTCGCGGTGGATGCCCGACCTGCCCGGCGTGGGCGTCGTGGCCGTGTCGCTCGCCGCGACGGCGGTCGTCTACGTGCCGTTCGTGGCCGTGACGGGCGGCTGGCCGACCGAGGTGCCGTCGCCCGCGGTCATCTGGTCGATCGTCGTGCTCGCGGTGGTCTGCAGCGCGCTCGCGTTCCTGCTCATGGTCGGGCTCATCGCCGAGATCGGGCCCGTGAAGTCGACCGCGATCACGTACGTGAACCCCGCGGTCGCGGTCGCTGCGGGCGTGCTCGTGCTCGGCGAGCGCCTGACGGTCTGGACCGTCGTCGGGTTCGTGCTCGTCCTGCTCGGCTCCTACCTGGTCACGCGTCGTCGACGCGACCCGGTTCCGGGATCGGGGTCCCTGCCCGGGGTGGCCGACCCGGCGGAGACCCGGTCGTCGCCCGGGTAGGCGGGCGCTCGCCTGCCTCTCGCCTGCCTCTCGCCTGCCTCTCGCCTGCCTCTCGCCTGCCTGTCGCCTCCCCGACCCGGCGCCGGCTCAGGCCGGCCCGTCGAGCCGTTCGATCATCCGCTCGACCGATTCCGACAGCACCGGAACATCGGTGCGTGCGGTCGCGAACACGATGGCGTGGGTCGCGTCGAAGTACCGATGGGTGAGGAGGTCCCGCATCCGGGCGATCTCATCCCACGGGATGCCGGGGGCGAGTTCGCGCGTCGCGGGGTCGAGGTCCTTGACCGCTTCGCCGATCTCGACGAGTCGGATGCGCATCGCATCGAAGACGAGTCCGCGCTCGTCGTCCGCCGCGGCGTACTCCGCGATCGCCTGACACGCGGCACGGATGTCGCGGAGTCGGTCGAGCTGCGACCTGCTCAGAGTTCCACCGCCTCGGCGAGGATGCGGGCTTCGGCATCGGGTTTCAGGTCTGCGGCCGGGACGACGTCGACCGGGACGCCGAGGATTCGTTCGGCGGCCGACTCCATTCCGGCGAGCCCGAAGAGACCGACCCCGACGTCGAGATCGACGAGGAGGTCGATGTCGCTCGCATCCGTCTCCTCGCCGCGCGCGACACTGCCGAAGAGGCGGATGTTCCGTCCGCCGAGCTGACCGAGCGCGGTGGTGAGTTCGTCGCGCTTCGCGCGGACGCGTTCGCGGAGCGGGTGGGTCGAGGCCGCAACGCGCGACGAGGATGCCTCGACGCCGGCCTGCAGTTCGTCCCGGTGTCGCGCGAAGTACTCGGAGACCGCCGCGGCGACGATGTCCTTCTTCGTCCGCCCCAGCAGGTATGCGGCGTCGGCGACGAGTCGGTCGGTGGCCGCGTCGACCTTGATCGGCGTCGGTGCTGGCATCGCTCGCTCCTTCGTTCGGTACCAAAGTACCATTCGGTACCATGCGAGGATGAGGGTCGCGGCCAACTCCGGTCGACGCCGCCGCCGCGGCGTCGGCCGTCGCCGATACGCTGGCCCGACGTGCGCCGATGGCCGGTGCATCCGATGAGGGAGTTGACGTGAGCATGGAGACCGCACCGATCCTGGCCTGGACCCTGCAGCAGGAGATCCCGGTTCCCGCCGACGTGAACGCGCTGCTCCTCGAGGGCGAGCAGGCCGTCGCGTCGTTCAAGACGTTCCGCGACTCGGCGACCTTCACGACGAAGCGCCTCATCGTGCGCGACGCGCAGGGGATCACCGGCAAGAAGGTCGAGGTGACCTCGCTGCCCTACAGCTCGATCCACATGTGGTCGAGCGAGAACGCGGGCGGATTCCTCGACCGCGACGCCGAACTCGAACTCTGGACCCGCGCCGGGCACATCAAGGTCAAGCTGACCAAGGGCGCGGACATCCGGCGCATCGACAGCCTGCTCGCCTGGGCGGTGCTCCAGGGGCACTGAGTCGGGAGCCGGCTTGGGCCGTGCAAGCCGGCCGGGGACGGCGGGTCAGCTCCGGCTGCGGCGACGGCGTCCCAGCCGGTAGACCATGTGCCCGAGCCGCAGGCCGAACCCCGCTGTGCCGTGCGGTCCGTACGGCTCGTACGCGCGCAGGCGCGTGATCTGCTCGCCGTCGGTGTCGATCACGAAGACCTGCGGGAAGTCGAGGCGCCGCTTGCCGGACTTCATCACGTGGTGGGTCGAGACCTCGACCACGGCCGACCGGCCGTCCTCGCCGAAGAACCATCGGTCGATGTCGAACCGCATGCTCGCCATCCCCTCGAACGCCCAGGCGAGCCCCGCACGCACCGAGGCCAGGCCCTGCATCTCGGGTTCGGGGTAGTGCGGGTCGAACACGACGACGTCGCGAGCCATGCCCGCAGTCGCGGCATCCACGTCGAAGGCCTGGATTCCGTCGAACGCCGACTGGACGAGCTGTTGGATCCCCGTGGCTGGCATGGCCCACACCGTAGCAGCGCGGGGCGCCGCGCGCAGGGAGGCCGCGGCGCGGGAACCCATGCGCGAAGGCGGCCGCCCGGTCGGGACGGCCGCCTTCGATGCGGGGAGGTCGGCGTGGGCCGCCGGATCAGCGGCGCACGGTCCGACGGCGCAGCGCGAGCACCAGGCCCAGCGCGCCGAGCGCGAGTGCGCCGGCCGCGACGCCCGCCGGTGCGGCGAGGTCGACGCCGGTCGACGCGAGGCGCTTGACCGAGGTGCCGGTCGGCGCGAGCGTGGTGCCGGACGCGGCGGGTGCCGGGGTGGTCTCGGAGATGGGCTCGGGCTCGGGTGCCGGAGCGAGCTCGGGCTGGGGGTTGGGCTCGGGCTGGGGAAGCGGCGTCGCCGTGAACGCGTTCGTGATCGTCACCGGGGCATCCTCGTCTCCGACGATCTGGACCGAGTCGGGCGAGAACCGCGCGCCCGTCCAGGTGACGCCGACGATGACCGGCGGCGTCGTCTCCTCGAACGTGACAATCGCGCCCGCGGCGAGGCCGGGGACCGTGACTCGCGTGCCGTCGGCGCGCAGGGCGAGCGCGATGGGCTCGCCGCCGTCGACGCGGTAGGTGATCGTGAATTCGGTGCTCGCGGGCACGAGACCGACGGGGCCGTCGAGGGCCTTCGCGATCGAGAACGAACCGGTCGCGGGGGTGGTCGGGACGGTCGGGTCCGTCGTCAGCGGCGCACGGTAGAAGTAGCCGTGCAGCTCGCCCGATGCGGCGGTGGTCGTGAGGGTGTTCGCGATCACCTGGCCGTCGAGCGGTCCGACGGTGAGCGTGAGATCGGCGTGCGGCGCGTAGACCGAGCCGTCGATGCGGCCGACGCCGCTGTTCGCGGCCATCGCGACGGCGCCGTGGACCGCCGAGAGGTCCCACATGACGAAGTTCGCGACCGAGCCCTGCCCGCCGTCGAGGGCCATGCCCGTGACCGAGGTCGTCTTGGCGGGCACGCGGACGACGAGCGGCGTGTCGGCCGACGGGAGCACGCCCGCGTAGCTGACCGCGTTCGGGAACCCGCCGCCGGAGACGAGCAGGTCGGCGTAGTCGATGACGTTGGGCACGCCCTGCTGGAGCGAGAGCACCGCGCGGTCCCCGTCGTGCGCGACGTCGACGTGGTGGGCGAGCCCGGTCGCCGGGTCGGCGAGCTGGGCGAGCCGTCCGTCGACCTCGCTCCACGCCGCGCCCTGCTCGACGTACTCCGCGACCGTGCCCTTGGCCGTCCGGAACGTCGCGCCGGGGTCGGCGGAGTTCCACGGCTGGAGCTTCGCGTCGATCGAGGGACCATCGGCCTCGCCGCCGGGCACGACGTACTGGGTGAAGCTGCCGCGCTGGGAGAAGTGGAAGGGGGCCTGCTCGCCACCGGTGAGCTTCGCGTAGCCGTCAGGGGTCGCGAGGCCCTGGCCGTTCAGTTCGAGGATGCCGCTCTGGGAGCTGTAGGCGCCGATGAGGGCGCGCGTCGTGTCGTCGTCGACGACGGGTGCCGTGTAGTCGGCGGTGCCGGCGACGTAGTGGTTGATCGGCAACCGGCCGCCGGGAGTCTTCGCGGTCAGGGTTCCGCCGACGGCGATCGCGCCCTCGATCTCGGAGTTCTGGAGGTTCGCGTCGCCGCGCGCGTAGACGGTGAAGCCGCCGGCGTTGTCGAACGGGTTGAACGCCAGGCCGTCGGCCGTGGCGGGCGCGGCGGCGCCCGGGGCGATCGCCGGCACGAGCGCCAGGCCGGCGCCTGCGACGAGCGCGGCGAGGCCGCCAGCGAGGAGTCGCCGTCGCGTTGTCGATCGTCGGCCGGAGCGGTTCGAGCCGCGGCGGTTCGGGCCGGCCGGGGTCGTGAGAACGGAGGTCGCGTGGGTAGCGGCGCGCATGGGACGTACTCCTCCCGGCGCGTCCGTGGGCGCCGGAAATGCACAACCGCCGAGGGTGTTCCCTCGGCGGCGATGGGGCGGCCGGTTCGGGTCCGACCGGTAGGAAGCGGCGCCGAGTTCGTCTCCCAGCTGGCCGTGCTCCCTGCTCCTTCAACGTAGGCGGCGAAGCTGGGAGGGTGATGTGAATTGTGGAACAATCCGAACGGGCTCGGCGAGCCGGATCGCCGAGCTGGGGACGGCCGCGGCCCGAATCCGGCGCGCGCCGAAGCCGGCGCCGAACCTATCGGCGCGCGGCCGGCCGACGGAGTGCGAGGAGCAGGCCGAGCGCACCGAGCGTCACCGCGCCGACCGCGATGCCCAGCGGGAGGGCCGGGTCGACACCGGTCGACGGAAGGGCCTCGGTGTCCGAGCCGGTCGGGGAGAGGTCTCCGCCGGCAGGTGCGGGCGCAGGGGTCGTCGGCGTCGCCGACGGGGTCGGCTGGGGCTGCGGTTCCTGCTCGGGCTGGGGCTGGGGCTGTTCCGTGACGGGGTTCACGACGGGCTGTTCGGTCGGGGTGGTGGGTGCGGTGGGTTCGGTCGGCGTGGTGGGTTCGGCGGGTGTGATGGGTTCGGTCGGTGCGGTGGGTTCGGTCGGGGTCGTCGGCCCGGTCGGCGTCACCACGACGGTGGGCAGTTCGGCGCGGAAGTAGTACGCGTGCGTCTCGCCCGAGTCTCCGGTGGTGGTCAGGGTCTCGGCGATCACCTGGCCGCCGAGCGGTCCGAAGGTCAGGGTCAGGTCGGCGTGCGGCGCGTAGACCGATCCGTCGAGCTGGCCGTTCCCGGTGTTGGGCGCCATCGTGACGGGCCCGCTCAACGCGGAGAGGTCCCACATGATCGAGTTCGCGACGGCATCGGTGCCGGCGCCGCCGTCGAGGGCCATGCCGATGACCGAGGTCGTTCCGGCGGGCACGCGGATGATGAGCGGAGTGTCGGCCGCCGGCAGCGGGCCGGCGTAGGTCACGGCCGTCGGGTAGGCGCCGCCGGGGAGGAACAGGTCGGCGTAGTCGATGACGTTGACCACGCCGGCCTGGAGTGCGAGCACCGCGCGGTCGGTGTCGTGCGCGACCTCCACTCGGTTCGCGAGGCCGGCGGCCGGGTCGGCGAGCGGGGCGAGCCATCCGTCGACCTGGTCCCAAGCGTCGCCCTGCTCGACGTAGGCCGCGACGCTGGTCTCGGCGGTGCGGAACGTCGCGCCGGGGTCGGCCGCGTCCCACGCCTGGTTCTTCGCGTCGATCGACGGCCCCTGGTCCTCCCCGCCGGGCACGACGTACTGGGCGTACCCGCCGCGATAGGCGAAGAAGAAGGGGGCCTGCTCGCCCCCGGCGAGCTTCGCGTAGCCGTCGTTCGGCGCGATGCCGGATCCGCTCACGTCGAGGATGCCGCTCTGGTCGCTGTACGCGCCGATGAGGACGCGGGTCGCGGCGCCGTCGATGACGGGCGCGGTGTAGTCGGCGGTGCCCGTGACGTAGTGCTGGATCGGGAGACGGCCGCCCGGCTGCTTCGCCGTGAGCGTGCCGCCGACCGCGATCGCTCCCTCGACCTCGGAGTGCTGGAGGTTCGCATCGCCGCGGGCGTAGAGGCTGAACCCGCCGGCGTTGTCGAACGGGTTGAACGTCGTCCCGTCCGCCGCGAACGCGGCGTCCGCGCTGCCGGCCGTGATCGCGGGTGCGAGCGCGAGCGTCGCGCCGGCGACGAGCGCGGCGGTGCCGATCGTGAGTGCGCGGCGGCCCGATGTCGTCGAGTGCGGGATGCCGTCGGCCTTCGGGGCGGAACCGGACGGACCGGTTTCGCGGGCAGCGGCGTATGCGGAAGCTGTGCGTCGAGTGGCGCGCAAGGTGGGACCTCGTCCGGCGCATCCGACCACCGGAACAACGAACTGCCGCGGACCCCGTCCGGCGGCGGAAGCTTGCGGTCGGGTTCGGAGATCCGACCGGCGGTCACGGCGCCGAGCTCATCCCCCCAGCTGGCCGTCGACCGGCCTTCAGGATAGCACGAAAGCGAAGGATTGTTCAACAATTTTGGGTGCCCGGGTGGCCCGAGGCATCCTCGCTCCGTACCGCCGCCTAGATGCTCGCGCGCTGCGTCACCATCGGGCACTCGAAGGGGTCGCGTTCGCCGAGGCCCACCCGGTTGATGTACTGGAACACGATCGCGTACGAGTGCACGAGCGTCGTCTGGGTGTACGGAACGCCCTGCCCGGAGCAGTACGTCCGGATGATCGGTGCCGCACGGCGCAGATGCGGCCGCGGCATCGACGGGAAGAGGTGGTGCTCGATCTGGTAGTTGAGGCCGCCCATCAGGATGTCGACGAGGCGGTTGCCGCGGATGTTCCGGCTCATGAGCACCTGCCGGCGGAGGAAGTCGAGCTTGGCGCCGTGCGGCACGAGCGGCATCCCCTTGTGGTTCGGGGCGAAGCTCATGCCCATGTAGAACCCGAACAGGCCGAGCTGGATCGCGAGGAACACGGCGGCCCTGCCGGGTGAGAGCACGAGGAGGATGAGCGCGAGGTACCCGAAGATGCGCGCGGTGAGGAACGTGATCTCGACCGGGCGGTGCGGGAGCGGCTCCTTCGCGAACACCCGGTGCACGCTCGACGCGTGGAGGGAGAGGCCCTCGAGGAGCAGGATCGGGAAGAAGAAGTACCCCTGGTGGCCGATGATCCAGCGGAAGAACGCCGCCCGTTCGCGTGCCGCCTGCTCGGGCGTGAAGGCCACCACGGGGAGGTCGATGTCGGGGTCGGTGCCGATCTGGTTGGGGTTCGCGTGGTGCCGCGTGTGCTTGTGCTGCCACCACCCGTAGCTCATGCCGACGAGTCCGGCGAGGATGAGGCTGATCCAGTCGTTCCACTTGCCGGACCGGAAGATCTGCCGGTGCGCGGCGTCGTGACCGAGGAACGCGGTCTGCGTGAAGAGCACGGCGAAGCCGACGGCGGTGAACATCTGCCACCAGGTGTCGCCGATCCAGATGAACAGCGCGATCGCCGCCGCGTAGGCGAACGGCACGCTGACCAGCTTCGTCCAGTAGTAGCCGTACCGACGCCGCATCAGTCCGGCGTCCTTCACGATGCGCGCGAGGTCGGTGAACGCGCTGGCGGATGCCTGCGGGCGCCCTGCCGATGGCGGATGCGTCGTGCGGATGGGGGAGATGTCGGAGGTCATGGCGGACCGCCTCTCTGGACCCGCGCACCGGGCTCGGCGAAGCGGCAGCGACGCGACGCGGAATCCGATTCCACGTAGGTACACGGTACGTCCGCCCGTCGCGGTCGGCGCCACCCTTGACAATGCCGGTGGGACGTGATTTCGCGGGCGGTGAAACTGTGAGTGCTCACATGTCCGGCGCGCATACTCTGGAAATGGACACCGTTCCCACTCAGCCCGATCCTGCGCACCACGACGCTGTTCGGGCGGAGGCGGCCTCGATCGCCCGGAATGACGCGTTCTGGGAGCACTTCGACCTCAACCCGGCGAGCACGACGAGGTGGGTCGACAGCGCGCGGGCCGCGCACGCCACGGGCGCGCAGGATGCGGCTGCGGATGCTCCGACCGGGGAGGCGAGTGCGTCATGACCGAAGCCGCAGCCGAGGAATTCGGCGTCACCCACATCCTCGTCAACGAACTGCCCGCCGACCTCGGTTCGCCCGATGCGCCGAGCCGGTACGACGTCGCCGCCGTCTTCACCCGGCGACCGCTGCCGCGCGAGCTCGACCTGCTGAAGCACCCGGATGTCGGGGCTCGTCTCGCCGAGGAGGGGTACGGCGAGGTCGCCCTGCACGTCGCCGACCGTCGGTTGATCATCGAGCACACGAACCTCGACGAGCTCGCCGCCGGGCTCGCGACCGTGATCGGGCGCATACTCGCCGACATCGGCGCCCAGGCCGCGACCGAGAAGGTCGATCGCGACGCGAGCGCGGCCGAGCTGGTTCGCGCCGAGGAGACCCGTGCCGCTGCGATCGTCTCCGCCGCCGCGCGGATCGACTTCCGGCCACGCAGGTCGACGTACGAGTAGCAGCGGAGGGCGCCCGATGTCGAAGCACACGCACCCGGAGGGCGCCCCCGAGGACGAACGCTGGGAGGCGGAGGGCGGCACGCTCGACGACGGCGCGACGACCGGAGAGGATGCCGCGACGACGGCCCGTGCGGAAGACCGGGCGAAGCGCTGGAAGGACGCCAACGCCGAACACTGGCACGGCAGCCGTCCCAGCGAGGCGACGAAGCAGCGCGACGCAGACGACTGAGGATGCCGCGTTCGACGGTGCTCGACCGCAGCGGTTCGCACGCGCGCGGCTGAGCCACGCGACCCGCTTACGACCTTCCGTCCACCGCGCACGCCTGTCAGGATGAACCGACCGATGGGATGCCGCGACCGCGCGCCCGATCGGCAGGTCGAAGCCGGCGCGGCGCCGGCGATCGGAGGGCGACATGGGGTCGAGCGATCGAGTGACGTACGTCAACTCCGGCACCTGGGGGTTCTTCTTCTTCCTCGCCTACATCGGCGCGGCGGTCTACTTCGTCTCGATCTCGGACGGCAGCTTCTGGGGCGTCATCCTCGGGCTGCTGCAGGCGATCGTGTGGCCCGCGTACGTGGTGTACCACGGGCTCGAGATGCTGGGGGCGTGAGGCTGCGCGCCGCCCGACTGGCGTACAGGATTCTTCCTGCCAACGTGCAGTCGCCTTCCAGCGGGTCGCCCGTACTCTGAAAAGTTCACCTGATCGCGGTGACCTCCCTGCTCCTTCTGTTTCTGTCGAGCTGGGCGACTCTCGCGCCGATGCCAGTGGCGCGCCCTTCGGCGCGCCCGGTCGGCTCCCACAGAAGGCAGTACATCATGACCGACGTCCAGCAGCACCAGCCCGGCGACCTCGTCAACGGGCACGTCCTCACCCAGCACCCTGACGGGTCGATGACCTGGGAGCCCGCCGGCACCCCCGCGCCCGCCGGCGCCTCCGAGCCCGCCGCGAAGCGCCCGCTCTGGAAGCGGAAGGCGTTCATCATCCCCGCGGCCGCGGTCGGCGTCGTGATCCTCATCAGCGCCATTGCGAGCGGCGCGAACGGCGAGAGCGGCACGCCCGCGGCCGAGCAGCCGGCCAAGGTCGAGGCTCCGGCTGCCGAGCCCGCCGAGCCCGAGGCGATGCTCTTCGGCGACTGGACCGGGAAGACCGTCGGCGAGGCCCGCGAGGCGCTCGAGTTCGTCGGCTTCAAGATCGTGACGAGCCCCGCCGATGCCGGTGACGACTGGGTCATCGGTTCCACCGACCCGGCCGCGGCCATCAGCATCCCGAAGGGCTCCACCGTCACCCTCATCGCCACCGCGCCCGCTCCGGCGCACCCGTCGATGCAGCACGAGCAGGCGGTCCGCGAGGCGCAGAACTACCTCAACATCATGGCCTTCTCCCGTCAGGGGCTCATCGACCAGCTCTCCAGCGAGTACGGCTCCCAGTACCCGGTCGACGTCGCCACCTACGCGGTGGACTACCTCGCCCCTGACTGGAACGCCGAGGCCGGCGAGCAGGCCAAGCAGTACCTCGACGTCATGCCCATGAGCCGCGACGAGCTCTTCGACCAGCTCACGAGCGCGTACGGCGGCCAGTTCACCCCCGAGCAGGCCACCGCCGGCCTCGCGGCGGTCGGGTACTGATCGCGGAAGCGATCACGCCGCTCGTCTGCGGCGGCCACGGCGGCTTCGCCGCGCGGTAGCACTCGCTGATGGCCCGCGACCCGGATTGGGTCGCGGGCCATCGTGTTTCCGTCGTCAAACTCGCGCCTCCTCGCCCGGCTGCGCATCCGCGAGGGGCGTTGGTGCGCGGCCTGCCGGGGCATCCATCGGCTCCTCCACCTTGCGGCGCCGCTTGTAGACGGCGTGGTACGGATCGAGGGTGTCCATCAGGTCGACCAGGAGTCGCTGGACGACCGCGAGGCGTCGCGCGGCGTCGGCCGACACGCCATCCGGCTCGAGTTCCTCGACGATCGGATCGAACCACTGTCGGAACGCGGGGTCCGCGAATCGCTCGCTGAAGGTGGCGAACCTCATGACCTTCGGCGAACGACCGCCGGACACGGGATCCCACGAGAACATGAGCTCGCCGATCGCATGCTGGTCACCGGAGAAGAGCATGAAGCCGGTGCCGTATGCATCGGTGCGCAGTGCGTCGCCGACCTCGCGGAGGATGCCCGCGATGGTCAGCGCGGCATCGTCTCGGTCGTTCGCGCCACGGGCAGGCACCAGCTCTGCTGATTCGCGGAACAGCGCCGCCTGGCGGATCGACTCGGCCCACCCGAAGTACTGCGCGAAGAGGAAGCAGGTGTACTCGACCGCGTTCCGGCTCCACCTCACGTTGCTATGGGCGGCGTGGGTCTGAAGGAACTCGCCCTCGAGGATGTTGTAGATCCGGCTCTGGAGGTCGGATGCCGCGTACAGGAGCGGCTCGATCGACTGCTGCAGGACATCGCGCTGGCGCGCCACGCTGATGGCCAGTTCGCGTGATGACTCGCGCTCGATCGCGAATCGCTGCTCGGCACGGCGACTGAGGAGCGCGAACGTTCCGGAAAGCACGGCGCCGCCGAGCCCGAGAAGCGGAATGATGAGTTCGGTCGGGTCCATCGTCTGGATCCTAGGGATCGCGCCGGGGTGGGCGGCATCACCAAGACGGGGGTGATTCGGAGAGTTCGTTGGCGGGTTACGGCATCGACGACCAACCCTGCGACACCAGCGTGGCCGCGTCGGGAGCGCTCATTCGTTCGAGATCACGGTGAGATCCGTCCAGTGGGACGAGCGGAGGCCGAGCTCTGAGCCCGCGGATCGGATCCGCTTGAACGTTCGAACCGTGACCGGCAGATCGTATTCGTAGACCTGCGCGCAGAGGTTCTCGAGCGCGATCTCCAGCTCGCCGGCGTCGAGGAAGATGTGCGCATTGTCGATGTCCTGGTCCGGGAGACGGCCGGAGAACTCGTCGGCGATCTCGCGAATCGTTCGTTCCAGTTCTTCGTGCGTCATCGCTGTGCTCAGCAGCCGGGCGCGGTCGGGTATTGCGTGCAGTCGCCGTTCGTGAGGACGGTGTCGATGCGCCCGACGAGGATCGATCGAGTCGGGCCCGGGATCTCGAGGGTGCCGGCGACCGGGATCCACGGGCCGCCGGCCAGGCGGTACTCGGCTCGGTAGGTGACCCACGGGGTGACCTCGAATGTGCCGCGTTCGGCGAACGTGCGGCTGGTCGGGGTCGCGGTGAACTCGCGTTGCCCGAGGGTCGCCCAGGTCGCGCCGGGAGAGTCGGACTCGGTCGTGGTCGCGTCGGAGAAATTCCACCGGTAGTGGGTCGGGGTGAAGCGGACGTCGGCGGCGCGGCCGAGCAACGTCCCGCTCGCGGTGTGGACGGAGGCGTCGGAGAGGAAGTTCGCGGGCAGGTCGACCACGGCCCAGCCGTCGGGCTCCATGGGCGCTGTCGTCGGCGCCGGGCGGAACGCGGCGAGGTCGCGAATCGTGATCGCGGGCGTACCCGGCGTGGCGGGGGTGCCTGGCTCACAGAGGTCGTTGGGGTCGAGGACGTGGCAATCGTCGATCACGAGGGTGCCGTCGGGGAGTTCGGTGACGACGGGGATCGCTGCGATGCCGTCACCTTCGCCCATGCCGATCACGCCGGGGTTCACTGGGTGGTCGGCTTCGTACCAAGTTTCCCAAGCGAACAGGTCGGTGTGGTCGAGCGAAGACTCGCCCGCCGTCCCCGAACCGGAGGGGACGTTGGTGCACTCGCCGGCGTACATCTGCACAAGTGTGCAATCGCTCGCTGGATTGCTCGCAGCAACCACCGGATGACCGATGAGCGACGCGACTAGCAGAAGCTCGCGCCAGACCATCGCGTACTCCCGCTGAGAAGGGCGCCGGCATCAAGGTCGGCGTGAAACACGAGAACCATCGGAATGACTTGTTCCCGGTCTGGCGGTGTGATGTCCGACCCGTCAACATCAATGATTCTCGTACTCCCGACCGACTGACATGCGTACACACTGATGTCCTCGGTTGAAGTCGAATACTCAATCAGTCTGTAGGCAGATGCAATTCCTCGACCGACGACATGGAGACCGACCCGCTCCATACCTTGGAACTCTTCGACGATCTTCTGCCCGTAGCTTTGGTCGAGTAACGGGAGAAGTCGCTCGGGGTTGACGCCGCCCTCCTGGCTTACCTCGGCGGAAAGATCCAAGTACTTCTCATACGTGTCAACCGCCGCCGCCAACGCCTCCTCATCCGACGCGAACACCGGAGCCGCAACCGACTCACTCGGCTCGACCGTTGCGGCGGGCGCTGCGTCGGAGCATCCCGCGAAGCACAGCACGCTCGCGAGCATGACCGCGATCGCAGCGGCAGGGCGGATCGGGCTAGGAAGCATGCGCTCCACCGTAGGCGACCGACTGCTGCTCGAATCGGCACTGTCCACATGCGCGAACGCGCCGCCGAATCGGGTGGTTCGCGTGCGTGTCAGCGAATCATCCGCACGCCGGCCATCCCCGACCACGCTGCGTCCGCAGTCAGCACCTCGGCGCTCGCGCGAGCCGCAAGCGCAAGGCACAGCCGATCTGCGAGCGACAGGCCCGACCCGGCGCGCCAGAGCATGGCGGCGTCCTCGGCATCCGCCCGACCGACCGGTTCGATCTCCGTGCCGTAGCTCTCGATCAGTGCGCGCGCGAGTTCCCAGTCGCCACCGCGTGCGATCACCTTCTGCGCGACCTCGGACCAGTTCGCGGCGCCGACGATCGATCCCGTTTCGAGCGCCCGCTCGACGGTGTCGGCGCCGGCCTCGCCTTGGAGGAACGCGAGGAGCGCCGACGCATCGAGGACGATCACGCGCCGCCCTCGGGTCGTGCTGCCTGGTCGTCGAGCGCGGCGGATCGCCGTCGTTCGGCAAGGAGCTCGTCGATGAGGCTCGTGCCCGCGAGCTGTTCGCGCAGCAGCGATATCGCCTGCTCCCGGGTGGTCATGACCACCCCGCGGCTCGTCTCGATGATGAGGAGCGGAGTGCCCTGCGTCCAACCCTGGTGCGAACGCAGCTCGGATGGCAGGACGAATCGGCCGCGATCGCCGATCGTCGCGGAGTGCGTGGTAGCCATGGTGTTACGGTACCAATCATCGGATCGGTGTGGTACTTGCCGCTGCCGCCACCGAGGTCAGCCGAGTCCATCGAGCACTCGCTGGAACCACTCGCGCATACTGATCCCGTCGTCGCGCGGGTCGTAGTACGAATCGGCCTCATCGATCCAGATCCTCGCAAGGTCTTCCTCCGTGTGCCCTTCGGCCAAGATCGCCGTGAGTTCGGCTCGGAGGCTCTGAATGGTCGACGCCGTCTCGTCGCGGCGGAAGTTCCAGATGATTCCAATCGGTTGGGCGGCGTCGAGGTCGTAGTCGGGATTGAAGTAGCACTGACCGAGATAAACCAACTCGCTCGAATTCGCTGGGCTGCCCACTTCTGTGTCCTTCGGTCAGGGTGTCGGAAATGACGTCTGTATGCGGAAGCCGCATTCCATCGACGGGTCGCGATGGAGGATCGTGGTGACGCCGCGGGGTTGAACGAACTGATTGATCTCAGCCACCCAGGTGCGGCCGAATGCAGGTTCTATGCTCGCATCGATCTTCAGCTGGAACTTCGTACCTTTAAGCCAGTCCAAGATCAGTACACGGTTCTCAAGCAGATTCGTTGTCGTCGCGCGGTGCGCGGCCGAGAGGTCGACGAACGTGGAAGCGAGCCGTTTGCCGCGCCCGACCAGGTACTCGTCAGCCTTTCCGACGTGTCTCGCGATGAGATGGCCACCGGCCGCCTCATGATCGGCGAGGTCGATGGCGCGAATACGACGCTTGGTGAGTGCCGTCGGAATCCGCTTCGGGACGGGAACAGTGGGAACCACTCCCGCGATGACCCCAGCCGCGAGCACATACTCGAGCCCCTGCCGCTCGAACCCCGGGTCGACCGCCGCGCGGACTTCGTTGTACCCGATCTGCGTTGCCACGCCTGCGATCCCGGACGCGATCGAGTCCTTCGCGAGGTGCGCGGCGCCGCGCGCGGGGATCCGCGCCGCCACGAGTGCGGCACGCACGAGCGCGGCGAGACGTTGGCAGACCTCGGCGATCCGGATCGCCCATCGCGCCACGGTGAAGGCGACCTTCGCGGCGGTCGCGATCGCGCCGGCGCCGACGGTGATCACGCTGAGGGCGACGCCGACGCCGATCTCGAGGGCTATCTCGATCGCCATCTGCGCGATGAGCCAGCCGATCTCCTCCCAGGCCTTCGCGACCGCGTCGCCGAGGGCGCGGGCGTACGAGGCGATCGCATCAGCCGAGGAGGCCGCGGCGTCGAGCCGACGGGCGATCCCGTCGCGGCACGACGCGATCCGGGCGTGCTGTGGGAGTCCGATCGCGACGGCCGCGTGCAGGCTGGTGTCGAGTTCGGCGCAAGAGCGGTGCAACGAGCTCGCGAGGTCGTGCCACGCAGCTTCGGCGGTGTCGATCTTGCCCGGGTCGGCGTCGGGGAGCACGACGCCGAGGGATGCGAGGGCGTCTTGGAGGAACTCGCCGAACTCGCCCAACGGCGTGGTCGGCCCGGGGCCGAGCGCGCTCGGCACTCGCGCGTCGGTCGGGACGAGCGTGGGCTCGGCGGCACGGAACACCGACCCGGCTGGGTCCTGGAACGCGCCGACGAGTTGGGCGGCGTCGTAGGCGCGGGCGGTATTCGCGAGCGCGGCATCCATCGATCTCAGCGCGTTCACGGTGTCCAGCGCACCCTGCAGGACCAGCCGCGCCGACCCGTCGTACCCGTCACCGCCGTCGCCGAGCGCGAACGCGCGCGCGGCATCCTCGTCGCCAGCCAGCCGCCCGTGCGGCCGAGCGCGGATTCGCAGGTGCGAATGGATGCCTCGACTCGGTGCCCGATCGCCCACAGCACGTCGCCCTCGGCGACCAATCGCGCCGGATCGACGAGCACCTGGGACATCCGTGCCACCCTTCCGACAGCGATTCGAACCGACCGACTCGAACGAGCCGACGCCGACGCTAGCGGCGTCCCGCGAACCAGCCCAGGACGGTTTCCACACCTGTGGACGGCCCGCGCGGGTTGCGATAACGAGGCGCTATGGTGCCCGGAATCGCCGCCGACCTCGGGTGTGTGACGTCACGACCGCGCGGCCGGGTTCTTCCGCCGCAACCTCTCGGTGGGCTTCTCGATGCATTCGCTCACCATGACCGAGGTGCTCGTCGGACCGACCCGCGCGGGACGCGGCGAATCCGCCGAGCACGCGCTCGCCGCCCTCGGGATCGAGGAGTGGGTACCGTCGCGGGGGAGCGCCGCACGACTGGCCCGGATCCGGGTGGAGACCGGCATGAAGCTACCCGACTGTTGCGTGCTCGATGCGGTGCTGGCGCAGCAGGCGAGTCTTGCGACGTTCGACGCGGTGCTCGCACGGGCGGCGGAGGGCATGGGGTCGAGGTCGTCACGGGCAGCCGCTCGCGGGAATGTCGGTGGGTGGCGGCATCCTGATCTGCTGCGCAGCCGCGTGGCATCCGGATGTCTCCGAGGAGTCCCCATGACCGACCGCACGTACACCGCCCTGCTGCTCGTCATCGACCGGAGCGGGTCGATGATCTCTATCCGCGACGACATGGTCGGCGGGTTGCAGGCGCTGCTCGCCGAGCAGGCCGCCCACCCCGGCATGCTGACCGTCGACGTCGTGACGTTCGACACGGTCGTCGAGTGGACGCACCACTTCGCCGCCCCCGCCGACGTGCGGGTCGAACTCGAGCCGCGCGGCAGCACCGCCCTGTTCGACGCGCTCGGCGGCGCGGTGTCCCACTTCGGGTCCGAGCTCGCGAAGCTGCCCGAGCACGCGCGGCCCGGCACCGTGCAGGTCGTCGTGGTCACCGACGGCGAGGAGAACTCGAGCGTCGAATGGACGGCCCAGGGCGTCCGCGCGGCCGTGACCAAGCAGACCGAGACGTTCGGGTGGGACTTCGTGTTCCTCGGCGCCAACCAGGACGCCGCGCTCGCCGCCCGCACCATCGGCATCGCCGCCGACAAGGCGCTCGACTACACGGCCGCGCCAGACGGTGTCGCGGGAGCGAGCCAGAGCCTGAGCGCGTACGTGAGCCGCCTGCGCGCGGCCGAGGCCGACGGCATCGCCTACTCCGACATCGCGTTCAGCGACGACGAGCGCCGTTCGGCAAGGGGCGAGCAGTAGCCGACATGGCGGATTCGGAGCTCTTCGACGAGTTGGTCGCGGTGGTCGACGCCACCGCGACCAGCCCCGTCATCCTGCACGCGCCGCACGGCGGGCGTGTCGTGCCGGCCGCGTTCCGTCCGGCGTTCACGATCACGGATGCCGCGCTCGCGCGCGAGCACGATGCGCTGGTCGACCACTTCACCGACCGGGTGGTGGTTGCGGCGATCGGTGCGGATGCCTCGGAGCTGGAGTCGTTCGGAGCGGTTGGTGCGGCGCGCTCGATCCGACTGCCGATGGCGAGCGCGGTAATCAACGGCCTCTCGCGCTTCGTGGTCGACGTCGAGCGATTCGACGACGAGTCGGAGGAGAAGATCGCCGTCGGCCAGGGCGTGCTGTACTCGCACGGCGCGTGGCGGGACCCGATCCGCGTCGTGCCGCGGGCCGATGTCGAGTCGCTCATGGAGTTCTACCGGGCGTACTCGGCTGCGATCGAGCGGCTCGTCGATGCGGCGCTGGCGCACCACGGCCGGGCGGTGATGCTCGAGGTGCGGCGGGATACCTACATGGATGAGGTGCGTGTCGAGCCGTGGGCTGGGGGGATCGCGCGGCTCGCGGACCGGGTTCGGGTGCTTGCGCGAACGGCGGGCAGTCTCGAGTAGAGGCCTTATTCGCACATCGCACGCCCGCGAGACCTATCCCGAGGCCCCTCCGCGGCGATCAGCTCGGCACTCGGGCGCGCTGCGCAGGCGAGGGCGAAGCCGGTGGTCACGCTGCGGGTCGCGATCTCCCAAGGTGGTGGGCACGGATCGCGAACGCGATGGTGCCGATCGCGCACCACTTAATCCCGACCACGGCGAGCAGGTTGACCCATCCGCAGCAGACGTACGCGCCAAGCGCCTGGCTGCCCGAAGTCCAATCGACCGTAGAGCTAAAGGCGACGATGATCGCGTGGACGATGAACGGAATGGAAAGCAGTGCGAACGCAGAGAGCATCCACGGGAGGTGTCGGGTCATCCGCCCAGTGTTGAGAGTACGAGCGAGCCGGTGAAGTGGGTCGCCCGACTGTGTTCACGCTGCTCATCCGCAAGGGCCACGATGTCGCCCCAGAGCCGGCTCAGCTGCTTGCTCGACCACGAGTACGTGCGCTGGTAGAGCGGGACTCGATATTGCTTCACTCCGGCGAGCACCGACTGCAGCTGAGTTTCCTGAACGTCCATGGCGTGTTCGAGCCTTCCATCGTGGTGCGGTGGCAACTCAACACGTTATCGGGGCGGACGCTCGTCAGGACGGGCTTCGAGCCCGAATACTCCGACCGGTGCGGATCGGACACTTCGGCTCAGCCAGGCGGTTGGAAGCTGTTGTCGCGTCTGGCGCTCCGTGGATTTCCTCACAGGCAAATCACCACAAACACTCAGCGGGTGTGCAGCGCTTGCACACAAACTGGAGAGTTGCGCACTCGGCGGAAGCGGGTGCCTGCCGCATGGCTCCGGATTCGTGTTCGAGCCGAGCGCACCGCGAACGCCGATGTTCGGCGCTCGCCAGGGCGTGTCAGCCCACTGAGTGGCGAAAGGTAACCAACGATGTCTGTCCAAGCACCATCCAACCCCGGAACCGGGTCGATCTCGGCCATCCCGGAGGGCCCGTACGGGGCGACTCCCCAGCCGGCCACGTTGAAGAACCCGTTGGCGGTCGTCGCCCTCGTGCTCGGCATCGTCGCGCTGGTCACGTCGGTGATTCCGTTCGTGAACTTCGTCTCGGGGTTCGTCGCGCTCGCGGGGCTGGCGTGCGGCATCGTCGCCCTCGTCCTTCGGAATCGCGCCAAGACCATGGCGATCATCGCGACGGTCTTGAACGTTGTCGCCGGTATCTTGACGATCGTCATGGCGATCGTCTACACCGCCGCGTTCGTCACTGCCGTCGATGAATCGACCAAGGAATCGACCGTCGCGGAGTCCCCGGCGGCGGAGGCCGAGGAGCCTGCCGCGGCGCCGGCCGCCGAGGTGCAGGAACTCGCGGTCGGGGAAACCGCATTCGGTATCGATGCAGAGACCGGGTGGGGATGGTTCGCGGTCGAGATCGAGAACCCGAACCCTGACCACATCTTCAACGATGGATTCACTGTCGAGGCGTACGACGCTGCGGGTGTTCTCGTGGACTCCGACTCCTCGTACATCACGGTCATGAGCGGACGGACGATGATCGTCGGCAACTTCATGCAACTCGGCACAGCGGCGATCGACCACATCGAGGTGCGTGGCCCGATGGCGGCTGGAGCCACGTCGTCTCCGGCCGGCGAGACCGGGTCGATGACGGTCGGCAACATCACCACCGCGATGGAGTACGACTGGATGACCGTCACCGGACAGGTGACCTCGACCTTCGCCGAGGATCAGGAGATGGTCCGTATCGACCTCGTCGCGCGGAACGAGAACGGCGTCATCATCGGGGTCGACTTCACCTACCTCGACCGCCTGCCCGCCGGTGGAACGGCGCAGTTCGAGGTCGGCTACTGGAAGGTGCCTGCTGGCTCGGTGATCGAGGCTTACCCGCACGTCTGATTCCCAACCGGCGACGGTGGCGACGTGTCTTCGGACGCGTCGCCACCGGCGCGCACGCCGGGGCCGAGTGCCGAAGGCGCGTACGCGTCAGCCGGAACAGATGCCCGAGCCGCGGCTCGGGTCACCGACGCGGACGGCTCACGGTTGGCGCTGGCCAGTTGTGTGGCGTCGTGGGCCCGGGCGGTGTTCGCGAGCGAGGCATCCATCGATCGCCGGGTGTTTCAGAAGATGGTTGAGGAACAGCCATCGCGCTCCACTTACCCGGCTGAGGTCGCGACGGCTGAGGATCTCGGACGTGGCGGTGACGTCGACGTCGGGGCCCACGAGGTCCTGGAGTTGGTCTTCGACATCGGCGATGTCAGCTCGGTCGGCGTCAGTCGATGCAGAGAGCTGGAAGTGCAGTCTCACGTCAGTTCGATCGATCGTCACGGCGATGGCCAGCGCGTGGGGCGGAATGTGGCCCAAGGATGCGTGTACCGCCTGCGCAACGATGTAGTTCTCCCAGTTCGGGGCGACAGAGAGAGGTCATCGGGCGCGGGGAATCGCATGACGCCCATTCTGGATTGGTGGGGACGACGCTCGGGGAGATGGTGCCGTTGATGAAGAACACATCCGTCTCCTGAGCATGGAAGCCGAAGCCGGGGTTCACGCCGAGCGCGAAAGCTCGCTCCGCCTCCTCGTCCCCGCCCATACCGCCGGGATAACCCGGCGGTAGACAAGGAGGTGTCTCGCTATCGGAGGGAAAGTACCTGTGCAACACCGCGACCTTGGGGCGGAATCCCGCCAACTTGCCCGGGGTTGTTGATCACCGTCCCCGGTACTCGAGCCGGATGGAGTGGTACGAGAGCAACGCCTCGCGACGGTCCGCGAACGGGCGCGCGGCGAAGGCGTCGGTCAGGGGAGGAACGTCCGCGTTCGGGATGCGGACGGAGAACCAGCGCCAGAGTCCGCTCAGGTCATCCAGCGCTGACTACTCCGCATGCATTGGAGAGCGGTCAGTTCGTACGCGCCGCCTCGAGCGCCTGTCGGAGCGCCGGGAAGTCCCGGCTCACCGTCTGCCAGAGCGCGTCGCGGTCGATGCGGTCGTAGTGGTGCACGACGAAGTCCCGATTGCGTGCGGCCTGCGACCAGATCGGCGCCGAGAAGCGCCCGGGGTCGGCCGCGCTGAGGCGCTTGGCCAGTTCGCCGACCCTGTTCGCGAGCGCCTCGAACGCGAGCGGAACCGCGGCATCCGCGTCATACGCGGCGCGACCGCGGGCCGCGAGCGACGCAGCCGTGTCGAGCGTCGCGGCGAGAGCGTCGATCCAACGACCGACGCGGTCTTCCGGCCTCACAGCGGGGTCGCCTCCTGAAGGATGCCGCGGTCGCGCCTGTCGTCAAGCCCCCGCCGCGAGACGACATCGACCGGTCGGCCGAGGAGGGCCTCGAGGTCGATCTCGAACTGCGCCAAGTCGAAGAGGGATGCCTCGGGCTCGGGGTCGACCAGCAAGTCGACATCGCTGTCGGGAGCGTCATCCCCACGCGCGACCGAACCGAAGACCTGCACGTCGCCGATGCGGTTGGCCTGCGCAAGTCGGAGGATCAGGGTCCGGTGCCGGTGGAGGAGTTCACGGGAGGATTCCTGCGGACCGGCCGTCTGAGCGGCGTCGGCGGAACTGGTCAGCGCGGCGTACTGCGCGTACGGCAACAGGACCGCCTCTCGCGCGCGGTGGGAGCCGAGGACGACCGGTGGGGCGTGCTCAGGATCCCTCCGAAACTCCCTCAAGGTCGCCGTGAGACCCGCGCGGGCCTCGCCGACCGGAACGACGCCGGGACCGGTGGGGAGAGTCATGGAAAAAGTGTACAAGTATCTGTACAGACCGGGAGCGCCGCCATTCCACCAGCTGCGAGTGGGACCGGTGGCGCACCATAACGCGGGTGGTACACTCCCCGCATGCCCACCACTCGACCGCGGTTCCAGGTGACGGAAACGCCGGAGGTCGAGCGTGCGCTGCGGCTCGCTGCGCACGTCTGGCCCGGCGTGCCGCGGCACGAGTTGGTCAATCGACTCTTCGGAGTGGCGGCCGACCGGCTCGGCGAGGTCGCCGAGGGTGCCGAGCGCGAACGGTTGCGGGCGGTGGACCTCACCGCCGGCGCCTTCGACGCCGTGTACGGGCCCGGATACCTCGCAGCATTGCGCTCCGAATGGCCCGAATGATCGTGCTGGATGCGAGCGTGGTGATCGCCCATCTCAGCTCGCACGACGTCCACAATGACCGTGCCGTCGCGTTCTTCCGCGGCAACACACGGGAGCGCTTCTCGATGCACTCCCTCACCCTGGCGGAGGTGCTCGTCGGCCCGGTGCGTGCTGGCCGCGGCGAGGCGGTCGAGCACGCTCTCGCGAGCCTTGCGATCGAAGAGTGGGCACCGCCCGAGGGCAGCGCCGCGCGGCTGGCGCGCATCCGGGTGGAGAGCGGGATGAGGCTGCCGGACTGTTGCGTGCTGGATGCCGCGGTCGTGCAGAACGGCAGGATCGCGACGTTCGATGCGACCCTTGCGAGTGCAGCGCAAAGGCTGGGCATCGAGGTCCTCGCGTTCGCGTGAGGTTGGTCCGCTCGGCGTGGGAGGGTCGGGCCGGCTCAGGCGCGACGAACACTCCCCACTACGCCTTGTTCGTCGCCGACGGCGGTTTGGATGCGACGCGTCGCAAGCTGGGCGCGAGGCTGAGGCGCAACCAGCGATCCGGGTCGACGTTCATTCGCTCGCCGGCCCATTTCAAACGTTCGAAGGAGTGGCGCGGAATCGAGAGGTCGTACTCGTAGAGCTGATCACAGATCAGTTCGAGCGCGATCGCAGGTTCTGCGTGGTCGAGAAAGACCTCAGCGTTCTCGACATCGGCGGTACCCAGGATGTCGCGCACGCCGTCCAGCGCGTCGCGGATCGCCTGTTCGATCAGGTCCTGATTCACTCAACTCCCTGGGTGCGGCTTGGGGACGGCGGTGATCTCGACTTCGCCGTGTCGCTCGATGGCACAGAGACTCCGAGCCCGTCACATGAACCGTGCTGCGCGCGGATGGGGCGGGAACTTCACGACAGGGCGCCGAGCATGCGTCGGAACCATTCGCTCGTGGTGCCGCCGTCCCGACGGGGATCGTATGACGAGCCGAGCTCCTCGATCCAGAAGCGAGCGAGCTTGTCCTCCGTTTGGTCCCCGGCGATTGCCGCTGCGAGCTCTCCTCGAAGGAATTCGACATCCGTCTCGGACTCTTGCTCGCGGAAATTCCTCACTACGCCTATTGGCTGAGCTGCGTCGAGGTCGAAGCCCTGATGGAAATACCCCTGCGCGAGGTGTCTCGGCTGGCTCCAGTGGAGCGAGGTCCCCATGAGTCATCCCTTGTAAAAGTGGCCAAGCGAGTTTCGGCTCTTCACCACACCGATGGCATCCTCGGCTTCGGGGTCGTTCGGGGGGGGGAGTTCCCTTGGGCGCGATGCGCGTGCTCGGCTTATGCACCCCACGGAGTCTTCGGCGTGGACTTCGGAACTACAAGAACCTGCCCGAACTCATCGTGCTTGTGATTTCATCCTTGTATTCCAGCGCGCCGCACTCACTCGAACAGGACCGTCAGGAGAGCTCATCGAGCATGCTGCGAAACCAAACGTGCATGCTGACGCCATCCTTGCGGGGTCATAGCTCGCACCGGCCTGGTCCAGCCATAGCGTCGCGAGATCGCTCTCCGACGGAGCATCGCCCAGGATGGACTCCAGTCGATTCCGGAGCCTCTCGCTGAGCGTCGCGGCCTCCTCATCTCGGAATTTGCGAACGACGCCAATGGGGTCATCGGCTTCGTACTCGAAGTCCTGATGAAAGTAGGCCTGCGCGAGATACTCCACTTCGTTCGCGGGTTGTAAGCGGCTCATCGGATATCGCCCTTCATGATTGTGGAGAACAGACGAGGGTGCTTGTCCAGCACGCGCCCGGCGCCCGCGGCTCGAGGGTGGCTCCATCGACGAGGTGTTCGCCAAGTCCACGCACATCGGTTGCCAGCGTCACCTCGTCGTCGTGACGGTCGAGGATGCCGTCGCGTGCGCAACGCTGCCCCTTCGTTGGTCGACTCCAGAAAGTCGACTCCAGAAAGTCGGCGGCGATTGGCGCCAGCCGGATGCGAACGCACCGACGTTCGGACCAAGCTCGCCGAGCAGGTCGACATCTCTCATGTCCGTTTCCTCCTCGCGCGCAACGTTGCCGAACACGCGCACATCGATTGCGACGAGTCCCATGAGCGCGGAGCGAAGCCGGGGACGCGGGCCGGCGTCGATGGGCGCGTGTCGTCTGCGGCAAAGAACTCAGTCGTCAGGCCAGCATCCGCGATCGCCGACGCTCCGCGCGAGTTCGTCGCCGGCGTCCGTGTTGCGGAGCCAGCAACTCGCCATCCGCGGGTTCCAGTCGAACCCGTCGAGCTCCACCTCCACGCGTCCGATGACGTCGTCGATCCGTCCCACCCAATCGGTGAACCCTTCGCCGCGGAGGTCACCGACGACGACGAGCTCGTCGCTGAGCATGCGACGCAGCACCTCCGTGAACACGCCGCGAACTGCTTCGCCGCTCTGCTCAGCCCACTCCCGACACCGTCCGATGAGTGTGTCGATCATGACCCAGTCGTCCAAGCCCTCCTGCAGCACGCAGAGGACGATGTCATCCTTCTCAATCGGCAACATGCACCTTCCATTTGGATGTCGAGCCGGGAACGTCGATGTCGATCGTCGCCCCACCTGAACGCGAGTAGGTTCGCCACTGGATGACGGTTCCGTCCGGGTGCCGGAACACGTCGGGAATACTCGCACCGCGCGGCGGGAGCCGTTCCGCACCTTCGATCATTCCAGTGAAGAGCTCGCGGAGGTCATGCTCAGTCGGGACGACGCGGACCGTGCGCTGGTCACCCTTCGGAAGGCTCTCGAGCAGGCTCCTCCATTCGGATGAAGCGAACATTCGTCCAGGGACGCTGGAAGCGACCTGGTTTCCGACCGACGGCGTTCTGCCGAATCGGCCCGCCCCGCCGACGGCCCCACCCAAAAGCCCGCCGGCCAGCAGTTCGCCGAACTCCTGCGCGCGGTGGCCCGGGTCGACCGCGCTCCGCACGCCATCGACACCCATCCCCGCAGCGACGCTCGCGAGTCCTGATGCCACGGACTCTGTCGCCAGTCGCAGCCCACCACGTGCCGCGAGCCGCGCGGCCGCCAGCGCAGCCCGCACGACGGTCGCGAGACGCCCGCAAACTTCAGCGATCCGAACCGCCCAACGCGCCACCGTGAACGCGATCTTCGCAATGGTCGCGACCGCGCCCGCTCCGAACGTCACGGAACTCAGCAGCACCCCGACGCCGATCTCGATGGCGATCTCGGCGGCCATCTGCGCGAGGAGCCATCCGATCTCCTCCCAAGCCTTGGCGACGGCGTCGCCGAGTGCTCGGGCGAAACTCGCCATTGCATCGGCCGAAGAAGCGGCGTCGCCGATGCGGCGGGCGACGGCGTCACGGCATGAGGCGATTCGGATGCGTTGCGGAACGCCGTCGGACACGGCTGCGTGCAGGCTGGAGTCGACCTCGGATCGGATGCGTCGGAGCGATGAACCGAGGTCGACCCACGCCGCCTCGGCGGCACCGATCTTGCCGGTATCGGCGTCGGGGAGTGCCACCCCGATGGCGGCGAGTGCGTCCTGCACGAACTCGGCGAACTCGCCGAGCGGCGATTGCGGTCCCGGTCCGAGTGCGCTCGGAAGGTGCACGGACGACGCGATGGGCTGCGACATCGCAGCCCGGATCGAGGACGATGCCGGGTCCCGGTAGGCGCCGGCCAACTGCGCGCCGTCGTACGCGCGCGCGGTGTTCTGCAGCGCCGTGTCCATCGCACGGAGCGCGTTCGCGGATTCGAGTGCCCCCTGCAGCACCGTGCGGGCGTACCCGTCGTAGCCCTGGTCGCCGCCGCTCCCGAGCGCGAACGCTCGGGCGGCCTCTTCGTCGCCGGCCATGCCGCCCGTGCCGGCGAGTGCCGCCTCGCAAGAGCGGACCGCGGTCTGGATCCGCTGCCCGATCGCCCACAGTGCGTCGCCCTCGGCGACCAGCCGCGCCGGGTGCAGGAGCACCTGCGTCATCCGTGCCTCCATCAACTCCGCGAATCCGACCTCTGCGACCGTAGAGAAGGCTCGCGCGAAGCGTTCGTGACTCTGCACACCTGTGGATGGCGCCGGCGCTCAGAGGCTCGGACGCGCTAAAGGAGCGGCGACGAGAACGGGGCGACGGCCCGCTTCTCCGGCCAGACCTGTTGATGCCGACCGGGCGGGGCTGACGTGGACCACATACCGACGTCGGCACCGATTCAAGCGGCGCGGTGCCCCTTCGCCCCATATCTGGGTCGCACACCGCCCGTCCGCCGCGTCCGGGCGCAGAACGGATGCCTCGCCGTGCTGTACGCCACGTCGAGCGGTGACCCTCCAACCGACGCCGACGCCGACGCCGACGCCGACGCCGACGCCGACTCCGCCGGCGCCCGCACCGTGCCTCGTCTCGATCGGACGCGGAAGATGCGGCACGGATCCGTCGAGTATTAGGCGGCGAACCGCGCGAAGCGTTCCGCGAGCCGCTCCTGAGACGGCCACTCGAGCTTCCGCCTCGGCAGGACGAGCCGCCGCCCGTGCATATCCTGCAACCCGTGTCGCAGCATCGGCCCGTCGACCTCGTCGAGCAGCTCGCGGTCGATCCTCACCTCGTAGTCCGGTGAGATTCCGAGTAGGTTCCGGTCGTACGATGCGTGGTGGATCTTGCAGAGCGCGAGACCGTTGGTCACCTGCGCGAGGCCGCCGAGTTCGCCGTCGCCGACGATGTGCGCCGCATCGAGCAGTTCGGCGTGCTTGAGCGAGCACACGGCACAGGTGGCCTGGTAGGCGCGCATCACTCGCGCGCGGAACATCGGTTGGTGCAGCCGCTCGCGCACCACGCGCTCCGCGTAGCGCCGCTCGTCGCCGGTCATGTGCAGAGGATCACCGAAGAATCGGAAGGTCTCATCGAGCGCGAGGTGCACGCTTCGCGTCGCCGGGTCGTCGTGGACGATGTACACCGGGTAGTACGCGACGAAATACCCGCTCCGGACACCGTGGAAGTAGACGAGCGGCTCGTTGCGCTCGTACGCACGGCGGAGCTTCACGTTGTCGCCGCCGTCCTTCGACTGGTACGAGTAGCGCACCAGCCCGTCGGGTCGGATCTCGTCGTCGTAGCCGTGCGACTTCGAGCTGGTCATGACGGTGAGCGTGGCGTCGAAGTCTCGTGGGTTGCGGATGCCGCGAGCGGCGTCCAGCAGCGGGATGCGCTCGCCGTCGAAGCTGTACGACTCGAGTTCGTCTCGGCTGAGCTCGTACGCCCCTGCGCCGAGCTTCTCGTCGAGCCACCGGAACACGTCCTCGCGGATGGCACTCTGCTCGACTTCCGATCGCATTCTCATCCGCGCTCCCTCGCAAGCTCTCGCCCGATCGAGGCTGCAACATCCGCCGCCGCCTCATGCTCCCAATACCGCAGCACCCGCCACCCCGCTTCCTCGAGCCGCCGATCGGTATCCCGATCCCTCTCGACGTTCGCGGCCAGCTTCGGTCCCCAGTAGTCCGCGTTCCGCTTCGGATGGGTCGCGTGCTCGGGGCATCCGTGCCAGAAGCACCCGTCGATGAACACGGCGGTCCGCGCTCGCGTGAACACGATGTCGGCGCGGCGGCGCAGTCCGGGAACCGGCGCGTAGTCGACGCGGTACCGCAGCCCGCGGGCGTGCAGCAGCGTGCGAACGGCGAGCTCGGTCGTCGTGTCGCGCCGTTTGTTGGCGAGCATCGACTTCCGCGTGCCCTCCGACGTCGCCCAGGATTCGCGGGGTTCAGCCATCGGCACCCTTCAGCGGATCGAGGGGGTAGAGGTGTCCTTCGGCGTACAGCGCTCCGAATCGTTGCCGAAGCCCGGACGCGAACGCCGGGTCCCTGATGATGACCCCGGTCTCGAGGTTGCGCTCGTGTGCGGCTTCGGAGAGGTTCGCGCTCGTGATGAACGCGACGCGGGAGTCGACGATGACGACCTTCGAGTGCTGGATGCCGCCGTCGGGGCCGGGTTTGAATCCGAGGAACCGGGCGCCGACGAGGTGCGCCTGCATCCACGCGGCGGTCTTACCGCCGTTGAGCTTCGGATCGATGAGCAAGGTCGTCTTCACGCCTCGGGCGACCGAGCGCCACAGCGACTTCAGGTACGCCGACGTCGGGCTCGCCGAGTACGTCGACGCGAACACGTCCTCGGTGGCTTCGTCGATCAGGTGGGCGAGTGCGGCGGTCGTGTGGTCGCCGTCGCCTGGAAAGGACGGTCCGCTCCACACCGGCCGTAGGTCGGTCGAGTTCGCTGCGGCGGACGCGGCGAATCCGCGCAGGGCACCAGCGAGGTGCTCGGCCCCGAGCGCAGCGAAGCTCGTCGCGAGCAACTCCCGTGAGGGATGCGGTGCGGCCGGCAGATGCGCCTGCGCTTTGAGGAGGTTCCCGTCGATCTCGAGACTCGACGCGAGCTTGAGCGCCTGCGATGGCGACACGACGCGTGCCAACTGTTCGAGCGCCCCAGCCATTTCAGCTCACCGCGCCGATCTTCACCCCTGCGAGCAGCGGCGCCAGTCCGTGCGATCCCTCGTGCAGGTCGAGCACGAACCGTCGGTCGAGGAACCGATTCGCCCGCTCGCACGACGTCTCCGACAGGAATCCGCAGAAGTGGCAGGCGGCCCCGTGCAAGAAGTCCTCCTGGTCCTTCGGCACACGGTGGGCGCAGATCGGGTCGGACGAGCACCGCTCCGCTCGGTGCAGCGCCTCGTGCATGACCTCTTCGAGCCGCTCGGTGCGGGCGAGATCGACGAGGCCGCCGAGCGTGCCTTCGCTGTCGGGCGACGTGGTCGTGATGAGGATGCCGGCTGCCGGCGCCCGGCCGTCCTCCTCGCGCCACGCGTAGATGCGTTCCGAGAGCGACGCGGAGCCGTAGCCGCTCGACATCGCCATCTCTCGGATGAGCAGGTGCGACAGCGTGTGCAGCGCCCAGTACCGGGGCGGCGGCATGCGGTCTTCGGCGACGAGTTCGGCCGCGGTGTGGCTCTGACGACGCGCGAGGTTCCGCTCGTGCGCGGCGACATGGGCGGCCCACACCTCCGAGTCGAGCACGGATGCCTCCCACTCGGCCACGACCGGCTCGGAGAATCTGATGAACACGCCCTCGCCACGGTCCTCGGTCGCGGGCGCCCACTTCGGCTTCCCCGAGATCGCGATCGGCGCGATGCGCGCAGCTTCGTCGCCGACCCGATCGAGCGCGTCGATGCGCGTGAACCCGATGAACGCGTTCGCCTTGCGGATGCGGTCGACGGCCACGACCTCGTGCACGGCCGAACCCAGTGAGGACGCCACGGGCACCGGATGCACCTTGAACCCGTTGCGGCGGTCCTCCGCCAGGAAGTCGTCGGGATGCGTCAACGTCGCCCACTCGGGCACGAGCAGGTGATTCGGGTCGTACCCGAGCGGTCCGGTCGCGACCGGGATGAGGGGTGGCAGGTCGCCCTTCGCGACCTGGATCGCCTGCCAGAGGTCCTCGTCGGAGATGCCGGCGAATTTCGCCACCATGTGCTCGGGCGCGAACTCGCGCCACGACTGCACCGCCGCGAGCGAGGTGAGCTTCGCCACCTGCGCCGGCGGGAGCCCCATGACCTCCTCGACCGTGTCGGCCGGCTTCGGCTCCTTCCGCGACGGCAGCACGAGCACGCTGATCGTCGCCGGGAACCATTGGTTCGCGGCCCCGAGTAGCATCAGCCGAACCTCGCCCTGGCATGGCTTGTCGGCCGGTGCGAACGTCGGAAGGTGCGGGTGACGGCCGCGGCACAGGGGCAGGGATGCCTCGCCGCCGGCGCGGGTGATCTCGGCGATGTTGCGGGACGAGTCGCATTGCACGCACACGATCGACACCTGCGGGCCAAGGTTCGAGCGCCACTCGCGCATCCGCAGCATCGGATTCGCTACGCACTCCTTGCGGTTGCCGTCGGCGCCGTGCACCCACTCGTTGTAGGGGAACTCGTCGAGGTGACCGTTGGTGCACGCGATCAGGTACCGCGCCGGCACGGCGACGCGGTCGCGCCCGTCGCCCTTGAAGCGACCCTTGCACTTGCGGTGCACGAACCGGGCCATGTCGGGCCGGTGCTTTCGCGTGTTCTCGAAGTCGAAGACGTTCGCCGAGACCGGGGCGAGCAGGTCGCACCCGGTGCAGCGGAGCCACTGCGGGAAGACGCGGGTCGGGATGCCGATCGGCGTCGTGTCACCGCCGAGCTCATCGGGCAGCCACGGCGGCTGGCGCAGTTCGCCGACCTGCTGGCCGAGCTGTCGGCGCACGGCTTCGAGCAGCCGGGGCACGAGCACGAGCGACGGCTCGCCGCCCATGCGCGCGTACGCCTTGTCCCACGCGTCGATGCCCTGCGGCATCACGGCGAGGTGCGGCAGGTCGACGGTCGCGCCGACGCCCGAGGTGTAGAGCATCGCGCTCGGCCGGATCGATCCGATACGCGCCCGGTTCTTCGGCTTCTGCGCGACCTCGAGGAACGGGTCGGCGATGTCGCCGGCGACGCCGACGGATGCCTCGGGCGAGGCGTCCGCGACGGCAATCGCCTGATCCGAGGCGACGGCCGATTCGTCGCCGACCGGTGCAGCGTTCGAGGTCACTTCGCGTCCTTCTTCGGGGTGAACGTCCACGACGGTGTCGCCGCGCCCACGGGCTCGGCGAGCTTGCCGGGGAACGGCGACACTAGCAGATCGATTTCGGGCTGCACCTCGCGCATCGAGTTCGCGACCTGGAAGAGCCGGTCGCCCTCCTCGCCGATAGAGTCCTCGGGGCTCACGAGCAGGGGCGTGACGAACTGCTTGGGCAGCGTCTTGCGTGCGTAGGTGAGTGCGCCGCCCTGGGCGTCGCTGCGCTCGGTCCACTCGTCGAGCCGGAACACGAGCTTGCTGTGCGCGAGCTTGGCCGCGTCGTCGCCGCCTGCCTGTGCGACCCGCGCGACGAGTTTCGCGACGAGTTCGTCGAGCGCCGGGCGACGTTGCACGATGCGCCCGGCACCGGTGGTCGAGTCGGGCGAGAGCGAGGCATCCGTCGACCCACCGGCGTCCATGACGCGCGCGGCCGACACGATGAGCCCGGTGAGTCCGCGCTCGAGGGATGCCTCGGAGAACGGCGTGACCGACAGCGCCTCGACGTTCGCGTAGAACGTGTCGTGGTAGTGCTCGAACTGCTCGTAGTGCGCCATGTCGCGCGGACGCGACCGGTTGGCGAGCGTGACGACGAGACCCGGTTTGGATGCCTCGCGGCCGACGCGCGACGACGCCTGGATGTACTCCGCGGTGTTCTTCGGCTGCCCGACGATGAGCATGAGTCCGAGGCGGGGCACGTCGACGCCGACCTGGAGCATGGAGGTCGCGAGCACGACGTCGAACGGCAGCTCGCGGTCGGGCAGCTTTTCGCCGGCCTTGTACTTCGCGGCGATCTCGGCGCGCCCAAGCGTCGAGTCGAGCGACGGGTCGAACGGCGACGCGAGATGGGTCAGCGTGCGCCCGATCTCCGACGACGAGATGCGCGAGGTGAGTTCGCCCAGCCGAAGTGGGGTTCGCCGTCGAGGGTAGCCCGTCGACTTGTCGGGGTTGCTCACCCGCGTCGTGACGTCGTCTTCGAGGTACCGCCGCATGCCCGCGAGCTCGCGGGTCGCCGAGAAGTAGTCGACGAGCGTGAGATACGGTTCGGCGGCAGCACCGTGCGCGTCGAGCAGTTTCTGACCGGCGAGGAGCAGGATCTCGCTGAGCCGGATCTCGGCGAGCGTCAGCCTCGCGCCGTGCAGGCACACGCCGAGATAGAGACGCCCGGGCTCGTCGGCGAGGGGCACCTCTTTCGAGAAGAACGTGTCGCTGACCGTCAGCACCTGCGGAGGGAACACCTCGACGTCGCGCGCGTAGAGCTTCTGCACCTGGTCGCCAGCCTTGCGCACGGTCGCGGTCGAGGCGATCACGAGCGGCTTCACGGGCGCAGCGGATGCCTCGTCGCCGAGCTCCCAGCTCGAGAGCACGTCGATCGCGCCCTCGAAGAGCCCGACGGCGGTGCCGAGCGCGCCCGTGATGAGGTGCAGCTCGTCCTGGATGACGAGGTCGGGCGGGCGGAGCCGGCCGACGGTCGTCACCTGCGTCGGCGCATAGGTACGGCCGTTCTTCTTCGACGCGTTGTGGTGCTCCGCACCGCAAACGCTCGCATCAGTGTCAGCGTGCTTGTAGCCGTGCCGCGGACACTTCTTGGAGACGTACCCGAACAGGCTCGCGGCTTCGCCCTCGCGAGCGAGGCGGGCGAACTTGTCGACGGTGGCGAGCAGGAACGTCGGCGGATGCCGGTAGATCTCGTCGTCGACCGTGAGGACGGGCAGGCCCTCTTCTGCGCTGCCACCCGCGGCGAACGGGCAGCCGGCACGTCGGTCGCCGCAGTACACGCGGATGCGCTTCTCGACATCGTCGGCTTCGACGTTGCTCTTGCCGTTGATCGCGGTCCCGCACCACGGGCAATGGTCGAACTGCAGCACCGACAGCCCATAGGCCGAGTTGCCCTCGCTCTCGCGAACGTCCTTCACCTGCTCGGCGGCTTCGGAGAACCGCTTCGGGCTCACGCTCGAGCCGACCCAGAGCCCGATGCGGAACGGCACGTGCCCCCACGTGGCCGGGTCTTCGCGGCGGACGAGTTCGGCTGCGCACAGCAGCGTCGTCGCACGGATGAACTGCTGCGAGGTGAGCAGTCGCAGCGTGTAGCGCATGAGCACGGCGACGCCGTCGCCGCCGTCGAGCATGCCTTCGGGTGTCTCGACTTTCCCCTGCAGACGTCGGACGCCGAACGTGAACGCCGCGAGCCCGAGGTAGGCCTCGGTCTTGCCACCACCGGTGGGGAAGAACAGCAGCTCCGCGCGCGGGAAGTCCGACGACCGGCGCTTATGGGTCGGATCGACGACCGACGGGAGCTGCATCAGGATGAACGCGAGCTGGAACGCACGCCACGACGCGGCCTTGTCACCCTTCGCGTCGATCTCGGCGACCGCCTCGGCGATCTTCAGCGAGGGCTGCTCGATGCGGAGCGCGGCGACCTGCGAGCGCAGACGCTGGTCGCGCATGGTGCGATTCATGAACCAGAACGCCTTGCGCGCCTGCTCGCTCTTGGTGAGCAAGTCGAGTCCTTCGCCGAGGCGCTTCAGCGCGGCGCGACCGTCGGCGATGCCGATCTCGCCCTCGACGCGGAGGTGTTCGGGCAGAGAGGCGTTCGCCGCCTCCTGTTCGTCGAGCCACGTCGAGTACGCGTCGACGATCGGCTGCAGTCCGGCGACGAGTTCGTCAGCGGATGCTTCCATGAGCGCGCGCATGCTCAGCACGGCGCCGTCGACCTCGGGCGCGCGGGTCTGCGGCACCTCTGCGGTCGGCAGCCAGGTGGTGCGCACCGCAGTCGCGCGGCGGGGATCGTCGGTGGAGACGTCCCAGGTTGCGGACGCGGTGCGGCCGACCGCGAACTCGAGCCGGTCGCGGTAGAGCAGGTCGAGCCGGCGCACCTCGGGGTCGCGGGACTTGCGGTCGTGCTGGATCGCATCGCGAGTCGGAAGGAAGATCGCGGAGGCCCGGTCGAGCGCGGTCGCTTCGAGCTCGGCCTGGAACAGCCAGAGCTTCGGGGGCAGCTCGCGACCGGTGACGACGGTGTTGAGCAAGGCGGCTTCGACGACGCGGCGGCCCTCGTGGTCGAACACCTCGACCGAGATCGCGACGTCGTCGCCGAGATCCTTACGGGCGGATTCGCCGGCCGGGATGGCAGCGAGATCGATGTCGACGGAGACCTCGAACGGCGTGCGGTCGTAGTAGGTCTGCACGCGGCTGGTGTCGGGGTCGGTCTCGCGGCGGGAGGCATAGCGACCCCAGCGGGCGGTGAAGCGCAAGGCGGTGATGTCGGATGCGACCTGGAATCGGACGCCCATCGACGACGGCGCGATGATTTTCGATTCGGGTCCCCGATCTTCGTCGGGCTCGGTGGGAGATGCCTCGCCGACGGACTCGTCCTCGTCGACCGGCACGCCCTGCACCTCGTGCGCAGCAGAGAGATCGGCGACGGCGAGCGTCTCGTCGTTGCGCACCTCGTCGAGCGAGGTCGAGCGCGTCGTGGCGCTCGCGGTGCTCGATGCCGCCCCCTCGAGCAGCGAGATCGGGGCGAGCGCACCCGAGAGGTAGCGTGCGCGAGGGGTGCCGACGATCGTCTCGGTCGGCCCGTCCCACGGGCCGACGAGGTCGCGGCCCAGTAGGTCGAGCAGCTCGTCGCGCACCTGCGCGGAGGTGACGGTGGGCTCGTCGGACATCAGAACATCGCTCCTTCGGGCTTCTCCGACTCCTCGAGGCTCTTGCCGCGCTTCGCCGGCTTCGGGTTCTGCTGCGCCTCTATCGCTGCGCGGCGGTGGTTCTCCTCGAGCAGCCGGTCGAGGATCTCGACGCGGGCCGCCGGACTCACGGTCCACCGCTCCATCTGCCGGTAGGTGTGGAAGCCGTGCTCGAGCGAGATGTCGGTCCAGCCGTACGCCTCCATCACCGCCTCGTCGATCTGCACGTGGATCGAACGGATGAGATCGACCTCGGCGTCGCCCTGCACATCGGGCGAGTTCACGAGGTTGTACAGCGCGGTGAGCCCGAGCTGTCGACGGAGCATGATCTCGCGGCGATCGCTGTCGAGCTGCTCGCCGAGCTGGCGCATGCGCTCGGTGTTCTCAGGCCGGGGCAGCGTCTCGAAGACGTCGGATGGTGTATACACGAAATCGACGCGCATCGTAGAACCTCGCTGCATCGCCCAGAGGGCGTGGGGGAGCTTGAGAGAAGCGCGAAGAGCGCAAAATCTATGCTCGCGAACACGACGAGCTTCTGCGTGAATACCGTCCGAGCATCCCAGATCACTGGTCTGAGTGTTGAACTCGTTTGGACGAGCACCATTACCTGTTCGAAGTGCGAGATCGCCTCGGTGAGGTTAGGGCGCCGTGTGGCGTAGATCCACCACTTGTCGAACTGGGCGCGCGGCAGAACAGGAGATCCGTCACTCTTTGTGCGCTGCCGCCACGGGCGGACTTCACGCTCGACGACTGCAAACGCCTCCTGGTAGCTCCTGGCTCGATCTAGCGTCCAGTCGTGGAAGTTGATAACCCATCGTGAGGCTTCAGTAGCCGGATCCCCGTACACATCCGTTTTGCCATCCGGGTACGGGTACAGAACGTCGTGATTTCGCGGATCTCGCTCAACCATCGCTTCGGCATCGGCAGGCGTGACAACAAAACCTTCGCCGCCGATCTCCGCGCCCTTGAATGCCAATCCCGCGTTCCCTGCAAGCCGCAGCGCCTGGCCCGAAACTCTTCCTTCTGGTTCGAGCATCGACGTAATCTTCGGGACCCGTTGTCCATCTGCAACCGCTCGGACTCCAAAATCGCGTGGAGTGCCCCAAACAACCGCGATCTGCACGCTCGCATTCTTTGCGCCCCATTGCGCACTCTGAATCGCGCGATAGAACCTCACCCCGTTGGCTGACAAGCGGTCCAGGCCCACCTCTCGCGTGTCCCCCTGACCGACTGTGTTCGTGGCGAGAAGGGCGAGAACGCCTGACCGTCGGCAAAGCTGCGCCGCCTGTAGGAAGAAATAGGCAACCAGGTCAGCGCTTCCCTTTGTGCCTGCTGCGAGAACTTCTATTAGCCAGCTGCGAAGCTCCGCTCCGATCGCATTTGACACCTTGTAACCGGTGAGGAACGGCGGGTTCCCGATGATCGCGTCGAAGCCACCATTGTCGTGGACCACGTCGGGTGCTTCGAGAATCCAGTGCAGAGGCCTCCAGCGCGCTTCGCCGGTGTCGACTGTCGGGGTGAGTCCGGCGTCGATAATCGCGTCGAGCCGGCGGCGGTCTCCGACCGAACCGTCAGCCGGGTAGGCGTTGCGGAGCGCCTCCGAGAGCTCGTCGTAGCGCTCCTCGAGCTTGCGTCCGGGCTTCCCGCCTTCGAGCAGGCCCGCGGCGATGAGGCCGTCGGCGACGTCGCGGAGCTTCGCCGTGACCTCCTTCGACTGGGCGAGCAGTGCGCGCTTCGCCCGGGTCGAGCGCATGCGGTCGGCATCGTCGACCTGCCCGGAGGCGAGTTCACGGCGGAGCCGTGCGGCATCCTCGAGGTCCTTGTCGACGTCGAACGCGGCGAGCTGCCGCTTGACCGACTGTTTCGGGTAGATGTGCTGCGCCTTGAGCTGCGCCTCGGTCGTGACGCCGAGCAGCGAGTTGCCGTGGAAGACGCGGTCGTCGACGAACGAGAACGGCTTGCCGGGATCCATCGAGATGAGCCAGAGCGAGAGCTTGCACATCTCGACCGCCATGCCGTTGATGTCGGCGCCGTACAGGCATCGGGCGACGATCTCGCGCACCGCCCAACGCTTCAGGTCGGACTCGGCGCTGACGTCCATCCCCTCCTTCGCACGCGCCTCGATGAGTCGGTCGGCGAGGTACCGCGCCGCGGCGACCAGGAACGCGCCGGATCCGGCCGCGATATCGGCGACCTTGAGGTCGAGGATCTCGGCCGATGACTTCAGCACCCATTCGTCGGAGTTCTCGGTGTCGAGCGGTCCGGGCGAGTAGACGAGCGGCTCGAGGGCGTGCAGCACGACTTCCTCAGCGAGCGATCGCGGCGTGTAGTGCGTGCCGGTGTTCGCGCGCTGGGACGACTCGGTCATCACGAGTCCGCCCGCGGGCACGACGTACGGGAAGCCGCGCAGGTCGTCGCGGATCAGCGCGTGGAACGGTTCGAGACGACCTGCGAGTTCGTCGTCGCCGAGCAACGCGTGCCGCAGGCGGGTGCGAGCGTCGGCGGCGGCATCCAGGTCATCCGTGCCGTACGCCTTCGCGAGCTGACCCGCCGTGCGCGACTTGGCGTGCTCCTGCGTCTTCTTCAGGTGCGCGACGAGCTTGTCGCCGAAGACCTTTGCGCTCGAGGCATCCGTCGCGAGCTGCTCGAGCTCGCGCAGCGGGATCTCGGGCTCGAACCCGGCCTTGCCGTGCAGGCCGACGATCACCTCGGGCACGTATTCGGCCGAGTAGCCGAGCAAGCCCTCGTAGACGTAGCCGATCTGTTCCACGTCGAGGTCGCGGAACGAGAGCTGCATCGCGCCGTCTTCGATGGTCTGCACGGCGCGGAGCACCGCAAGCATCGCCCGGTCGGTGAGCCGCACCTGCAGGCGGCCCTGCGCATCGGTCGCCTGGAGCCACGGGAAGCGATCGGGGTCGAACAGGGACCCACCGTAGGCGGGCATCCGCGCGTCGGGGTACGAGACGCCGTTGAACACCGCGTTGCTCGCGGCGAGCAGGCGGTGCCAGGCCTCCCACGAGTGGTCGAGCGCCTCGGCCGACGTCGCCGTCGCCTCACGCTGGAGGTGCTCGCGGATGCCCGCGATCGCGTATGACGACCGGTACAGGTCGTGCTCGGGCAGCAGACCGCGTTCCTCGGCGAAGAGCAGGAAGACGATGCGCATGAGCATCGTCACCGCGCCCTCGTACACCGCCTTCGGGTCATCCGGCAGCGGCGACGTGTCGCCCTGGGCGAGGGCGCGCAGGTGCGTGTCGGACATCGACTGGAGCACGAGCTCGACCGCTCGGCGCACCTGGTCGCCGAGCGCCTCGGTGATCTGCTCGGCGCTCGCGACGGACTCGGCGAAGAGGAGGGGAAGACGCCTCTCGGGCTGGCCGCCCGCGATCGAGGCGAAGCTCGCCAGGGCGAGGAACGCGTCGCGGCTCGGGCGCTCCTCGCGCCAGAGGAGGGCGTCCCAGACGCCGCTCGCAGTGGTGACGTCCTTCGCCGCCGAGACGAGCGCCCACCAGCGACCGTCGGTCACGACGCCGAGCGTCGTACCGGTCTCGCGGAGCAGCACGGCCATGCGGTCGATCGCGTTGGCCGACCAGCCGTCGGCGCCGACCGAGCGGAGATTCTCGGTGCGGTCGACGACCGTCACGAGGGCGGCGGGCGTCGACCCATCCCCGGCTTCGAGCGCAGCGAACGGCGTCACCATCACAGCGCCGTTCGGCGACTTCGCTTCGATGCCGGCGGGGGCGAGCTGCAGGTCGTCCGACCAGTCGAGCAGCGAGCGCAATACGACCTCGACCCAGCGGTCGCGGGCCTCGGCGTACACCTCGGGGCTCGACGACCACGTCGCCGACCAGCGCGTGAACTCGTCGACGAAGGTCGCGTTCACGTCGTCGACCGAGGCATCCGCCTTCGGCAGCCCCTGCGGATAGAAGGACTTCAACGCCGCCCGCGAGAGGAACGGGCCGTCGGCGTCGATGAGCGACAGCCACTCCCACTCGGGAGTCCTGCCCTTGGGGAACGGTCTAGCGGCCACCGGCGGCCTCCAGCTTCTCGACGTCTTCGGGGGTGAGGGCGAACACGAGGGCAGCCACGAAGGTGTGGGCTTGCACGTCGCGGTAGCGGCGTTCAACGGACTCGCGCTCGTCTCGCTGCTCGTTCTCGAGCATCGAGAGGCGGGTGCGCACGCGGGCGAGGTCCTGCTCGCGCTGCTGTTTCTCCTCGGCGAGTTGGAAGAGCATCTCCTCGCCGGCTCGGCGCGCTTCGTCGGCTGCGGTGAGCGTGCCTTCGAGGGTGCCGCGAAAACGATCGAAGATCTGGTCGATGGCGGCGAGGTCGGATTCACGGCGGCCCGCGAGGCTCTCTTCGACCTCGACGCGACGACGCTCGGCACGTCGTGCGATCGCGTCGGCGACACGGGCGCGCATGCCCTCGGGGTGCGACGCATCCGAGTTCCAATGCGAGACGATTCGAGCGAGCGCTCCGGGACCGGGCACCGAGATGCGCGAGCCGTCGAGGGCGGTCACGAGCAGCTCCTCGGCCTTCTCGATGCCGAGCTCTCGTCGTTGATTGAAGCGCGTGCCCGCGAGGAAGATCTCCTCGTGGAGCCGCACCCCTCCCTCGCCGACGAGGACGAGACGCGCGACACCGGCCGCGAACGAATGGTCGAGGCCATCGACCACGACCGCGCTGACGCCCCGCACCTGGTCGGTGCGCGTCCACACCTGGCCGCGGAGCTCGCGAGCCGCGCGCTGGATGAGCGGATGGCCCAGGTGGGCGTAGACGACGTCGGTCTGGTGCTTCGCGCGCTGCTCGTCGAAGGTGATCGGGCGGAGGACGCCGGGGGCGAGGCGGGTGTCGAGGCCGGCGAGTGCGGGCACCCACGTGCGCGAGAGACCCGACGGCACCTGGTACAGCTCGGCTTCCTCCTGCGGGTCATCCACCTCGACGAGCCTCGGCTGCCCCGAAACGCGGAGGCCCTCCTCGAACACGCGGAGCAGGTTGCCCTCGTGCAGGTGCATCCGATCGCGCGACCCGTCGAGGCGCTCGGCGAGCCGCGTCAGATCGGCGCGCTGCTTCTGCTCGGCGTTCAGCACGCGGTTGATGACCTGCTCGCCGGCATCCGTCTTGACCTTGCGCACCGGACCCTCGCCGAAGCCGAGCTCGCGCTGGAGGTCGGGCGCGATGATCTCGTTCGCCGAGACGCCGTCGTGGTTCGCGTTGGCGATCTTGCTCGCCAGCCGCGCGAGCAGATCGGTGTCCTTCGCGAAGGCGCGATCGCTCGACTTGTCGGCGCGCGGGTGCCACACCAGCGGGGTGTGCTGCTGGCCGAAGCGGTCGATGCGGCCGATGCGCTGCTCGAGCCGGTTCGGGTTGAACGGGATGTCGAAGCTCACGAGCCGGTGGCAGTAATTCTGCAGGTCGATTCCCTCGCCCGCGGCATCCGTCGCGAGCAGGATGCGCACCGGCTCGTCCTTCGGCGGCGCCGTGAAGCGGGCACGGATCTCCTCGCGCGTCTCGGCGTCGGTCGAGCCGTCGATGATCGCGAGTCGCTCGCCGCCCCAGCCGCGGGACTCCAGCACGTCGCGCAGCCACTCGAGCGTCGAAACATACTCGGTGAAGATCACGATGCGTTGATCGTGCCATCCAATGCCAGGCACCATGAGCTCGCCGTCGATGAGTCGGAGCAGCGCCTCAAGTTTCGAGTCGGGCCGCCCCTCGTAGCGGTTGCCCCAGGCGATGAGGCGCTCGAGGTCGGCCCTGTCCTCATCCGTGAGGGCGACCTGCGCGCGCTTCGCCGAACGCAGCGCCTCGAGCTCGGGCTGCTCGAGGCGGCCCTCCTCCTCATCGGCTGCCTCGTCGCCGAGGATGTCGTCGTAATCGGGCAGCTGCACGTCTTCGTCGCCCCGTGCGGCGAGGTAGGTCTCCGCGGTGCTCGCGAAGGCGACCGGCGAAGAGAAGAACCGCTTCTTGAGGATCAGGGTCGCGAGATCGGAGGCGCGCTTGCCGCGCTCCTGCTTGATCGCATGGTTGCGGCGGCGCGTGAAGGCGATCAGGCGGTCGTACGCGTCGGCCTCGTCGTCCGTCGGCTCGAACATGAGCGACCGCACCTCGCGGAGCATGAAGACCTGCCCGTTGTCGGTGCGCGGGAGGTCGCGCTTGAGGCGACGGACGGCGACCTGCTTCAGGGCCTCCTCGTCGAGGTCGGCGCCGCGGGCGAACCGCTGCGGGTCGATCATCTCGAGCAGCGCGGTGAACGACTCGGAGTAGCCGTTGTGCGGGGTCGCACTGAGGAACAGGCGGTGTTCGCAGAGCTCGGCGAGGCGGCGCACGGCGATCGTGCGCTGGCTGTCGATCGCGTAGCGGGGTGTGTCATTGCCGCTGTTGCCGCGGCTCGGGGTCGCTGGGGCGACGTGGTGCGCTTCGTCGACGACGAGGATGTCGAACGCACGGCGGTCGGCGGTCTTCTGGTCTTTCACGCTCGCGTAGACCTCTTCGAGCATGCGCTCGGCGCGCGGCGACGGGAGCCACGACATCGACACGATCACTCGCGGATAGACCTTGAAGGGGTTCGCGTGCACGCCGAACGTGCGGCGGAACGTCTTCATCGTCTCGGAGTTGACGATCTCGAAGTGCAGGCCGAACTTGTCGCGCAGCTCCTCCTGCCACTTGATGACGAGGCCCGCGGGGCAGACGACGATCACCGAGCGAGCGCGGTGGCGGAGCAGGAGTTCCTGGATGACGAGGCCAGCCTCGATCGTCTTGCCGAGGCCCACGTCATCGGCGAGCAGCATGTTCGCACGCGGGGCGTCGATCGCCCGGCGCAACGGCTCGAGCTGGTAGGCCTCGACTGAAGCTGAGCTGCGGAAGGGAGCCTGGAGGGTCCTCGGGTCGGCGCTCGTCAGGGCGCCCCAGCGAAGCGCGTCGACGTACGCGGCGAAGGTCTTCGGGTCGTCGAACTGGTCGGCGCGGATCTGCTCAGGCAGGCCCTGCTCGCGCACCACGCTTCGGCCAGGCTCGAGCTCCCAGATGACCGTGAGCTCGCGGCCGTAGTGCTCCTCCTCGACGGACTGGAGGGTGATCGCGTGCTGGAGCTCGGCCCGGCCGTCGTCAGCGCTGCTGCGGGGGAGGGACTGCGCCGAGACATCCGTCACCGACCAACGGGCGCCCCGCACATTGACGAGGTGCCCGATCTCCGGGACCTCGTTCGAGACCGCCGCCGAGCGCACATCGATCGTGTTCGACATCCGGGTCCTTTCCTCCGAAACAGAGCCTTCCAGTATCGCGGGGAGACTGCGTGCCCTCGAATCGTCGAGCCGTCCTCAGGCGGTCTCGCGATCCTCCCGGTGGGCATCCAGCCCTGTGATTCCGCGGATGTCGAGGAGCGCGGCGGCAATAGACGCCCCCAATTGTGGGGGACGGCGTTGCCGATCATCGTCGCGAGCGCTGTCCGGGTCGGGCACGCGGAGAAGTCGAAGTAATCGGGGAATCCCTGGATTCGGGCCGCTTCGTGCGCCGTCAACGCTCGAGGCTGCTCGGGGTGCATGTACCGGCCTTGGCCGATGCTGCCGAACCCGCTCGTGATCGTCTGAGCTGGTTCGGCCCACTTCAGGCGGCCGTACATCGACTTGTACGTGTGCGTCCCGCGGTGGCACTCAGGACGCAACTCGTTCGGAAGGTCGTACTCGTCGTGCTCGAGGAGCCACCGCATGCGCGCCACGTTGTCGACCTTCGCGACCGGGCGGCGGTCGATGGCCGCGCCGACGTCCACCTGGCGCAGATCCCCGATCGCCCACTCGAGGTCGTGATGCAGGTTCGTTGCCTCCAGCCGATCGAAGACGGCACTCGGGTGCGCATCGCCGGACTTGGTCGCGAGCAGGAGATGCCGCTTCCGGGTCTGCGCGACGCCGAGCTCTCGGACCGACACGACCCGGTGATCGACTTGATAACCGAGCTGACCAAGCTGTTCAAGCGCCTTCGCCACCACGCCTTCGCCGTCGTGGCGATCCCGAAGAACCGCCGGCACGTTCTCGATCAGCACGACCTCCGGGTCGAGGATCTCTGCGGCCCGAACCATCCGAAGATAGAGAGCGTTCTTCGCATCCACTCGGCGCGTGTGGTTGTTCAGGTTGCTGTGTCCCTGGCACGGTGGGCCGCCCACGAGCATGCTCGGCGCGGTGCCGATCGAGGCCTTCGTGCGGGTTTCCGCGAAGGTGGAGGACGATCCGAGCTCGCCATCGAAGAATGTCTCCACCGAATCGAGCTCGACGCGCTCGGCCAGTGGGAAGTTCGCTCGATAGACATCGACCGCGGTCGATTCGAAGTCGACCGCGAGTGGGATGCGCAGGCGCTGACCACGTTCGTACAACGCCTGTGCGATGCCGAGTGTGAGGCCGCCGCATCCCGCGAAAAGGTCGACGAGCGAAACGTCGCCGGATCCGCGGGTGAAGTCCGGGCGGATGTCGATTCTGAGCGGGTGATCGATCGCGCCAGGTTCCTCGCCCATATCGGACACTGTAGCCGGGCTAGTGTCGAGCTCGGGCATGTCCGATCGGACTGCGGCGGCGCGTCTATCGCGGTTGCTCGCCACTGAATGATCGGATGTGCTGATGCCGGAAACCATCGGAGACTGGGCAACGTGGATCGGCTCGGTCGGTGCCATCGTGATCGCGATCGTGGCCGGAATCGCTGCGGGACAGATCCGTCGGCGGGAACGGAGGCAAGCGCTTGTCGACCTCCACGCGATCCTGACATCGGGCGAGATTGCCGCCGCACGCAACACGATCGGTACGCTCCTCTACTCCAGGACGCGCCGGACCCGCCCAACTCGCCTCGAGTCGATCGAGGCCTACTTCCAGCTCGTATGGGCTGTTCAGCGCGCACGCAACACGTTTCTGCTCTACGGATTCGCATGGCCCGCGACCGGAGCGAGTTCGTCGACACCACCCAAGCGTCGCCGCAGTGAGCGGGACCCCGAACAGATTCTGAGCTGGAACCTGAGTGAGATCGCCGAGAACGTCCAGCGTTTCCACCGTGAATACGCCGACCGATGGGGCGTCGAGGATCGGGATGCGTGGGCGGAGGTCAGCGACTACCTTCGGGCGGAGTGAATCGTCCGTGTTCGCCGATAACATGGCGCCGAACCCAGCCTCGCCGAATGGATGTGCCTTGCCCAATGTCGTTCTGACGAACATCGACGCACCCGACCTCGACAAGATGGTCGAGGCCAAGATCTTCAGCTTCCTCAAGAAGCTGCGTGCGGACGACAGCACGCCCGGCCTCCACATCGAGAAGATGAACAACCCGGCCGATCCGCGTGCCCGGACCGGCCGCGTCGATCTCAGCTGGCGGGCGGTGCTCTATCGAATCGAGACCAGCGACAACGAGCGCACCTACGTCTACGCCGGCACTTATAAGCACGACAAGGCGAACGACTACGCGCGCACGCGCGTGTTGAAGTACAACCCGATCAACGGTGTAGCGGAGCTCATCCAGGCGTCGACGCCCTCAGAGCCTTCCGGTGCCGCGGCCGCGGAGTGGGCGAGTACCGCGGAACAGACCGGCGCAAAGGTCGAGTCGTACCTCGAATCGCATTTCAATTACGCGCTGAAGGACCTCACGGACATGCTCGGGTTCGACGAGGCATCCGCATGCTCACTGCTCTCGGCGAGAGACGAAACCGAAGTCATCGCCGTCGGCGAGGGCTTCGCGAACGCGTGGCAGCAGCTCGCCGCGCTGGGCCTCGCGATGGGCGACTCGCTCGACAAGATCAAGGGCGATCTCGGGCTCGACGAGCCCGTCGTCGAGCTCGACACGGAAACCGAGGATGACCGGCTCGCCCGCGCGCTCGCCCACCCGGCGGCGAAGATGCAGTTCACCTTCGTCGGCGACGATGAGGAGCTCGAGCGCATCATCGAGGGCGGCGATTTCGACGCGTGGCGCGTGTTCCTCCACCCCGAGCAGCAGCGATATGCGACCGGCCACTGGAACGGACCGTTCCGGCTCACCGGTGGCGCCGGAACCGGTAAGACCGTCGTGCTTCTGCACCGGGCGCGTCAGCTCGCACTCGCCGCACCGACCTCGTCGATCGTCCTGACCACGTACACGCGCGCGCTCGCCGAGAACCTCCAGCGGGACCTCGAGCACCTCGACCCGCACCTGCCGAAGGCAACGAAGTTGGGCGGATCCGGGGTGCTCGTCCGGGGCATCGACCAGCTCTCCACGAGCATCCGGTACCAAGCAGGCAGCGGCTTCGGCTCAGCGGCCGTCGCGGTGCTGGGAGAGGCGATCGCGGCCGTTTCGAACGTCACGGGCAACGACGCAGGCTGGGCGGGAGCGATCACCGCCGCCGCGCCCGCGCTCCCGGACGCGCTCCGCAATCCGACGTTCTTCGAGGGGGAGTACCTGCAGGTGATCCTCCCCGGGCGGATCACCGAGCAGGACGAGTACTTCAGCATTCGGCGGCCAGGGCGCGGTGTCGCACTCGACCGCCAGAAGCGGGCGGAGGTTTGGCGGGTCGTCGAGGAATACCGCCAGACCGCCCGCGCGGCCGGCACCATCAGCTGGGCCGAGCAGGCGGCGATCGGAGCGGTGTGGCTCGATCTCGCAGGGGCCGCCGCGGGATTGCGCGCCGATCACCTGCTCGTCGACGAGGGTCAAGACCTCACCCCGTCGCACTGGCAGTTCCTCCGCGCTCTGGTGAAACCGGGAACCGACGATCTCTTCCTCGCTGAAGACACGCACCAGCGCATCTACGGGCAGCACGTCGTCCTCGCCCGGTACGGCATCCGCATCGTCGGCCGGTCGAAGCGGCTGACGCTGAACTACCGGACGACCGAACAGAACCTCCGGTACGCGCTCGGGGTGCTCTCCGCGGGCGAGTATCTCGACGCCGACAATGAGACCGAGACGACCGCCGGCTATCGGTCGGCTCGCCGCGGACCCGAGCCCGCAGGGTTCGGCGCCTCCGACGACGACGCGCAGATCGCGCACATCGCCGAGCTCATCGGCGGATGGCTCGAGGAGGGCGTCGACCCGGGGACCATCGCAGTGCTCGCACGCACCAACGACCGAGCACTCGTCGTACGCGACGGATTGAACAGCCACGGCATCGCGTCGAACCACATCAAGTCGGCGCAGATCGACGGTGACAAGCCCGTCGCGTTGACGATGCACACTGCGAAGGGCATGGAGTTCAGCAGGGTGGTGCTGTTCGACATCTCCGAGGGGTCGATCCCGAACCCGCAGGTGCTGCACAAGGCGGCGCCCGAGGAACACGCGGATGTGCTGCTGCGTGAGCGATCGCTGTTGTACGTCGCAGCGAGTCGGGCGCGCGATGTGCTCACGGTGACGTGGAAGGGCGACCCCTCCCAGCTCTTGAACTAGAGTCCGGTGGGCGCCCGACGCTGTCGGGGCACCCACCGGCCAAGTCAGGCTGCGAATTCTGAGTCGTATGTGGCGACCTCGTTGACGAACCACTCGAGGACCTCGACCACCTGGTCCCGTGCGGTCCGGCTCGCGATGACGTCCACGGGGAAGGATGGGCGCGACTCGAGTCGATCTGCGGCGAGGTCGATCCCGGTGATGGCGTTCAGCCGGGATCGCAGCGCGTCCCGGAGCTCGGGCTCATCGAAGGGCGCTCTGTTGACGAGGTACTGGAACGCGACTTCGATGCTGCCGTACGGGTAGATGACGAACGGCGAAATGGTCTTCCCTCGCTCGGGTCGCTCGAGCACCAGAATGCAACTGATCTCGTTGCCTGTGCCGAACTCCACGCGACCACCCAAGCGTTCCCATGCGTTGAGCAGTTCGATCACTCCGTGGAGGGTCGAGGGCGCTTGCTCCGCGGCAAGTTGGGCGAGGAACGCATTCCGGTCGCCACCGTCCTCCTCGGTCAGCGGTTCCTCGTCCGAGCGGACAGACAGCCCGATCGACTCGGCGAGCTCGGAGACCCGCAGGCGCTGATCAGCCGAGGCGTGGCCGTCGGCATCGAACTCGAGCCCCTCCTGGGAGAGCAGCTCGTGCACGTCGACACCTTCGTTCGGGCTGTCCGGTCCCCAGGTGAAACCGGGAGACACAGTGCCGGTGATCTGCAAGACACGGTGCGCGCCCGGCACCTGCTTCGTAGCGAGGAACTGGCCGAGCGGAACCGGATGCGTTCCGGCGACGGCTGCGACGTCTCCGTAGCTCGCCCAACGGCCGGCGGGGATCGCCGCTACGGCGTCGATTGCCAGCTTCCACCGCACGCCCGAGTCATCCGCGTCCGTATCAGCCAGAGGGCCAGCCCACATCGAGACGATGCGTTCTGAGAGGACTCGACCTCGCGCTCGAATCTCGAGCGGGCCCCAGTCGGTTCTGCTCGCGATCTCATGATTCATCCGCAGTCCGGATGCCTCCAAGAGCTGCCGCTTCTCCGTGAAGGGTCGATTGCTGAGTTCGGAGTTGTACGCCGTCAACGTGAGGTTCGCGAGTGTGTGAAGGAACTCCTCGTGGGCTTCATCAACGCTGCCGCCCTCGTCGTCGAGCTGCACAGCGATGGCATCGCGCCAGATGGGGCTGAGCGACTGCGGCATGACGTGTTCGATACTCGTTGCGGAGATGTCGGCGTGTTCACGCGCCTGACGTTCGACTCCGAGCCACGTGATCGGCGTCGCCTCCTCCAACCATGCGAGCACCGTTTTCCGCTGGTGGGGGCGCCCCTGGTAATAGAACGGCTTCTTGAGCACCGCATCGGCGATCTGCGCATCGGTTGCGAAGAATTTCCGGCCAACGGTGAAGTAGCGACGGAGTGCCTCGACAGAGGGAGCGTCGCCGAGTTCAGTGCTCGCCCGATTGAAGATCCGGGGCAAGGAGTTCGCCGGTGCCCCGACGACGATCCGTCGTACGAGGAACGACTCGATCAGATGAAGCGCGTCGGACACTTCAGCACTTCCGATGCGCCGGTCGTCACGAAGCCGGAGCCAGAACAGGACGAGCACATCCATCGATCCGATGCCCCAGCTCTTGACTCTTCGCAGCCGCTTCGCGACTTCGGGGTCGCTCTCCTGGTCCGGGTCGCGGTAAATCGCGAACAGCTCGGCAAGGCGCTTGAATCGCTTGACCTCGTCGATGATGCCGACCTGGTCGAGATGCCGGAGTCGGTCGACCTGCCCCGAATAGATGTCGCCGGCTTTGGCATCCGGGTTCCGCCAGATGAGATCGATCCAGAACAGAGCCTCGAGGTCGCTCGGTGACAGGATCTTCTGCATCGGGAGCCACCAGGTGTCGTACACCTCCTCACCGCGCTCGCCGGCACGCATGAACAGGTAGTTGCGAAGAAGGTCGCCCTGCGTCAGTTTCATGCCGGTGTTGTTGAGCGATTCGAAGATCCGATAGACGTTGTCCTCGCCCTTCGCCGTGATCGCGACGAACACCAGACCATTGAGGACGGCGCCCTCGAGCCGGGGGATGTCGTGCGGATCGTCGGGATCGTCGGCGAGGCGAAGCTTGGTGCGGAAGAAGCGATACGCGTCGATCAGTCCAGAAGGCGTGGAGTGGTCGATGGCCCCTGCAATGATCGACCGGTACGCCGGCCGATCCGCCTGCGTCGGCAGCAGCTTGAGCCGGTCGTCGCCCTGCTTGAACCGGTCGACGAGAAAGGTTTCCTCCAGCCGGGCGACCTGAGCCGGGTTCTCGGGCTCAGTCTCTGCGTAATGGTCGCGCAGGGCGGCTACGAGGATGCTGAGTGTCGTGAGCCGCTGCTGGCCATCGACGACGAGGAACTCGGTCCCATTGGGCCCGATCTGTCCGGTCGAGAGCACGAGCGACCCGGTGAAGTGCGTCGTCGCCGGCGACGTCTCGTGCGTCTCCGCGAGTTCGAGGATGTCCGCCCAGAGCCGTTCGAGCTGTTTGATCGTCCATGAGTAGGGCCGCTGGTAGAGCGGCACCCGGTACTGGGTCTGACCCTGCAACACCTCGCGCAGGCGGGTCTCCTGGACGTCCATCGTCATCAGCCTTCCGGTTTGGGATGCAGCCGATCAGCGTATCGGCCCGATCCGGGATCGTGGTACTGGCGGAAACGAAACTCACTCAGCATTTTGTCGGATGGTCTCCGTATGCTCGCGAGCGTGTTCCAGCATCTCTCTGCTGCGCTCGACGATGACGTCCGCGCACGACTGCACTCCATGGCGCAAGGTGGCGCCCCGGCCAGCGAGTCCACGACCGACGAACTCCAGCGGGCGATACCCCAAGGGGCGCCATCGTCGTCGAGAACTCGGGCGACTAATACGCTCGTCCGCCAGCCGCCCTACGCCGCAAGAGTACCGGCATCGCGCGACCATGCCGACCTGGATCCGTGGCAGTCGATCCTTGCAACGGTTGAACGGGCCGATATTTGGCTGGGCCGTGCGAAGCGTCGCGCGGGCACCCGGAGTAGTCAGATCGAGCGCCAACATCACGAGCTCCAGGCGAGTGTGCGGAAGTTCGAGCGGCAGCTGCCAGAGCGCGCTCGGCGAGCGCCCGAGATCAGGCGGCGTCTCGCCCGCTTCCACCTGCTCCTCGCGGAGTTCTCAAGGCTCGCGACCGCTCGCCGAGATGAAGAGATGCGGAGTCTTTCAAGCGCAAGACCTTCGCAGTCGCCGCGGCCGAGAGCACAACGGATTCCCGGTGACCCCGTGAATCCGTCGGGGCCTCTGCCATCGAATTCGCGAGCGCGGAGCATGCAACAACGCGGACCATTGAGCCCGAACTACTACCTGAACCCGTTGGACAGCAAGTAGCGAGCCGCGGAAGAACCCGACGTGTCGCTCGGGCCGCCGAGCGTCGATGTGCTCCGACAACCCGGGTCCGAATTTCAACGATGCACGTTCGCCGGCTTCACGGTGATCCGAGTGATGTCGTTCTCCGTTGCGTGCAGCGGTCGCGCGGAGAGGTCTCGCGACGCGCATGCGACCGCGGCGTCGTTTCCGATGTCGGGCGCGTCGAGGTCGAGCGGGATGCAATCAATGGAAACTCGGCGGGTGGCCGACACGCGCCCGGTCGCCTAGCCCACCCCCACATCCCGCACCAAATACACCCACGGGAAGAACTGGCACCCCACGACCCATCCCTCCGCAGCTTCTCGCCGCGTCGGGCCTCGGCCGATCACACGCTTATGTTCCCACTGGGTGTCGGTGAGCACCATGCGGTGGCGGAGCATCCCGGCTTCGACGGTGTGCCAGCCGGCCTTGCCGGCGAGGTCGAGTTCGGCCATCTCGTCGAATGCGGTGACGGGGCCGAGCCAGCGGTACTCCGGGCCGTCGCCGGAATCGTCGGCGCCGGAAGAGTTGGCGGCCGGGTCGAACGGTTCGCCCGAGGCATCCGCTCTGCCGCCGTCGCCGAAGCGCTGCTGCGCGGCCTGGCGACTCATCCCGAGTTCGGCGCCGATCGACGACCAGCTGACGCCGCCGGAGCGGGCCGATTCGACCGCCTGTCGCAGGATGGTTCGGACCTCGCGCTCCGCGTCGGCGCTCGCGCGGATCAGGGCGAGGTGGCCGTCGCGTCCGATCTCGTCGTCGATCGCGGCGGACTCGAGGATCGCGCGCGTGACCGCGTCGCCGACGGCGGTCATCGGTCGTTGTCCCGGCTGGGCAGCCACCAGCCGCGGGCCTCGCTCGAGGGGTTGCGCGACGCGCCCCAGCCGAGTGCGCTCCCGAGCAGCACGATGCCGGCCAGCATCACCACGACAGCGAAGCCGATCACCAGGCCGTTTGCGAAGCCGTCGAGCAGGGCGAAGCCGATCAGGTTCAGGGTGATGCCGACGAGGATGACGGCGACGCCGGTCGAGGTTCGGGCGGTGGGGGCGGGGGTCGTTCGCTTGGGCATGTGTCAAGCGTAGGTTGACGCAGGAGACCTGTCAATCGGAAGTTGACAACGGGTCGGGGGGTCGGGGGCGCGGGTGGCGCGGGTGGCGCGGGTCTCGAGAAGCGTCCCTCGCTTCGCTCGGGCGCTCCTCGACCACCGGAATGCAAGCGTTGACCGCCGGGGTGACGGCTGCGGGGCGGGGTCTCGAGACGCGTCCTCGCTTCGCTCGGGCGCTCCTCGACCACCGGACGTCTCCATACGCGCGCGCACACCCGCCCTGACGTCACCCCTCGACACGTGAGCGCACCCGCCCTTGACGCAGCCCCGCCCCGCCCGCAAGGATTGAGACGATTCAAGGAAATCGCTTTCCCGACCCGGACGCGGCATCCACGAGTCATCCGCGGCGAGCACGGACGCTGCTGGGCACCACCGCAGGCAGGCCCTCGCGCTGCTCCAGGCAGAGGGCACCCGATCGAAGGAGATCACGTGAGTCCACACGTCCGTCATGCCAGTCGCGCGCGCGCCGCGCGCGTGTGCGCCGCGCTCGCCGGCACCGCGCTCGTCGCGGCCGGCGCGCTCACCGCGACGGCGCCCGCCGCCGCAGCCGAGCAAGCCGCCGCCCCGAACATCGACTACGCCTTCGACTTCGGCGGCCCCGCCACTCCGGTCGTCCCCGGCTGGATCGGCATCAACCCCGGCACCACCTACACCGCCGCCCGCGGCTACGGCTTCACCACGGCCCCGCCCGCGGCGAACTTCCGCGACCGCGGCGGCGACAACGTCGTGGCCCGCGACTTCACGATCGGCAACACCCAGGTGTTCGCGGTCGACGTGCCGAACGGCACGTACGAGGTCACCACCTATGCCGGTGACCTGATCGCGAGCAACCGCACGAGCTTCGACCTCGAGGGCGTCGCGTACGCGGGCCCGAGCACGACGTCGGGCAACATCCACGAGGCGTACTTCCCGGCGATCGCGGTCGCCGACGGGCAGCTCACCATCAGGGTCACCTCGGGCGACGGCCGCATCAACGGCATCAAGGTGCAGACGCCGCTCGCGGCGCCCGCGAACCTGGCCGCCACGCACGTCGACGCGGTGAACGAGGCCGTCACGCTCGGTTGGGACGCCGTCGCGGATGCCACGGGCTACAAGGTCTTCCGCTCGGCACCCGGCGGCACCCTCGCCGAGGTGGGCACGGTGGATGCCTCGACCCTCAGCTTCACCGACACGGGCGTCGCGCTCGGCGAGTCGTACGACTACACCGTCGCGACCGTGAAGGGCACCCGCGTCTCGGTGCAGAGCGCGCGGCTCGGGGCATCCGTCACCGACCCGTCCGTCGCGAAGCCCGCGACGCCGACCGGGCTCGCGGCCACCGACATCCAGCGCAACAGCGTGACCGTGAGCTGGAACGACGATGCCGAGACGCTGCAATGGAAGGTGTTCCGGAGCACCCGCGCCGACCTCCCGTTCGAGCAGGTCGCCACGGTCACCGAGCCGACCTACACCGATGACGACGTGCTCACGACGCGCCCCTACCTCTACCGGCTCGTCGCGCAGAACGCGGGCGGCGCGTCCGAGGCATCCGACACCTTCACGACCGAGGTCGCGACCACGCTCGTGCGCCAGGCCGAATACCTCGACCGCGCGCCCGTGGCGGTGCAGCGCAGCGAGAGCGAGGGCGGCGGCGTGTACCTCGGCTGGCGCCTGCTCGGCCTCGACGCGCGCGACCTCGCGTTCAACGTGTACCGCGACGGGGTGAAGGCGAACGACGAGCCGATCACCGACACGACGAACTTCGTCGACGCCGACGGAACGGCCGAGTCGACCTACCTGATCACGGCGATCCAGGGGGAGCAGGAGGTCACCGTCGCGCAGGACGTCGCCGTCTGGGACGACCAGTTCCTCGACATCCCGCTGACCAAGCCCGCGCCGTTCACCCTGCCCGACGGGCAGACCGTCACCTACGCGCCCGGCGACGGCACGGTCGGCGACGTCGACGGCGACGGCCAGTACGAACTCGTGTTCCTGTGGAGCCCGTCGATCTCGAAGGACAACTCGCAGTCGGGCTACACCGGCAAGGTGTACGCCGAGGCGGTCGAGTTCGACGGCACGAGCCTGTGGCGCATCGACCTGGGCGTGAACATCCGCGCCGGCGCGCACTACACGCAGCTCGAGGTCTTCGACTTCGACGGCGACGGCAAGGCCGAGGTCGCGTTCAAGACGGCGGACGGCACGGTCGACGGCGTCGGCACGGTCATCGGCGACGCATCCAAGGACTACCGGAACGCGAGCGGGTACATCCTGAGCGGACCCGAGTACCTGACCGTCTTCGACGGCGAGACCGGCGCCGCGATCGACACCGTCGACTACCGCCCGGGCCGCGGCACCGTCGGCGCGTGGGGTGACACGTACGGAAACCGGGTCGACCGGTTCCTCGCCGGCGTCGCGTACCTCGACGGCGAACACCCGTCGCTCGTCACGAGCCGCGGGTACTACACGCGCACCGTGATCGTCGCGTGGGACCTCATCGACGGGAAGCTCCAGCAGCGCTGGACCTTCGACTCGGATGTCGCGGGCAAGGAGTACGAAGGCCAGGGCAACCACCAGTTCGTCCCGGCCGACGTCGACCGCGACGGGCTCGACGAGATCGTCTACGGCTCGATGACCATCGACGACGACGGCACGCCGCTCTACAACACCGACCTCGGGCACGGCGACGCGCTGCACGTCAGCGACTTCGTCACCGACCGCCCGGGCCTCGAGGTCTTCGCGGTGCACGAGGAGATCCCGGGCAACGGCGGCTACGGCGCGACCATGCGCGACGCCGAGACCGGCGAGGTGCTGTGGTCGACCAAGTCCACCAAGGACACCGGGCGCGGCGCCGCCGCCGACATCGACCCGACGCACCCCGGTGCCGAGGCGTGGAACATCGGCGGCGACTACGCGTGGAACTCGCCCGTCGGCACCCTGAAGTCGGCCGCCGGCGACGTGCTGTCGACCGAGATCCCCGCGGCGAACTTCGTCACCTGGTGGGACGGCGACCTCACCCGCGAGATCACCGACCACGACTACGACACCGTCACCGCGACGGGCGTGCCGACGATCTCGAAGTGGAACCCGGCGACGAAGCGCGCCGACGAACTGCTCCGCCTCGACGGAACCCTCACCAACAACACCACCAAGGGCAACCCGGTGCTCCAGGCCGACCTGTTCGGCGACTGGCGCGAGGAGCTCGCGGTGCGCTCGGCGGACGGCAACTCGATCCGGATCACCACGACGACGGATGCCACGGACACGCGCATCCCGACACTGATGCACGACTCGCAGTACCGGCAGTCGGTCGCGGGCCAGAACTCGGCCTACAACCAGCCGCCGCACCCGTCGTACTTCATCGGCGAGGGCATGGCCGAGCCGCCGGTCGCGTCGATCGCGTACGTGAACGCGCCCGCTGCCGACGGCAGCGCGCCGGTGATCGCGGGCCTGCCCTCCGGGACGGTCGTCGCGGATGCCCCGCTCCAGCTCGGCATCACGGCGGATGACCCGGAATCGGGCGTGCGCACGGTGGTCGTCACCGTGGGCGGCGAGCAGGTCGAAGCGGATGCCTCGGTCGACCTCGCTGCGCTCGGCCTGTTCGGCGACGTGACGGTCGAGGTGACCGCGACGAACCACGCCGGGCTCGTGGCATCCTCGTCGTCGACCCTGCTCGTGCTGCCGGCCGACACGGCCACGGCCGCGCCGGGTCGCGCGGTGCTCTCGAACACGAGCGGATGGGCGACCGGCCTGCACGACGGGACCTACGACGTCGTCGCGAACCTGTGGTGGGGCGTGCCGGGCAGCGTGTTCCGGCTGTACGAGAACGGGTCGCTCGTGACCACGCGGGTGCTCGGCGAGACCGGCGGCCTGTCGCAGACGACCGGGCTCTCGTTCACGGGCAAGCCGAACGGCACGTACGTGTACACCGGCGAGCTCATCAACTCGAAGGGTGTGACGGCGACGTCGTCGACGACCGTTCGCGTGGTCGATGCGGCGCCCGGGCTGCCCGTGGTGAGCACCGACCAGAAGAAGAACGCCGGTTCGTTCACGGCGACCGCGAACCTGTGGTGGGGGACCAACGCGACCTCCTACCGGTTCGAGCTCGACGGGGTCGTCGTGGGGCAGGGGGCGCTCGTCGCGGCGACGCCGTCGGCGCAGTCGGCCTCGGTGAAGCTGGTCGGGGTCGCGCCGGGCGAGCACACGCTCGTCGCGGTGTTCGCGAACGCGAACGGCGAGACCGCGTCGAAGGCGGTGAAGGTGACGGTGAAGTAGTCCGCCGGCCCACCGGTGGTCGAGTAGGCGCGCAGCGCCGTGTCGAGACCTGCTCACGAGGTCTCGATACGCGTCGCCGCTTCGCGTCGGCGCTACTCGACCACCGGGTGGGCGCTTCGCGTCGGCGCTACTCGACCACCGGGTGGGCGCTTCGCGTCGGCGCTACTCGACCACCGGGTGGGCGCTTCGCGTCGGCGCTACTCGACCACCGGGTGGGCGCTTCGCGTCGGCGCTACTCGACCACCGGGTGGGCGCTTCGCGTCGGCGCTCCTCGACCACCGGGTGGTCGGTTGCTCGGGTCAGCAGCCGGCGAGGACGCGGGCCTTCTTGGCGGCGGCGGTGCCGTAGATGGACCAGCCGCACAGCGCGGCCCAGGTCTTCGGGCCGACGTACCCGTCGACCGTGAGCTTCGGGTTCCACTGGTCGTACTGGAAGTCCTTCACGCGCTTCGTCGTGGCGGGGCCGTACGAGTTGTCGACGGCGATCGGAGCGATGCCGTAGTCGTGCGCCCAGCTGTTGAGCATCGTCTGGATGTAGCCGATGCAGGTGGCGTAGCCGCCGGGGCCGTACACGTTGTCCGTGCACTTCGTCGAGGCGGACGCGGATGCCGCGGGCACCACGACCAGGGCCGTGGCGAGTGCGAATCCGATCAGGGATGAGGTGATGCGAGTGCGAGTGTTCACCGGGGAAACCTAGCGGTGGGCTCACAGGCCGCATCCAGAGTTCTCCACAACGAGCGCCCGACTCCGGGTCGAACGGGCGGGTGGGGGAACGATGACGTGAGATCCACCCGTGCCGCCGGCGTTTGCACAGGGCTCCGTCACCGGCGCCTGACTCCCAGTATTCTCGAAACTTCGTGCCGGAACCGGCTCGATGCATCCGATGGGAGTCCACTTGACCTTCGATCCGTCATCCCCGCCACAGCCGGAGCGCCCGAAGGGCCTCGGCTGGGCGCTCGCGCTCGCGATCGTCGTGACGCTGCTGCCGGTGATCGCGCTGCCGCTCGTGATCGTGCCGGCCGGTGCGCTGGCCGTGTCCGCCGTCGACGCCTTCCGCGACGAGGCCAACCCCGCGGAGGTGGCCGAGGGCGCCGAGGAGCTCGATGACGCACTCGAGGCGATCGGCTCCGACCTCCCGGCCGACCTGCCGTGGGACGTCGAACTGCCCGCCGGCACCTCGGTCATGCTGATCTCGGCGTTCGACGCCGATGAGGGCTGGACCGACACCACGAAGGACGGCCCGAGCTACCTCGGCTCCGACAACGCGGCGACCGGGTGCACGGTCTTCTGGGACTACTACGCGACGCTCGACCCGGCCGTCGACCTCACGTCCGGCGACGACGCGGCGACCATCTCGCTCATCGAGTGGATGGCCGGCGGGCCGGTCGACGACACGATCTCCGTCGAGCCCGCGTCGATCGTCAACACCGCGCCCGGCGGCGGCACCACCGAGGCGCTGCAGGTCGGGCTCGTCGGCGACGGCACGGTGAGCGCGCTCATCGCGCGCGCGTTCGCGGGCATCGGCCAGGGCGTCTGGATCTACGCCGAGTGCCCCGACGAGGCATCCCTCTCGACCACGCTCGACGAACTCCCCGAGCGCGTGGCCACCGTGCTCCTGCCCGCCAGCTGACCCGGCCCCGACCCACGAAGGACCACGCATGGACACCACACTCGACCCCGCGCCGCTGATCGCCATGATCGGCGCCGCGTACGCGATCCTGTTCCTCTCCGCCGTCGGCTCGTACGTGCTGACGGGCGTCTTCCTCTCGCGCATCCTGCGCAAGACCGGCCACGACGGATGGCCCGCCTGGGTGCCCGTCTACAGCAGCTGGCGGTTCCTCGAGGTCGGCGGCCAGCCCGGATGGCTCGCCGTGCTGCTGTTCGTCCCGATCGTGAACGTCGTGACCGTGGTCTTCCTGGTCGTCGCGGCGTACCGGATCGGCCGGGGCTTCGGCAAGGGCGGCGGCTTCGCCGTGCTGTACGCCTTCCTGCCGCTGATCTGGTTCGCCCTCCTGGCCTTCGGCCGTACGACGCCGTGGCAGCCGCCGATCGCCCAGCTCGCGCCGATCGCCCGCCCGGGCGTGCCCGGGGCGCCGGAGGCGTTCCAGCAGTGACGCGCGTCCGGCCGGCGCGGTTCACGTGAACCGCGCCGGCCGGGCGACCTCGAGCGGCCGCCGCCGCTGTCGCCGCGGCCGTCTCGATGCCGGTCGAGCATGCGATCAGTCGTCGTCGAGCACGCCCTCGGGGTCGTGGAGCACGACCTGGATGTGGCGGTCCTCGACCGGGCCGAGCAGCCCGGGGAGCGCGCGGAACAGTCGGGTCGCGGCCGGGCCGACGCTCGTGACCGACGAGAAGTCGAGCACGAGCGTGCCGTCGTCCCGCACGAGCGGCGCCAGCCGCGTGAGCACCTCCTCGGCGGCCGCGAACCGGAGTTCGCCGCGCAGCGCGGCCACGGTCTCCATGCCGTCGTCCGAGCGCGAGAGCGCGCCGATCGGCGACAGCGGCTCCTCGCGGTGGGCGAGCATGTGCAGGCCGTGGTCGCGCGAGAGCGCCTCCAGCATCGCGACCCCGCGCACGCTGTTGCCGCGGGCGTCGAGCCGCGGGCTGAACGTGCCGATGCCGAACTGCCCGGGCTGCACCGCGACGATCCCGCCGCCGACGCCGCTCTTGGCCGGCAGGCCGACCCGCACGAGCCAGGTGCCGGACGCGTCGTACATGCCGCACCCGGTCATGACGGCCATCGTCCAGCGCGCGGCATCCTCGCTGATCACGCGCTCGCCGGTGACCGGGTTCACGCCGCCGGTCGCGAGCGTCGCGGCCATGATCGCGAGGTCGCGCGCGGTCACGAGCACCGAGCACTGGCGGAAGTACGCGGTCGTCGCGACCTCCGCGGTCGAGCCCAGCGTGCCCGCCGACCGCGTGAGGTACGCGAGCGCGCGGTTCCGGTCGCCCGTCGCGGCCTCCGACGCGAACACCGCCTCGTCGACCCCGAGTTCGCGTCCCGCGAACCGCTCGAGCCCCGTGCGCACGACCGCGAACTTCTCGTCGGCGGTCGCACCCGGCAGCAGCGAGGTCGTGACGATGGCCCCCGCGTTGATCATCGGGTTCATCGGGCGACCGGATGCCTCGTCGAGGCTGATCGCGTTGAACGGCTCGCCGCTCGGCTCGAGGCCGACGTGCTCCGACACCGCGTCGATGCCGAACAGGTCGAGCGCGAGCGCGTACGCGAACGGCTTCGAGACCGACTGGATCGTGAACTCGACGCCCGAGTCGCCCGCCTCGTGCGGGACTCCGCGCGTGCTCACGAGCGCGATGCCGAGGGCGTCGGGGTCGGCGTTCGCGAGCTCCGGAATGTAGTCCGCGACCGCGCCCTCCTCGTGGACTCGCGCGTCCGCGAGCACGGTGTCGAGCAGGAGTCGCACGGGATCGCGCAGGTCGACCGGCATGCGCACAGCCTAGGGCGCGGGCCCGCGCATCTGAGGTACCTCAGCCACCTCGGACGCCCGCTGAGCCGCCCAAGATGCGGCATCCGCCCGATCCGGCAGGGGTGCCTCAGCGACGAATCTGGATGCAGGCGACGGGAACGCCGCCGAAGACCCGGAAGGGAACGGAACCATGGACCTCGCATACGGCTACCTCACGCAGGCCATCCAGGACCACGACCAGCTCGAGGCCGCACGCGTCAACGAGCACCGCCGCAACGCGGCCGACCGCGCGGCGTTCGCCGCCGAACGCGCCGAGGCGCCCGCCGCCGGGCCTGTCCGCGCCGGCATCCGCCGCTTCGCCGAGCGCCTGCACGTCGCGGGCCGCGACCGCGTCGCAGGACGCGACCGCACCGGCGCACGCGCCGCGCACTGAACCGCCCGCCGCGCACGGAACCGCCCGCCGCGCTGAGCCGCTCCGCCGAACGGGAGGCCGCGATGAACCGGCCGCCCGACCGAGGTCGGGCGACCGGTTCGGGCGGCCGGTTCCGGCGGCGGTGCGTTCAGCGGCTCAGTGGAGGAGCCCCCACAGCCAGTCGAGGACGGTGCGGATGACCTGGCCGATCGTCTCGGCGACGGTCGGCACCCGGTCCGCGACGAGCACCCCGGTCGAGGATGCGACGACCGGGTCCTGCCCGGGCACGGTCGCGGTCACCTCGACCGAGATCACATGCGCGACGTCGGCACCCCGCACGTGATACGTCGGACGCTGTCCGACGGCACCTGGGACGGGGGAGCCGTCGCGCAGCCACCGGTAGGTGAAGGATGCCTCGTGCGACCACTCGCCGACCTCGACGCCGAGGGTCGCGCCCTTCACCGCATCACCGCGCACCGACGGCGCCACGAGGTTCCGCAGGGGCACCGTCACCTCGGGCAGGACCTCGATGACGGTCGGCTCGGCGATCGCGGCGATCCGCGCGCCGGTCGCCGCGGGCGCGGCATCCGTCAGCTCCAGGAGCCCGTGCAGGTCGACCGAGCCGTCGGCCGCGATCGTCGGCCGCACGCCGTCGAGGTCGGTCGACGCGAACCAGCTCGCGTCGACCGGTGAGGCGCCGCCGAGGTTCCACGCGTTCGAGGGATCCGTCAGCAGCGAGGCGTCGGCCTGCTTGAGCGCCAGCACGTCGAGCGACGGCGACCGCCACGAGATCACGCCCGTCGCGAGGTACGCCGTGGTGGCCGCGTTGGTCTCCAGGCGGACGCCGCGGTCGTTGCCGACCGAGGTGATGCGGTCGAGCCGGACGTTCGGCCCCGAGTTCGAGGTGACGCCCGTCCCCAGGTTGCCGAAGCTGACCGAGTTGCGCAGCAGGTGGTCGCCCGGCATCGACTCGCCGCCGAGCTTGAACCCGTTGCCCTCGCCCCGGAGCGTCGGCTCGGCCTGGACCCAGCCGTTGTCGTAGGCGACCGAGTCCTCGATCACGACCGTGCCGATCGGCCCGGTGGTCGACTTGGCGTAGAGGTCCCAGCCGTCGTCGATGTTGTTGTACGCGATGTCCGAGCGGAACACGTTGCCCTCGCCGACCGTGAGCTTCGCCGCGAAGCCGTCGGCGTCGTTGCCGCCCACGTCGGCGTTGTCGTGCGACACCGACGAGACCACGAGGTTGTGCGTCGGCCACAGCGCGGGCGGCTCGCTCTCGGAGCCCGAGATCTGGATGCCGGTGTCCTTGTTGTGGTGCGACTCGACGCGCTCGACCACGTTGTGGTTGCCCTGGATCAGCATCGGCTTCCGCTTGTCGGCGGATCCCGTGATCTCCAGGTCGTAGACGTGCCATCGGTCGCCGCGGAGCACGAGGCCGCCGTCGGGCGACTGCGACAGGTCGAGCACGGCCCGCGATCCGGGCTCGGACAGGATCGTGATCGGGGCGGCTTCGGTGCCGTCGTGGCCGCGGCCGACCACGACCGCCCGGCTCAGGGCGTACGTGCCGCCCTGCAGCACGACCTGCTGGCCGGGCTGCGCGAACGCGACCGCGGTGTGGAGGTCGAGCGGCGACGCGGCGGTGCCGAGCCCGTCGGGCGAGCCGTTCGGCGCGACCCGGATCGACTCGCCGGGTTTCCCGTACGAGCGCACGGTGACCGAGAGCGGCACGTCGACCGGGTCGGTCGAGCGGAGCGCCTCGCGCTCGCCGAGGTGCGGCTGCTCGGCCGCCGGCAGGAGCCGGACCGTCAGGTCGTTCGCGCCGGGCTCCAGGGGCACCGGTACGAGCACGCGCTCACCCGGGGAGAGGGCGACGTCGCCCGCGACGATCGTGCCCGAGGCATCCAGTACCTGACCCGTACCGAACACGTTCGCGACCAGCGGCACGTCGAGGTGCGGTGCCGGGGTGGTCGTCGTGACGTCGACCGCGAGGGTCGCGTCGACGTACTCGGTCGGCGGTTCCTGCGCGGGCTCGTCGTCCTCGGGGCGGATCGTCGTGAAGTCCCACTCCGTGACGGTGACCTGGATCTTGCGTGCGACCGCCAGCCCGACGAAGAACCGCTCCGGATCCTGCTGCTGCAGCATCTCGGGGTCGTACTGGATCTCCTCGAACACCTGGCCGTCGCGCTGCCAGATCGCGTGGAACCCGGTGTTCGAGCGGCGCAGCGCGAACGTGTACTCGTCGCCGGCCTGGAACTTCACTCCGGATGCGTCGGCGCGCCAGGCGGGGTCGAACTCGACCGAGTCGCTCATGTCGCGCGTGCCCGCGGTGTTGTCGGTCGGTGCGCCGGTGTACCCGTGCACGAAGCGCGCGCCGGGGGTGCCGTCGTGCCACTCGCCCGCGCCGCTGCCCCAGTTGTAGCGGGTGACCAGCGCGCCCGCCGAGTTGAAGTAGCGGGCGGGGGAGGAGCCGGGCACGAGGGTGTCGACCGCGAGCACGCCGAAGCCCGACTGGGCGTCCTTCGCGGTCGCGTCGTCGACGCGGAACGTCGCGGTGAGCGTGAAGTTCTCGGTGGTCGGGTCGACCTGCGTGTAGAAGTACTGGAAGCCGTCCTCGCTCGTCGCGAGCTTGGTCGAGCTCGCGCGGGCGTCGAAGGTGATGGAGCCGTCGGCGTGCTCGGTGACCGAGCCGCCCGAGCCCGCGTTCGAGCCGATGTCGGCGACCTGCCAGCGCTGCACCTCGCCCTCGACGGCGACGGCGACGGCCGGGCCGGTGGATGCCTCGCCGCCGCGGTGCGCGACGACGCGGAGTTCGACCGTCGTGCCCGCCGCGAGGCCGGGCACCTCGGCGCTCGTGCCGGTGACCCCGGTGAGGACGGTCGCGAAGTCGGCGGCGCCGGCCGCGCGTGCCCCGATCGAGTACGACTCGGCCTCGGCGGCCGCGGCCCAGGTCACCGCGACGGTCGCCGTCGCGCCCGAGACCGCGGTCGTGAGCGCGCCGGTGATCGCCGGGCCGACGAGCGGCAGCGAGTAGTCGGCGACCGCCGCGCGGGCGCTCGCGATCGGCGTCGCCTCGCCGAAGCGCGTGAGGCGGACCTCGACCGCGTAGTCGCCCGACGCGGGCGGCGTGACGACGAGCGAGCCGGATGCCCCGGTCGTCGCGGTCAACGCCTGGTCGACGACGGCACCCGAGGCGTCGAACAGCGTGGCGTACGCGACATCCCCGCCGTCGGCGCCCAGGACGCCCGCGTACTCGACCCGCAGGTCGCGCGCGTTCGCCGGGTCGGGCGCGACCGCGGTGATGACGGGGGTGCCGACCGAATCCCACGCCGCGCGCGGGACGGCGTCGAACGCGCCGAGCTGGGCGAAGTAGACGTTGACGCCCGAGCTCGGCGAGGCGAGCCAGTACTCGCCCGCCGCGGTGATCGCGATGCGCTCGGTGCGCACGGCCTGGGTGTCGACGTCGGCGAGGGCGGGCACGCGGCCGACCTCGCCCGCGGCGCCGTACAGCGCGATCGCCCGGTCCGCGGTCGCGGAGCCGCTGCGCGCGGCGACGAACACCTCGGTCGGCACCTCGGACGCGTCGACGGTGAAGTGCAGCGAACGGGATGCCTCGGTGCCCGTGCCGTTGAGCTTGATCCGCTTCGTGAACTGCTGCCCGCGGTCGGAGATGCGGCTGTGGGCGTCGACGGTCACGTTCTTCCCGGTCGCCGCGTGGATGGTGAAGTCGGTGCCGGTCCCGGTGATCGCGACGTGGTCGGCGATCTGGAGGGTCGAGGCATCCAGCGCGGTGGACGGGCCGGATGCCGCGGCGGCGACGGCACCCGTCAGGGTCAGGGCCGCGGCGGTGAGCACCGCGAGCGACGTTCGGAGCAGGGACGGGGTCAGGGACATGGGTCTCCTCATCGAGAGCGTGTGCGTGCCGGCGCGAACCGGGTCCCTGCCTCGAGCCGGTGCTGCCTCCCGCCGGGGAGAAAGCGCTTTCTCGGCGGGCCTGCCTGAACGGTAATCGCTTTCCGAAGCGGGCGTCAAGGGATCGGCCCATTCCGCGCCACGGACCGTCCGGTGCGCGGGGCGCCTCCCGAGAGCGTGATCCTTCCGCGCCGCGGAACTTCGCGGGAAGTTCACCCCCCGAATCGCCGGTCGGCCCCGCCGCACCCGGCGGAAGGTGGATGCAAGACCAGCGGATGCCCCGCCACGAGGCATCCGCTCGAGTCATCCAGCAGGCACCGAAGGAGCACGACGATGAGCACCCCGCACCCGACCCGTCCCGGCGACCAGACGCAGACCGCCGCCGAACTCGAGCTCGAGTGGAGCGCCGACCCCCGCTGGGACGGCATCCGCCGCGACTACACCGCCGAGGACGTCGTCGAGCTCCGCGGGCCGGTCCGCGAGGAGCGCACGCTCGCCCGCCGCGGCGCCGAGAAGCTGTGGGAGGACATCCAGCGGAACACCGGCACCGCGTTCGAGCGCATGGAGGAGCCCCAGTGGTCGGCCGCGCTCGGCGCCCTCACCGGCAACCAGGCCGTGCAGCAGGTCCGCGCGGGCCTGAAGGCGATCTACCTCTCGGGCTGGCAGGTCGCGGCCGACGCGAACCTGAGCGGCCAGACCTACCCCGACCAGTCGCTCTACCCCGCGAACTCGGTGCCGGCGGTCGTCCGCCGCATCAACAACGCGCTGCTGCGGGCGGGACAGATCGAGGCGGGGGTTTCGACAAGCTCAACCACCGGCGGGCAGGCCGAGCCGAAGGACTGGATGGCCCCGATCGTCGCCGACGCCGAGGCCGGCTTCGGCGGCCCGCTGAACGCCTACGAGCTCATGCACCAGATGATCGAGGCGGGCGCCGCGGGCGTGCACTGGGAGGACCAGCTCGCCAGCGAGAAGAAGTGCGGCCACATGGGCGGCAAGGTGCTCGTGCCGACCTCGCAGCACATCCGCACCCTGAACGCGGCGCGGCTCGCGGCCGACGTCGCCGGCGTCCCGTCGATCATCATCGCCCGCACCGACGCGCTCGCCGCGACGCTGCTCACGAGCGACCACGACGAGCGCGACAAGCCGTTCGTCACGGGCGACCGCACCGCCGAGGGCTTCTACGAGGTGCAGAACGGCATCGAGCCGGTCATCGCGCGCGGCCTCGCGTACGCCGAGTACGCCGACCTGCTCTGGGTCGAGTCGGCCGAGCCCGACCTCGACCTCGCGCGCCGGTTCGCCGAGGCCGTGCACGCGAAGTTCCCGGGCAAGCGGCTCTCGTACAACTGCTCGCCGAGCTTCAACTGGAAGCGCCACCTCGACGACGACCAGATCGCGAAGTTCCAGCGCGAGCTCGCGTCGATGGGCTACGCGTTCCAGTTCATCACGCTCGCCGGCTTCCATTCCCTGAACCACGGCATGTTCACGCTCGCGAAGGACTACAGCGAGCGCCACATGTCCGCGTACGTCGAGCTCCAGGAGGCGGAATTCGCCTCGGAGGCATCCGGGTACACGGCCACGCGCCACCAGCGCGAGGTCGGCACCGGCTACTTCGACCGCATCGCCACGGCGCTGAACCCCACCAGCGCCACGCTCGCCCTCGTCGGATCGACCGAGGAAGACCAGTTCCAGCACTGATTCCGATTCCGGTGATCGAGTAGCGCCGGCGAAGCCGACGCGTATCGAGATCAGGTCACCGGGTCTCGATACGCGTCCGCCGCCGGCGGGCGCTGCTCGACCACCGCATCGCAAGGAGACGAGACCATGAACACCCTCACCATCGACCGGCAGGATGCCCCGCCCCAGCGCGAGGCGACGACGCCCACGTCCACCCCGCAGACCGGCAGCTTCCGCACCGTCGAGCCGCGGATCGAGGTCACCGCGTCGCTCGGCGACCGCTACGGCGAGATCCTGACGCCGGCCGCGCTCGACTTCCTCGCCGAGCTCCACGACCGCTTCGCCGGCACCCGCCACGAACTGCTCGCCGAGCGCCTGCAGACCCGGGTCGACGCCGCCAACGGCCGCGATCCGAGGTTCCTCCCCGAGACCGCGTGGATCCGCGAGGACCCGACCTGGCGCGTCGCGGGCGCCGCCCCCGGCCTCGAGGACCGCCGCGTCGAGATCACCGGCCCGACCGACCGGAAGATGGCGATCAACGCGCTCAACTCGAGCGCGAAGGTCTGGCTCGCCGACCAGGAGGATGCCACGAGCCCCACCTGGCAGAACGTCGTCGAGGGCCAGCTCAGCCTGTTCGATGCGCTCCGCGGCCGGCTCTCGTACACGAGCCCCGAGGGGAAGGAGTACCGCGTCGAGCGGGACATCCGCGACACCCCGACCATCGTGATGCGCCCGCGCGGCTGGCACCTCACCGAGAACCACCTGCGGTTCCACGACCGCTCGGGCCGCGCGATGCACGCGTCGGGCTCGCTGGTGGACTTCGGGCTGTACTTCTTCCACAACGCGCACCGGCTCACGGAGCTCGGCCGCGGCCCGTACTTCTACCTGCCGAAGCTCGAGTCGCACCGCGAGGCGAAGCTGTGGAACGACATCTTCACGTTCGCGCAGGAGCGCCTCGACCTGCCGCACGGCACGATCCGCGCGACCGTGCTCATCGAGACGATCCAGGCCGCGTTCCAGATGGACGAGATCCTCTACGAGCTCCGCGACCACTGCGCGGGCCTCAACGCCGGCCGGTGGGACTACATCTTCTCGATCATCAAGACGTTCCGCTGCCGCGGCCGCCGCTGGGTGCTGCCGGACCGCAAGCAGATCACGATGACCGTCCCGTTCATGCGCGCCTACACCGAGCTGCTCGTGCAGACCTGCCACAAGCGGGGAGCACATGCCATCGGCGGCATGAGCGCGTTCATCCCGAACCGTCGCGACCCCGAGGCGACCGAGCGCGCGCTCGCCGCGGTGAGCGCCGACAAGCGCCGCGAGGCGGGCGACGGCTTCGACGGCACGTGGGTCGCGCACCCCGACCTCATCGAGACCGCGCGCGCCGAGTTCGACGCCGTGCTCGGCGACCGGCCGAACCAGGTCGACCGGCTCCGCGACGACGTGTCGGTCTCCGCCGCCGACCTCCTCGACATCCCGTCGATCGGCGGCGAGGTCACCGAGGCCGGCGTGCAGGACGACATCTCGATCGCGATCCGCTACCTCGAGTCGTGGCTGCGCGGCACCGGCGCCGCCGCGATCGACGGGCTCATGGAGGATGCCGCGACCGCCGAGATCTCGCGCTCGCAGGTGTGGCAGTGGCTGCATGAGAACACGGTGACCGCCGAGGGCACGCGCATCGACCAGACGTCGATCGTGCGGCTCATGGCCGCCGCGGTCGCGGGGCTGCAGCGGTTCGAGGGCGACCGGTTCGACGACGCGATCAGCGTGTTCCGCACGGTCGCGCTCGAGCCCGAGTTCCCGACGTTCCTGACCGTGGGGGCGTACGCGCGGTTCTTCTGAGCGACCGCCCTCCGGTGGTCGAGGTACCCCTCCGGTGGTCGAGGTACCCCTCCGGTGGTCGAGGAGCGCCCGAGCGCAGCGAGGACGCGTCTCGAGACCTCGCAACCCGGCCTCGGGTCGGCGTGGTCTCGAGACGCGTCGGCTCCGCCGTCGCTCCTCGACCACCGGGGTGTCGGCTCCGCCGGCGCTGCTCGACCACCGGGGGTGTCGGCTCCGCCGTCGCTCCTCGACCACCGGGGTGTCGGCTCCGCCGTCGCTGCTCGACCACCGGTGGGGTTCGGCGCTGCCGACCACCGGGGTGTGCCGTCGTCTGAGAGAATCGGGGACCGTGCCCAGCCTGACCATCCGTGCCGCAACCGATGCCGATGTCGACGCCCTCGTCGCACTCGCCGAGGAGACATTTCCCCTGGCGTGCCCGCCGTCGTCGAAGCCCGAGTCGATCGCCGCGTTCATCGCCGAGCACCTCTCGGCGCAGCGCTTCGTCGACTACCTGGGCGACGCCGACCGCGCGGTCCTCGTCGCGGTCGACGCGGACGAGACGCTCCTCGGCTGGGCGATGCTCGTCGCGGGAGAGCCGTCCGACGCCGACGTCGCCGCGGCGGTGACGGCGCGCCCGACGATCGAGCTCAGCAAGTTCTACACGCGCCGTGCGACCCACGGGGCGGGCGTGTCCGGCCCGCTGATGCAGGCGGTCGTCGACGTCGCCGCGGCGACCGGGGCCGAGACCGCGTGGCTCGGCGTGAACGAGGAGAACGCGCGCGCGATCCGCTTCTACGAGAAGCACGGGTTCGTGCGCGTCGGCACCAAGCGGTTCCGCCTCGGCGAACGGCTCGAGCACGACTTCGTCCTCGAGCGGCCGCTGCGCGGCTGAGCCCTGCCGATCGGCGTCCCGCGTCCGACCCCGCCGCCCCGAGACCGCGGATCACGCGCGGTCGGCGCTCGGCCCGGCGCGGCGCCTCGGCTACAGTCATCCTGATGTTCGAGTACGCCCCTGCCCCCATCGGCGTCGAACCCGGATTCGCGATCGTCACCGGCCGGTTCGTCACGCTCTTCGGCCATGAGACCGGTGCCGAGTTCGCCGGCGAGCTCTACGCGCTGCTCGAGGACGACGAGGCCGAACTGGCGGACATCCTCGACCTGCTCGCGCTTGGCGGCGGTCCGCCCGACTGCGGCATCGTCGAGGTCGTCGACGACCGCGCCCGCATCGTGCACGTCGGCGTGCGCGGCGCCGTCGACGTCGTGATGGACGGCGTCGCCTCCACGCGGTTCTCCGGCCCGGGCGGGGGTGCCTGGGTGGTCGGCGAGGCCGCCGGGATCGCGGGCCTGCGGCTCGCGATCGGCCGGGTGCGCGAGGCGACGAACGCGAGCGCCCTCCTGCCCGTGCAGCGCGGCGTGGTGCGCACCGCCGAGATCACGATCGCGCGCGTGCGCGACGAGCCGCTGCGTCCGCGCGTCGACCTGATGACGCGCCCCATCGAACTGCCGGGGCTCGGTCGCGCGGCCGACGCGTTCTCCGGGACCGCGATCTCGACGGCGGATGCCACGCCCGACGACCTGCGACCGGCGGGGATGCCCGCGCCGGCGCCGCAGGCGGAGGCGGCGCCGCAGCCCGTGCCGGAGCACGCTCCCGCGCCGGTGCTCCCGACCTCAACCGCGCCGGACCCGCGCCGGGTCGACCTCGCTCGGCCCGCTCGCGACGCCGACCTCGCGGCCGTGGCCGGAGCTGCCGAGGCCGAAGCCGCCGAGGCATCCGCGACCGACCACCTGCTCCTCGTGCTCCCCGACGGTGCCGAACTCAGCCCGCCCGTCGTGTTCGGCCGCCGGCCGCGCGCCGCGGCCGGCGAGGGCGTCGTGCACGTCGTGACGCCGTCCCCGCGACGCGAGATCTCGGGGCGCCACCTCGAGGTCCGGGCCGAGGGCGGCGCGCTCGTCGCACAGGATCTCGGATCGACCAACGGTACGCTCGTCCGATCGCCCGGCCGGGCTCCCCGCCTGCTCATCCACAGTGCGCAGGTGCGGCTCGAGGCCGGAGATATACTCGACCTCGGCGAGGCCTACCTCGTGGCGGTCGCAACGGCCGCCGGGGCCCGTCGATCCACTGGAATCGGGTCCGTCAGCCCGGGCTGACCGAGAGGGACCGACAGTGGCGCCACGACGCACGGCGAGCCCGCCCGTTATCGCCGGACTCACCTACGTCCGGCCGCTCGGCTCCGGCGGTTTCGCCGACGTGTTCCTCTACGAGCAGGACATGCCGCGCCGCGTCACCGCGGTCAAGGTGCTCCGCGCCGACGCGATCGACGCCGAGGTCCGGCGCAGCTTCAACGCCGAGGCCGACGTCATGGCCCGGCTGTCGACGCATCCGTCGATCGTGACGATCCACCAGGCGTCGATCTCGGCCGACGGCCGCCCGTACCTCGCGATGGAGTACTGCCCCGACACGATGGCCGCGCGGTACAAGCGCGAACCGCTCCCCGTGGCCGAGGTGCTCGACGTCGGCGTCCGCATGGCGGCCGCGCTCGAGACCGCGCACCGCGCGGGCCTCCTGCACCGCGACATCAAGCCGTCGAACGTGCTCCTCAACACCTACGGCGCCCCCGTGCTCGCCGACTTCGGCATCGCCGCCGCCCTCCACGCCGACCGCGAGGGGGAGGTGCTCGCGATGTCGGTGCCGTGGAGCGCACCCGAGGTGCTCCGCGAGGAGGTCGCCGGCACGGTCGCGAGCGAGGTCTGGAGCCTCGCCGCCACGCTCTCCACGCTGCTCGCGGGTCGCAGCCCGTTCGAGCTCCCCGACCGCACGAAGAACACGAGCGAGCAGCTCGTGAAGCGCATCGTCCGGGGCTCGGCCAGCGCCGTCCCGACGCCGGGCGTCCCGGCGATCGTCGACGAGGTGCTCGCGGGCGCGATGACGCGCGACCCGGCCAGGCGGTACCCCTCGATGGCCGCGTTCGCCGATCGGCTGCGCGACGCCCAGTACCGCCTCGGGCTCCCGGTCACGGCGTTCGAGGTCGCCGCACCCGAGTGGGCCGCGGCGACGCCAGTCCGCTTCGCGGACGACACGCCGCGCGGGCCGGTCATCACCACGGTCGCGAAGCAGTCCCGACGGGCCGAGCGCGCCGCGCGCCGGATCGGGCCGGGCGTCGACCGCGACGGCCTGCCCGTCGCGGCCGCGCGGGAGAAACGACCGGTCGGCGCCGGACTCGTCGGGGCCGGCATCGGCGTCGTCGCGGTGCTCGTCGTGTTCTCGGTGCTCCGGTTGACGGGGCTCATCTGATGGCCGGATCCGCCTGATGGCGAGGGGAACCGAGCGCCGCCGCCCGCGGCGCGCGATCGTCGCGGCGCTCACCGCGGGCGTCGCGGTCGTCGGCGTCGCGGCCGGATTCGCGATCACGAGCGCCGGCTACGAATCGCAGGAGGTGCCGCGCGTCGAGCCGACCGTGTGGGTCACGCGCGACGACGGGCGCTACGGCCGCGTGAACACCGACCTCGCCGAGCTCGACACCGTGCGCTCGGTCGACGAGCCGAGCGCCGTCGCGCAGGCCGGTGCGTCCGGCGTCCTCTTCAGCGGCGGTCTCCGGGAGCGGTGGACCATCGACCCGGCCTCGCCCGTCGACCTCGTCGACGACGCGGGCGACACGACCGGCGGCGACGCCGAGCCGGCCGCAGCCGGAAGCGGGCCGATCGCGGTACCGACGCCCGGCGGCACGCGCGAGGTCGTGAGTGCGGGCACGCACCTGGCCTACCGCACCGACACCGGCCAGCTCTCGATCGGCGAGCTCGGAGCCGACGAGGTCACGACCATCGACCCGTTCGCCGCCGAGGAATCGGTCGAGGGCGAGGTCGACCACGTCTACGCCGCGTCCGCGGTCGCCGTCGACGACCGGGGCCGGCTCGCCGCGTTCGCGGCGAGCGAGGGCGCCGTCCGCCGGTACGACGCCGAGTCGGCCGACTTCGTCGGCGGGCCGGTCGCGCTCGACGACGCGCCCGCCGCCGACGCACGCGTCGAGCTCGCGATGGTCGGCGGGCGGTGGGTGCTCGTCGAGCCCGGCGCCGGTCGTGCCTGGGTCGACGGGCTCGAGTCGCCCGTCGAGATCGACGTCGACGCCGACGCCGTCATCCAGGAGAGCGGTTCGCAGGGCGACGCGGCCTACCTCGCGGACGGGCGCGGACTCGTCCGCCTCGACCTCGAGACCGGGGCATCCGAGCGCGTGCTCGAGGCATCCGGCGTCCCCGCGCCGCCCGTGGTGCTCGCCGACGGGCCGGTCGCGGCGTGGCTGGGCGAGGCATCCGGCACGCTCTGGACGCCCGACGGCGGCGAACGGCCGCTCGAGGTGCCCGACGACGTGCTGCGCCAGGCCTCCGCGATCACGCCCGTGCTGCGCACGAACGGCGATCGCGCCGTGCTCAACGAGACCGGCAGCGGCCTGCTCTGGACCGCGCCCGACGGCCGGCTCATCCCGCTCGCCGAGTGGTCGGTCGACGACGACCCCGAGGAGGAGCAGGGCACGGTCGTCAGCGAGGATGTCCCGGAGGAGAAGCCGCCCGTCGCCGTCGCGGACACGTTCGGCGTGCGCGCCGGCCGGCTCGTGAGCCTCCCCGTGCTCCTCAACGACCACGACCCGAACCTCTCGGACGTGCTCACGATCGCCGCGGGCAGTGTGACCGCGACCGCGGATCCCGGGTTCGGCCAGGTGAGCGTCGTCGCCGAGAGCCAGTCGCTCGCGATCCGCGTCGACGCGACCGCCGGTTCGACCACGTTCCAGTACGCGGTCGGCGACGGCGCGATGACCTCCGAGCCCGTCACGGTCACCCTCACGGTCGTGCCCGACGACCAGAACTCGGCGCCCGAGTGGTGCGGTGTCGAGGAGTGCCGCCAGGCCTGGCCGAGTCCGCAGCTGCTGCCGGGCGGCACCGCGATCACCCCGGTGCTCGACGCCTGGGTCGACCCCGACGGCGACGCGTTCGTGCTCGCCGACGCGCACGCGGCCGAACCGGATGCGCCGGTGTCGGTCGTCGCCCGGGCCGACGGCCGGGTCGCGGTGCGGCACAGCGACCCGAACGCCGCCGACGCATCCATCCCGGTCGTGCTCACCCTGGTCGATGCGAACGGCGCGATCGCCGAGAAGACGCTCGAGGTGCAGGTGTCGGCCTCCTCGTCGCTCCAGGCCGAGGCGGTCGCCGTCACGGGCGGCGCGGGCGAGAACGTCGCCGTCGACATCGCCGACCACGTCGCGGGCGGGTCGGGCTCGTTCCGGCTCGTCGACGCGGTCGACCCGCTCGGCGGGGCGTCCGGGCTCGTCGTCACGCCCAACGCGTCGGCCGGCACGGTCGAGCTCACGGCCGAGAACCCGGGCGAGTACTCGGTGACCTACACCGTCATCGACACGCTCACGCAGTCGGAGGAGTCCGCGACGATCCGGCTCACGGTCGTCGACCGCACCGCGCCGCTCGCGATCGCGCCGATCACGGCGTTCGTCCGGCCCGGCGAGGACACGCGCGTCGACGTGCTCTCGGCCGTGCAGAACTCGACCGGGCGCGTGCTGCTGCTGAGCGACGCGTCGAGCTCGAACGGCGACCTCGGCGTCGGGATCGTCGGGGCGTCGCAGTTGCGCGTCGCGATCCCGGGCGGCATCGCGCCGGTGGGCGGCTCCGCACTCGTCGGGCGCGCGAAGGTCACCGTGACGGACGGCACCGGTGCGGCCGTCGTCGGCACGGTCGACGTCTTCCTCGCCGAGGGCGGCGGCGACGCATCCCCGATCGCGCTGCCCGACAGCGTCACGGTGCGCGCGGGCGAGCTCACCGACATCGACGTGCTCGCGAACGACGTCAGCCCGCACGGTGCCCGTCTCGTCGTGGGCGGGGACGTGGTCGGCGCGGGCGTCGACGGCGAGCTCGCGTTCGCCTCGGGCGACGTCGTGCGGTACCTCGCGCCGACCGAGGTCGGCACCTACCGGCTCGCCTACTCCGTCGCCCTCGAGAGCGACCCGTCCCGGACCGACCACGCGGCGATCACGGTGACCGTGCTCCCGGCGGGCGTCAACCGGCCGCCGCGCCCGCCGGCGCTGAGCGCGCGCGTGCTGAGCGGCCAGAGCGTCGTCATCCCCGTGCCCGTCTACGGCATCGACCCCGACGGCGACCGCGTGGTCCTGACCGGGGTCGGCCAGCCGCCCGTCGGCAGCGGGACCGCGTCGATCGGCGCCGAGGGCGACACGATCGTGTACCGCGCGCCCGGCGGCGGTGTGCCCGGCGGCCAGCTGTCGTTCGAGTACACGGTCCGCGACGGCGACGGGGAATCCGAGCACGCGACCGTGCGCGTCGGCGTGCTCGACGCCGAACTCGTCGACGCGGCACCCGTCACGTTCAGCGACTACGTGCGGGCGACGCGCGGATCCTCGGGCGCCGTGACGGTCGCTCCGCTCGGCAACGACCGCGACCCGGCGATGGGCGAGCTCGAACTCGTCGACGTCGTGCCGAACGCGCCGTCCGGCACCGCCGAGTACTCGCGGCTCGAGGCGCTCGTGGATCCCGCGACCGACCCCGGCGCGGGTCGGGTCGTGCTGCGGCCCGGCGACGTCGCGGGCACCAACTCGTACCTCTACACCGTGCGGTCGACCGCGACGTCCTCGACGGCCCAGGGGCTCATCGTGCTGAACGTGAGCGAGCAGGCCGCCACCGACCACCCGACCGTGACCGACACGGTCGTCACCGCGCGCAACCGCGGCGAGTTCGAGGACACCGGCCTCGACGTCGTGACCGGACACGTCGAGTGGGCGACCGGCGACGTCGGATCCCTCCGGCTCGAGCTCTGGGGCGCCCGCGCGAGCGGGTACCACGTCGATGGCTGGCGGATCTCCGGCGCGCTGCCGGCGCGCGGCGACCTCGTGCCGTTCCGGCTCTCGACGCCGGACGAGTCCGTCGAGGTCTACGGCGTGCTCCGCATTCCCGCGTTCGACGACCTGCCCGTCCAGCTCCGCGCCGACGTCGACCCGATCGCGGTCGGCGAGGAGAAGACGCAGTCGTTCGACGTGCGCAAGCTCCTCGACCTCGGGCCCGGCGACCGCGTCCAGTTCGGCGACGGGCCCTACACGGTCCAGCGGCAGAACTCGGCATGCCGGCGCACCGGGTCGGGCGAGGCGGAGTACCAGGCCGGTCGCGAGGCGCCCTGGACCGACACGTGCCTGGTCCCGGTGAAGCTGCAGGGGCAGGCGCGCTGGTCGGCGGTCGCGGTGCCGGTCGACATCCAGCCCAAGGACCCGCAGGCCCAGCTGACCGCCATCTCGCGGACCGTCGCGCCGGGCGCGACCGAGTCGATCGCGCTCTACGACGCGATGACCTCGTGGGAGGGCGGCCGCGTCGGCGACCGCGCGCGACTCGACTACCAGGTCGCGTTCGGCGGCAGCGCGTTCCTCCTGCACGGCTCGGGCGACCAGGTCTCGTTCGAGGCGCGCGCCGACGCGATCCCCGGCACCCGCGAGACCGCGACCGTCTCGGTCAGCGCGTTCGGCGGCATCAGCGCGACCATCACGCTGGTCGTCGGGGTCGCGCCGCCGGATGCCCCGCGCGGAGCGACGCTCACGAAGGAGTGCACCGTCACGGCGGGCCCCTGCACGATCCAGGTCGCGGGCGTCGGCGGCGAGTACGACCCGTTCGCCGGCAAGACCGGTTCGGGGCTGCAGCTCGTCTCGATCGGCTCGGGAGGTGCGGGCGTGCGCTGCGACGTGGCATCCGTCGCCGTCTCAGGCCCGACCTCGGTGGTCGCGACGTTCCCGGGCGGCCCGGTCGCCTTCGGCGGCACGTGCGCCGTGCCGTTCACCGTGAAGGACGCGCAGGGGCGCACCGGCGGCGGCATCCTCACCATCGACGTCCTCGGGTACCCGCAGCGGCCCGCGACCGTCACCACCGTCGGCTACTCGGGCGACTCCGTGACCCTCGAGGTGCCGCTCGGCGACGCCGCCAAGGCGCACCCGGCCGTCACCGGCGTCCGCATCCTCCGCGACGGCCGCGACACCGGCGCCGCGTGCAGCCCGTCGCTCGCGACCGTGTACCGCTGCATCGTCTCGGGGCTCGACAACGGCGCGGCCGTCGACCTCACCGCGCGCGCGGTCAACGCGGTCGGCGAGTCGCAGGACACGAGCCCCGTGACGACCTGGGCGTACCGTCAGCCCGAGGTCGCCGAGGTCTCGGCACGGCCCGTCTACGAGCAGGGCCGCACGGGCGTGAACAACGCGGTCGTCGAGCTCGTGATCCGCTCCTCCGGCGACACGCGCGACTTCCGGATCGTCGAGCGGAACCTGACCCTGCACCGCCAGGGCGAGGTGTCGACGTACCGGATCGACGTGTCGCCCGGCCTGCAGCTCATCACGGTCGTGCCGATCAGCCAGTACCGGCCGCCCGTCGACGGCACGTCCGACGGACGGAACGCGATCGCGGAGGTCACCGCCGCGGGTGCACCCCGGTTCTCCCGCTCGATCGGGGCGGCCGCGTCGAGCAACACGTCGATCGCGGTGTCGAACGCCGAGGTCGATGCGAACGGGAGCACCCTGCCGGGCGAGCTCGTCTACATCGCCTGGCGCAACGGGTCGGAGCCCCGCTGCGAGGTGTCCGCCTCGGGCGGCGGCCTGGTCGTCTCGGGATCCAATGCGATCACCTCGGCGTCCCCCACGATCGCCGGGCTCGACGACTACGAGTACTACGCCGTGAAGGCCTGCGCCTCGAACGGCTACGGCGTCGCGTCATCCAACACCGTCTCCGTCGTGACCTACACGAGCGCGCCGCCGCCCTCGGGCACGGCGACGTACACCGTCGCCACGACCGCGACGCAGTCGGGCAGCACGTGGAAGTACTCGCTGCAGGCCGCGCCGAGCCTCACCCCGCCGTCGTCCAAGTGGACCATCCAGTACTACCTGTACGGCGGGTGGACCACGAGCTTCGGCCTGCGCGACGACAGCGCGCCCGTCGACGTGCGCGTGCGCGCCTGCCGGCAGGCCATCGGGCAGTGCACCACCGACACCGTCGTGACCGCGGCGACCGCGCCGACCACCGTCACGGTCGACTTCCCGACCGCGTGCGTCGTCGAGGCGACGCCCGACGTCGTCCGCGTCTCCGGCGCGGCCGCCGGTGCGGCGACCGTCGAGCCCACCGTCGCCGCCGACGGGCTCACCGCCTCGATGAAGGTGACGTTCTCGGGCGCCTACGCGTCGCTCCTGCCGATCACGCAGACGATCGACGTGTGCCCGCCGCCCGAGGAGCCCGAGGACCCGGAGGAGCCGATCGACCCGCCGGTCGGCACCCGCACGCCGCCGACGACGCCCTGAATCGGGCGGGCACCCACGCATCCGCGATCCGGCGCCCGCACCGACAACCCGACCCGACGACACCCGACCCGCACCCGACCAGACACCCGACGCACCGCCCCCGACCCGCACCCGACAGACCAGACCCCGACGCACCCACCCGACCCGCCGCGCGGCCCCGCCGCCACCGCACGACCCGAGCACGGCCCGCCCCTCCGCGCGCCCCACCGAGAGGACCGCTCCCATGACGATCGCCCAAGTCCAGACGACCTGGTTCGCGGAGACGTTCTCGCTGCTCGCCGACAACATCGAGCAGTCGATCCTCGGCAAGCGGCACGTCGTCGAACTCGTCCTCGCGACCGCGATCAGCGGCGGGCACGTGCTCCTCGAGGACTACCCGGGCACGGGCAAGACGGCCCTCGCACGCGCGCTCGCGCAGACCATCCACGGCACGAACTCGCGCATCCAGTTCACGCCCGACCTGCTGCCCGGCGACGTGACCGGCGTGACGGTGTTCGACCAGCGGAAGGGTGAGTTCGAGTTCCACGCGGGCCCGGTGTTCGCGAACATCGTGCTCGCCGACGAGATCAACCGCGCGAGCCCGAAGACCCAGGCCGCGCTCCTCGAGGTCATGGAGGAGGGGCAGGTCACGGTCGACGGCGTGACCCGGCCGGTCGGGGACCCCTTCCTCGTCATCGCGACGCAGAACCCGATCGAGCAGGGCGGCACCTACCGGCTGCCCGAGGCGCAGCTGGACCGCTTCATGATCAAGACCTCCGTGGGCTACCCCGACGAGGCCGCGACGCTCCGGATCCTGCAGGGCGTCGCCGAGCCGCGACGCACGCTCGACGCCGTCGCCGGCACCGACACGATCGTCGCGATGGGCGACCTCGCGCGCGGCGTCTACGTGAACCCGCTCATCTCGGACTACATCATGCGGATCGTCGACGCGACGCGCCGGGCGACCGAGGTGCGCCTCGGCGTGAGCGTGCGCGGCGCGATCTCGCTCAGCCGTCTCGTGATGACCTGGGCCGCCGCGCACGGGCGCAGCTTCGTGACCCCGGACGACGTGCGCGAGCTCGCGCTCCCCGCGCTCTCGCACCGCCTCGTGCTCGAGCCCGAGGCCGAGTTCGACGGCGTCACCGCCCTGGCCGTCATCGGCCAGATCCTGCTCGACGTCGCACCGCCGCGGGAGAACGGCAGCCAGTGACCTTCCACACCGAGTCGCGACTGACGCGCACGGCCGCCGCCACGGGCACCCGCACCCGCGGCGGCACCGTGACGCGCGTCGCGGCGACGCGGCGCGGCGGCGTGGCCGGCGCGGTGCTCGGCTCGCGCATCGCATGGGCGCGGGTGCGCACCCGGGCTCGCGCGATCGGCGGATGGCTCGCCGAGACGGTCTCGCCGGCGGGCGGGCTGCTGCTCGCGGTCGCGGTGGCGGGCATCGTCGGCGGCCTCTCGTTCGGATGGCTCGAGGCCTGGGCGGCCGCGGCGATCTCGGGCGCACTCCTCGTCTGCTGCGCGCCGTTCCTGCTCGGCTCGCACGACTACCGCCTCGAACTCGTGCTCGATCGCGACCGCGTGGTCGCGGGCGCCGAGGTCGGGGCGCGGCTCGGGCTGCAGAACGCGGGCCGGCGCAGCTCCCTGCCGGGCGTGGTCGACATCCCGGTCGGCGCCGGACTCGTCGAGGTGCACGCGCCGCTGCTCCGCCCCGGCGCCCGCCACGACCAGCAGCTCTCGATCTCGGCCGAGCGCCGCGGCATCATCGACGTCGGCCCGATGACGGTCTCGCGCGGCGACCCGCTCGGCATCCTCCGCCGCGAGCAGCGCTGGCCCGAGGTGCAGCGCATCCACGTGCACCCCCGGACGGTCCGGCTCCCGAGCACGAGCGCGGGCCTGGTCCGCGACCTCGAGGGCACGCCGACCGGCACGCTCGTCGACGACGACCTCTCCTTCCACACCGTGCGGGAGTACGTCCGCGGCGACTCGCAACGGCACGTGCACTGGAAGGCGACCGCGAAGACCGGGCGCCTGATGGTCCGCCAGTACGAGGAGTCGCGGCACGCGCGGATCGCGGTCCTGCTCGACGTCGACCTCGACGAGTACGTCGACGAGGACGAGTTCGAGACCGCCGTGAGCGTCGCCGCGTCGCTCGGCCAGCAGGCGGTGCTCGAGGGCCGCGACGTCACGGTCGGCATGGGCGGCGAACTGCCCGAGTTCGGCGACGAGGTGCACTCGCTGCGGACGATCCCGACGCTGACGCCCCGCACGCTCCTCGACGCGATGTCGGGGGTCGTCGGCGTCGAGCGCGCGACGCCGATCGAGGCATCCGCGTCGCTGGCCGCGCAGACCTGCCACGGCCTCTCCATCGTCTTCCTCGTCACCGGGTCGCGCACGCCGGTCCAGCGGCTCCGCCAGGCCGGGAACGCGTTGCCGCCGGGCGTCGCCGCGATCGCCGTGCGCAGCGAACTCGGCGCGGAGCCCGGCATCCGCTCGGCCCGCGAGGTCACGGTGCTCACGATCGGCGCGCTCGGCGACCTCAGCCGCATGCTCGCCCGCGGGGTGATCGGATGACCCGGGCGGAGCGTGCCGCCGGGCGCCGGCGCGCGCCGCGCCGAGCGGGCGAGGAGACCGGCATCGCACTCGTCGGTTTCGGCTACCTCGTCGCGGGCGCCGCGATCGCGGCATGGTCGGCGTGGCCGCTGCACGGGACCTGGCGCGTGTGGCTGGTGCTCGGCGCGGGCGTGCTCGTCGGCACGGGCGCCGCGCTGCTCGGCCGGCGCGCGGGCGGGCTCCTCGGCGCGTGCACGACCGTGCTCCTCGCGATCGCCGGCTACCTGCTCGTGGTCGTGCCGGTCGCCGTGCCCTCCGCGCTCGGCGACGTGGACCACCTGCTGCGGGGCATCCGCGACGGCCTCACCGGCACCGTGCTCGGCTGGAAGCAGGTGCTCACGGTCGAGCCGCCGCTCGGCGACTACCAGGCCGTGCTCGTGCCGCTCCTCGTCGTCGCCGTCGTCGCCTCGACCGTCGCCGCGTCCCTCATCGCGCGCGGGGGGCGCGCGGCGCCCGTCGCGGCGCTGCCCGTGATGGCGATGGCCGTCTACGGGATCGCGTTCGGCACGGCAGCCGAGGGCGCGTCCTGGCAGCTCGGCCCGCTCGCGGTGCCGGGCGGCCGCGAGGTCGCGATCGGCGTCGCGAGCCTCGCGCTCGGCGCGGGCTGGCTGCTCCTGCGGAGCCGGATGCGCCGGGCCAGGGCGCTCGCGCGTGCGCGCGCGGGGACCGTGCGGCAGGGCGCCGCGTCCACCTGGATCACCGTTCGGCGGAACGCCGTCGCCGTGTCGCTGCTCGTCGTCGCGCTCGTGGCGGGTGTCGCCGCGGTCCCCGCGGTCGGGTCGGTCGCCGAGCGGTCGGTGCTCCGCGACGCGGTGGAGCCGTCGATCGTCGTGCAGCGCCAGCCCAGCCCGCTGAGCGACTACCGGTCGTGGTTCCGGGCCTCGACCCTCGACGAGCCCGTGATCGAGGTGAGCGGCGACCTCGACGCGTTCGACCGCATCGCGTTCGCCACGCTCGACGAGTACTCGGGCGAGGTGTTCCACGTCGATCCCGACACCCGCTACACGCGCCTCGTCCGCGGCGACGCCGGCGGCGACGACCTCGCCGCACTGCACGTCGAGATCGGCGACGCGTACTCGGGCCTGTGGGTGCCCGCGCCCGAGGGGCTCGCGGCCGCGCCGGCGTTCGAGGGCGGACGCGCCGAGCAGCTCGCCGACGGGTTCCACGCGGCCGCGACCGGGTCCGCGATCGAGATCGCCGGGACCGGGGACGCGATGGGCCTGCGGCCCGGCGACGCGTACCGGCTGGTCGCAGAGCGCGCGGATGCCTCGGCCGACGCCGACGCCGCGTTCGCGTCCGCCCCCGGGTCCGACAACGGCCTCGACCCCGAGACCTACCCGTCCCTCACGGCCTGGCTCGAGCTCCAGGAGGTGCCGCGCACGGGCGCGGGCTATCTCGACCTCGTCGACCGGCTGCGGGCGCGGGGCTACCTCAGCCACTCGGTCCTCGCCGACGACGCGTCGGCGAACTGGATCGCCGCGCTCGGCGCGCAGGGCGGGTATTCGTTCGAGCCGAGCTACGCGGGCCATTCGCGCGCCCGGATCGAGGAGCTGTTCGCGGAACTCGTCGACCAGCAGCGGCTCGCCGGCGCGGACCCGCCCGACGCGGCACTGGTCGCGGCGGTCGGCGACGACGAGCAGTTCGCGGTCGCCGCGGCGCTGCTCGCGCGCGCGCTCGGCTTCGACTCGCGCGTCGTGCTCGGCATGCGGCTTCCCGGCGCGGACCCGGTTCCCGGCATCCCGTCGTGCGACGGGACCTGCACGGGTGCCTCCATGACGGCCTGGGCCGAGGTGCGCGCGGCCGGCGGCGACTGGATCGCGGTGGATGCCTCGCCGCAGTTCACGGCCGCGCCGTCGCCGATCATCGCGGGCGTGCAACTGCCGGAGCATCCGACCGTGCCCGACGACGAGCGCAGCGAGCCGATCGAGCCGCCGCGCGCCGAGAGCGAGTCGACGGATGCCGCCGCCCCGCCCGCGGTCGTCGACGCCGCCGGGCCGCCCGCCTGGCTGGGCGCGGTCCGCTGGGCCGCCATCGGCGCGGGCGCGCTCGTGCTGGCACTGCTCCCGCTGGTCGCGCTGTTCGCGGCGCGGGCGATGCGTCGCCGGTCGCGCCGCGGATCCGGCGATCCCGAACTGCGGGTGGTGTCGGCGTGGGAGGAACTGCAGGACCTCTACGTCGAAGCCGGCGTGGCGATGCCCCCGACCGGGAGCCGGGCGGTCGCCGCCGCGGCGACGGGTCGGCCCGCGGCCGCCGAGCTCGCACGCCTGGTCGACCTCGCGGTCTTCGCCCCGCACCCGCCCGCCCCGGAGGTCGCCGACGCGGCCTGGGCGATCGTCGACGACGAGCGCGCGCGACTGCGCGGCGCGCTCGGCCCGGTCGCCCGGCTCCGAACCTCCCTCACGCTCCGCGCAGCGGTCGAACGACTGCGCCCCCGTCCCGGCTCGGGCCCAGGGCCCGCCCGTCCGAAGGAGATCACCCCGTGACCGATCCCGCCGCCGCCCAGGCGCTCGCCCTCCTCGGCGTGCTCCTCCTGGTCTGGAGCCTCATCGGCGTCGCCGTCTACATCTGGACCGGCATCGCGTTCGCGAAGCTGTTCGCCCGGCTCTCGGCGGAGCCGTGGCGGGGCTGGGTGCCCGTGCTCAACGTCGCCGAGGTGTTCGCGCTCGCCGGGATGTCCCGCTGGACCGTCCTGCTCCTCGCGGTGCCGGTCGTGAGCCTGTACGGCCTGTGGCGGTTCGGCGTCGCGGCGCACCGCATCGGCGCGTTGTTCGGCCGCGGCGTCGGCTTCGCGGTCCTCGCGGTCTTCGTGAGTCCGCTCTGGGCGACGCTGCTCGCGTTCAGCCGGGTCGCGCCGGATCACGACCGCGGTCGATTCGAGCCGGTGCCGGATGCGAGCCTCGGGTGGCTCGCGACCGGGCCGCTCGCCGACCTGTCGGCGGGGAACGGCGGGGCGCCGGCTCCGGTGGCGCCTGCCCCCGTCTCGGTGGTGCCCGTTCCGGTGGTGCCGGCGCCGGTCGAGTTCGCATCGGTCGCGCCCGCGCCGGCGCCCGTCGCGCCCGCGTTCGCACCGGTCGAGCCAGTGTTCGCTCCGCCCGCGCCCGCCCCGGTCGGACTCGAGGCGGCGCAGGTCCCGGCCCCGGCTCCGGCTCCGGCTCCGGCCCAGGTCCCGCTCCCGATCCTCGCTCCGGCCCCCGCCGCGGCGTCGGACGACCGCGCACCCGTCCCGCCGGTCGTCCCGCTGAGTGCGTGGGCGCCGCCGCGGGCGCAGGCCGGATGGCCGGCCGCTCCGTCGACGTCCGCCGACGCGCCGCCGGCGCCGGCCGCCGATGCGGAGGAGCCGGCAGCGTTCGCGGCACACGCCGAGGTCGAGGCATCCTTCGACTTCGCCGCGGCCGCGACGATCGTGCCCGGCGGCCAGATGTCCGCCGTGCTGCTCGCCGAGGCGCCGGCAGTCGCCGAGGCGCCGGCCGCCCCCGCGGCCCCCGCGGCCGCGGCGGCCACGCCCGCGCCGGTCGTCGAGGAGGACGACTACGAGGTGACCGTGGTCGTCGATCGGCGCCCGCGCGTGACCTGGCTCCTCCTGATCGAGGACGGCCCGTCGCAGGTCCTCGCCGCCGACCGCGTGGTGCTCGGCCGGAACCCGCTCGCCGCCGACGGCGAGCAGGCGCTCGCCGTGCCGGACCCGACGCGCACGCTCTCGAAGACCCACGCCCGACTCGAACTCGAGGACGGCCGCTGGACCATCACCGACCTCGGGTCGACCAACGGCGTCCTCATCGACGAGGGCGGTGTGGAGCGACTCGTCGACGCGCACGTCGCGGTGCCGGCGACCGGCCGGTTCGTCCTCGGCGAGGTCGGCATGCGCATCGAGATCGCGGACGAGCCGTGAACGCCGGCCCCGCTCCGGTGATCCTCGCCGTCGGCACGGCGACCGACCGCGGACGTCGCCGCCAGGTGAACGAGGACTCGTTCCTGGCCGAGGCGCCGGTCTTCCTGGTCGCCGACGGCATGGGCGGCTACGAGGCGGGCGACCGCGCGAGCCGGGCGGTCGCCGACGCCTTCCGCCGGCACGCGGCCGGCGGGCCGCGGGCGACGCTGGAGTCCGTCCGGGACGCCCTCATCGCCGCCGACGACGCGGTGGCGGACGTCGCGTCCGAGACCTCGCGCGGCGCGGGAAGCACGGTCACGGGCATCGCGCTCGTCGACGACGACGGCGTGCCGAGCTGGCTCGTCTTCAACGTCGGCGACTCGCGCGTGTACCGGCACCTCGGCACCGAGCTCCACCAGGTCACGGTCGACCACTCGCTCGTGCAGGAGCTCGTCGACGACGGCGCGCTCAGTCGCGAGGAGATGCAGGGCTACGCGAAGCGCAACGTCATCACGCGCGCGATCGGCGCGGCCGACAGCTCGGCCGACAGCTGGCTCCTGCCGGTCACGAACGGCGAGCGGATGCTCCTGTGCAGCGACGGGCTCACGTCGGAGGTGACCGACGAGGCGATCCGCGCGACCCTCACGATGGCGGGGCGCCCCGAGTCGGCCGCGGAGGCGCTCGTCGCGCGGGCCAACGAGGCGGGCGGCCGCGACAACATCACGGTCGTGGTGGTCGACGTCGTCGCCGGCGGTCGCCGCGTCGACCTCGAGGATGCCTCGGCCTCCGGCTCCGACGTCCCGTCGTTCGATCCCGAACTCGACGGCACGACTGTTCCCGTGCGCGCGGGGAGCGCGGCGTGAGCTCGCACGTGGATCACTCGGACGTCGACCCGGACGGCGCGGAGCGGACCGTGATCGTGGACCGCGACGAGTTCGAACGGACGGTGATCGTCGATCGGGATCCGATCGAGCGGACCGTGATCGTGGACCGCGGTCCCGGTCGCGTCCTCGGGCCCGAGGACTTCGGCGTGCCCGAGGAATTCGGCGGGCCGGCCGACCCGGGCGGCCCCGAGGAGACCGTCGTCGTCGCCCGCCGGCACCCCGGTCCCGTCGACCGGGACGGAGTCGAGGACCGCACGGTGGTCGTGGGTCGCCGGGACGCCGACGACGAGGCGGATCGCACCGTCGTGGTCGGTCGAGCCGGTCACGCGACGGATCCGGGCGTCGGGCCCGGAGCATCCTCCGGCGCTTCCGCCGGCACATCCTCGGATGCCGCGCCCGGCGCGGACGCGGCCGTGGACGACGCCGCGACCGGCGTGAGCGCGCGCGCGCCCAGGCCGGGCGCCGGGCGTCGCGGCGCGGGCGCGCGCCGCACGCTCAGCCCGGCCCCGCTCGACCCGGCGACGCTCCGCCCCTCCGTGCCCGGACGCGGCGCGGGCGCCGTCGAGGCGTACCCGCCGCGCGCGGTGCCGTTGCGGGCGGCGCATCCGCCGCAGGTGACCGACGCCGAGACCCCGTCCCGCGATCTCTCCGCGCTCGCGCCCTCGGCGGCCCGGCGATCGCGTCGCGTCGCGGCCGCGGGGGTCGCCATGGTCGCGGGTGCGGCCGTCGTCTCCGTCGCGGGCCTCGCCGCGCTCGGGCTGCTCGCCCTCGCGGGCTGACGCCGGCGCCCCAGCTCAGCCCACCCCGGAGCGCCGCCCGGACGCTACGACCCGGCTGTCGCGGTGCGCGCGGTGCGCGCGGCGCGCCGCGCGATCGCGCGCGTGCCGAGGCCCGCCGCGAGGAACACGGCGGCGAGGATGCCCCAGCCGAGGGTGCCGAGCGACTCGGTCGTCCCGGCGACCACGAGCGGTGCGGCCATGGCGCCGATCGAGAACCCCGCCCCGAACACGCCCTGGTAGGTGCCCACGCGCACCGGGTCGGCGAGTTCGAAGCCCAGGCCCCAGCCGCCGGCCTGCGAGAGCACCTCGGCGAACGCGTGGGCGATCGCGGCGAGCACGATGACCGCGGCGGCGAACCATGCCGGCAGGCCGGCTGCCGTCGCGTACACCGCGCACGCCCCGGCCATGAGCCACGCGGCGATCCCGCTCACGCGTCCGGCGACCCGCAGGTCGTGCGTGCCCCGCGAGAGCGGCACCTGGAAGCAGACGACGATCGCGGTGTTGATGAACCCGAGGACGGCGACCAGCACGACCGGGGCATCCGTCTCGTTCGTGATCCAGAGCGGCACGGCCAGTTCGCCGACGCCGAACTGCATGCCGAACACCGCGGTCAGCGCGGTGAGCAGGAGGTAGCGGGGGTCGCGGAACGGCGAGTGCGCGGCAGCGGCGCGGCGCAGGGCGCGACGGTTCGCGACCGCGTCGATCGATCCGGTCGCGGTGCGGATCTCGCCGACCGGCGCCTCGGGCCGGAGGTCGACCGAGGCAGGCAGCCGCACGAGGCGGACGAGCGCGAGCAGGTACGCGAGCCCCGCGACCACGAGCAGGATGCGGTACGCGTCCGGGGTGCCGATCGCGAGCGCGATCGCGCCGATGCCCGACCCGACGGCGATCGAGACGTTCGTGACGGTCCGCAGCACCGCGCGCGCGTGCACGCGGGTCTCGGGCGCGAACGCCCGCGCGAGGATCGCCATGCGCGCCGAGTTCGCGGCCTGTCCGAAGGTGCCGACGGCCAGGCCCACCGTGAGCGCGGCGACGAAGTCGCTCGCGGCCGCGTACCCGAGGATCCCGAGGCCATCGAGGGCCGTGAATGCGAAGAGCAGCGGGCGGGCGGGGAGGCGGTCGGCGAGCCAGCCGCCGCCGAAGGAGGCGACGACCCCCGCGGCGCTCGACGCCGAGAGGATGATCGCGACCTCGCCGGCCGACAGGCCGACGATGAGCGTGAAGTAGAGCACGCTGACCGTGAGGACGATGCCGCGGCCGACCCGCCCGATGAGCGTGGCCGTCACGAGGATCCGCAGGACGGGGTCGGTCACGGGCCCGAGGATGCGGCCGAGCGTGCGTGCGAGGAGGCCGTGCGCGGGGCGCTGGACGGGCGCGCCAGCGTCGACGGATGCCTCGGCGGGCAGGACGCCGGTGTCGGATGAGTGGGAGGACGCGGGCGGCACGGATCAGTTCTGCCAGAGGCATCCGCGCGGTGGAATCGATGTAGCGTTGAGCTTCATGTTGCGGTACCTGCTGACCGAGGGCGACGTCGCCGACGTGCGCTTCGGGCTCTCGCCGCTGTGCGAGCTCGGGCTGTCGCTCCGCGCGGTGCGCGACCCCGCCCGGTACCCGCTCCAGCTCGGGTGGGTTCGGCGCACGCAGGCTGCGCGCGCCGACCTCGACGCCGCGGTGCTCGACGCCCTCATCGACGACCGCCTGTGGACGCCGGACTTCCTGAACCCCCGACCCTCGTCGCCGATGACGAGGCTCGAGGACGAGTTCGCCGCACTCCTCGAACTCCCGGCGGAGGCCTTCCACGCCGACCTCGTCGCGGTGCACGGGCGCGTGCCGGACGTGCTCGCGGGCCCGGTGCGGCCCGCGCTGCGCCGCGTCGTCGCGGTCCTGGCCGACCTCTGGGAGGCCTCGTTCGAGCCGTACTGGCCGCGCATGCGCACGGTGCTCGAGGCGGACATCGTGCATCGCGGCCGGCAGGTCGCGCAGTCCGGGCTCGCGTCGATGCTCAACGCGCTGTCGCCCACCGTCGAGTACGCCGGCGGCGAGGTCCGAGTCCGCCTGCGCGCCCCGGGCGACCGGACCCGGCCGATCGGCGGCGAGGGCCTCATGCTCGTGCCGACCCTGTTCACCCGGAACGCGTCGGCGCCGGTCGGCGACGGCCCGCCGATGGTCCTGTATCCGGCACGCGGCCAGGGCGGGCTCTGGGAGGCCGAGCGCGTGCCGCCCCCCGGCGCCGTCGCAGCGGTGCTCGGCGAGGTGCGAGCGGGCCTGCTCGCCGCGCTCGGCGATCCCGCGTCATCGACCGAGCTCGCGGTCCGGCTCGGCGTCACCACCTCGGCCGTGAACCAGCACCTGCGGGTGCTCCGCGCCGCGGGGTTGCTGACGTCGACGCGCTACGGGCGCAGCGTGCTCTACCTGCGCAGCGACCTGGGCAGTGCGTTCCTGGCGGGGCCCGCCGGCGGCTGAGACGTGCCGCCGGGGTCAGCGCGGCGATTCGGCGTACGGTCCGGCCTCGACCGCGTAGCCGCCGGCGCGGAGCGCACCGAGGGCCTCCTCGACGATGCCGTCGTAGAACGGGAAGGCCGTGAGGCGGGGAACGACCCAGCGGGCGTCGAGGCGAACGGTCGACGGGCCGACCCTCGTCGCCGTCACCGGGATGTCGTACTGCCAGCTCCGCAGCGTGGGCAGCAGGTCGAGCGCGAGCCATCCGCCGAGCGTGCCGCGCAGGATGCCGCCGGAGATCAGCTCGATCCGGTCGCCGTCGGCGTGCCTGACCCGGAACCGCCGGCTCGCGAACGCGGTGCGGAGCGCGCCGAGGACCTCCTCCGCCGGGCCGTCGATCGAGATCGTGCGCGTCGGGTTGATCGGCCACTGGGACGGCGGCGGCGACTGCGACTGCGACGTGGTCGTCAAGGGCGCGCTCCTCGGCGGGGTTCGGGACGGTTCGTTCGAGTGTAGGCGGGACGCGCCACGCCGCGATGCGGGGTATGGAGGGACGCTCAGTCCGCGGTCGCCGCGAGCCACCGCCCGACCGACTCGCGCGCCGCCTGCACCTGCGCGGGCGGGCCGTCGTCGCGCGCGGGCAGCACCTCGAGCGGCGCCCCGAGACCGCCGGCCCAGCGTTCGGCGAGGGGCAGCGGATGCACCGGGTCGCGCGGCGCGCCGACGACGAGCGAGCGGATGCCCCGGGTCGCGAGCCCGCCGAGCTCGGCGTCGTCCGCGAAGGCGCGGTTGCGCGGCACCTCGACGAGCCGCACGGCGCGCTCGGCCGCGGCGGGTGCGGCGAACTGCCCGAGCAGCGCTCGGGCGCCGGCGGGCGACTCGTGCTCGACCCGCGCGAACAGGTCGGTCGCGTGGAACGCCTCGATCGCGCTCGAGCCCGGCGGGTACTCGGCGCGCAGGAGTTCGCCGATCACGGGGAACGCGCGCAGGTTGGGCGGCAGTGAGCGGTCGCCGAAGGCGGGCCGGACGAACACCGCGCGGCGCACGTCGAGCAGCCCGTCGAGCGCGATCCGGAGGGCGAGCGCCGCACCCATCGAGATGCCGATGACGGTGAGCGGCCGGGTCGCGTCGGCGAGCTCGGTGCGCGCGGCGTCGGCGACCTCGGCCGCGAGCCGGTCGAACGCGAAGTCCTCGGGGTCGCCGACGACCGGCGAGTCGCCGTGCGCGCGCACGTCGAGCGCGACGATCCGGTCGTCGTCGTCACCGGTCGCGGCGATCGCGGGGGCGAACCACTCGAGCGGCTGCCGACGGTCGGAGCCCAGCCCGTGCAGCAGCAGGAAGCTCACGCGAGCGCGCCCGGCCGATAGAACGAGCGGTCGCGGGCGGGCGGCTGGACGGGCGGGGCCGTCGGTGCGATCGCGGCGAGGAGGTCGTCGGCGAGCGAGATGAGGATCGCGATCTGGTCCTCGTCGCGGTCGACCCAACGGCATTGCGGCTCGCCGACCGGCACGAACCCGTCGTGCTCTTCCCACACGACGAGGGTGCGCTCGGCGCCGAGCACGTACTGCTGCCACCACACCTGGCGCAGGTAACCGCGCGGGATGCCCCGCCAGGGCTTGGACGTCGTCTTGATCTCGCACAGCTCGAGTCGCCCGCCGGGCGCGACGCGCAGCCCGTCCGGCGTCGCGAGGTGCCGCCGTTCCCGCTCGGCGTGGAACAGCAGGGTGGACGGCGTGATGCCGTGCTGCTCGCGCGCCCATCCCGCGATGACGGGCTCGCGCTCGCGGCCGTGGTCGGTGTACCGGCTGCCGCCGAACGCGCGGCTGCCGCCGTGGACCTTCTCCCACGCCGCGGTGCGCACCGACTGGGGCGACGCGAGCTTCGCGGCATCCGTCGCGGTGACGCCCTGCGCGCGGGCGCGGAGCCACGCGACCCGGTCGCCCGAGTCCGCGACGACGCGACGCTCGTGCGGGAGCGGCTCGCGGACGGCCGCCGCGACCGCAGGGGCACGCTCGTCCAGGTCGAAGAGCGCGAACGGCTGCGGGTCGGTCACCCTCCGAGCGTACCCGGCGGGTCCGTCGACGGGGGATGCCGCGACCGCGCGGCTCGGTCGTCGACGAGCCCGCGATGCGGGGCACGCGTCGCGAGACGCCCGCCCTACTCCGGGATGCTCCAGTAGGTCGCGACGCCGCCGGGGTGGATCTCGTGGATCGCCTGGTCGACCGTGCGGTCCCAGGTGGCATCCGTGTGGCCCGCGTACTCGATCGAGATCGTGCCGTCCGGCTGCGGGATCACCGCGGTGACGATGCCGGTGTGGTCGCGGTCGCCCGAGTCGTCCCAGTCGAACTGCACGATGTCGCCGACCTTCACCTGGGCGCGCTGGTCGTCGGTCAGGGCGGTCGCCCGCTCGGGGTGCGCTTCGAGGTAGTCACGGAACGCGGTCGAGCTGATCCACGCCTCCGAGTGCGCGTACGCGTCGTCGCCGGGCTCGTACCACCACTCGTCGTCGGTGGTCCAGCCGCGCGCCAGGAGCGACTGGCTCGCGAAGTTCACGCAGTCGCTCTCCTCGAGGTATCCGAACTCGGCGCTGTCCGTGTCCTGCCAGTGCGCCTGGGCCCAGGCGAGCTGCGCCGCGACCGGCGCCGAGACCACGTCGGCCGCGGCACCGGATGCCCCGTCGGAGGCGGTCGTGCGCGTGCCGCCGGCGACGGCATCGGATGCCCCGGTCGTGGCATCCTGCCCGCCCAGCGCCGCGCCGAGCGCGAGGGCGCCCGTCGCGAGGCCGGCGGCGGCGAGCGTCGCGGCGGCCGCGACGGCGAGCACCGCGCCGGCGCGGCGCGGCGCGGGCCCCGGAGCCTGATCGGCCGGGTCGGCGGGGAGGCGCTCGGCGAGGGTCGTGCGTCCGGGCTCGCGCAGGTCGGGGGAATCGGGCTGGTGGGGGAGCTGGGTCGACATCGCGACCGACGCTAGGAGGGGAGGCTGTGCGTCCCCCCTGCATCCCGTAGGAATCTCCGGTGCCCCGGCGGTGCCGGTTGCGCGCATCCGACGCTCGGGACGGCCGGATGCCGCGACGGGGGAGGTGTCCCGTCGCGGCATCCGCCGTTCCGCCCGCCGCACCCGATCCGGCGGGCGGGGCATCCGTCACCGCTCGGTGACGGTGCCGTTCTTGATGTGCAGGCGGCGCTCCGCCCGCTTCGCCACCGCGGAGTCGTGCGTGACGATGATGAGCGTCAGCCCGCGGTCGCGCCAGAGCCCCTCGAGGAGGTTCAGGATCTCGTCGCGGGTCTCCTCGTCGAGGGCGCCGGTCGGCTCGTCGGCCAGCAGCACGACGGGCTCCTTGACGAGCGCGCGGGCGATCGCGACGCGCTGCTGCTGGCCGCCCGAGAGCTCCCCGGGCACGTGCCCGGCGCGCTCGGCGAGCCCGACGGAGGCGAGCGCCTCCGCCGCCCGGCGACGGCGCTCGGCGGCCGGGACGCCGAGCGGCTCGAGCGCGGTCTCGACGTTCTCCTGCGCGGTGAGCGTCGGGATCAGGTTGAACGACTGGAAGACGAACCCGATCTCCTTCGCCCGGATGCGGCCGAGCTTGCCGTCGGGCAGGTGCGAGAGCTCGTCCGCGCCGAGGCTGATCCGGCCGCCGGTCGGCCGGTCGAGCGCGCCCAGCATCTGCAGCAGCGTGGACTTGCCGCCGCCGGTCGGGCCCTGGATCGCGACGAGCTGGCCCGCCGGGATCTCGAGCGAGACATCCTTCAATGCGGTCACGGTGCGCTTGCCCGAGTACTGCTTCGTCACGTTCTCGAGCCGGTACATCTCGGCTCCTCTCTGCGGTCGGGTGGATGCGTCGGGCGAGGTGGATGCCTCGGGCCGGAATGCTGCGGGCCGAACTGCCTCGGTCGCGGCGGTGTCGACGGCTGGGCCCACGCGGCCGGAGGCTCCGGGCGCCGCGTCAGCGGCGGTCGGAGTGGACGCGGGGATCATGCGACGCTCCGCAGCGCCTCGGCCGGCCGCAGCCGGGATGCCCGCCAGCCGCCGATCGCGCCCGCGAGGAGTCCGCCGAGGACCGCGAGGCCGATGGCGATCGCGATGACGCCGACCGTGACGGGGGCGTTGAGCACGACCTCGGTCGTGGAGTTCGCGGCCTCCGCCGCGCGCCCGAACGGACCGCCGACCTGACCGCCCGGACCGCCCTGGCCGCCGGGACCGGCCGCCAGCGAGCCGCCGGTGGCGCTGCCGCCGAGGGTCGGGCCGATGAGGTTGATGATCCAGATGCCGGCGAGGCCGACCACGAGGCCGACGGTGCCGCCGATGAGGCCCTGCACGAGCGACTCGCCCGCGACCTGCCCGGTGATGCGGCCGTTCGACCAGCCGATCGCCTTCAGGGTGCCGAACTCGCGCGTGCGCCGCGTGACGCCCTGGATGGTGAACAGGATCGCGATGAGGAACGCCGCGGCGAGCACCGCGATCGACAGCCACAGGCCGAGGTTCGCGATGAGGCTGGAGGCGCTGGCGAGCGACCCCGAGACGTTCGACGCGAGGTCGGACTGCGAACTCACGGTCGCGTCGGGCAGTGCCGCCTCGATGTCGGCCTGCACGGCCGAGATCTGGTCGCTCGAGGTGGCCTGGACGTAGATGCTCGAGACCATGCCGTCCTCGCCGGACAGCGACTGGGCGAGGTCGAGCGGGATGTACGCGTTCGACGCGGTCGACGCGTCGGCCGAGGTCGAGGTGACCGTGCCGATGACCTCGAAGTCGGTGCCGCCGATGTTCAGCGTGTCGCCGACGGCGAGTTCCGCGCTGGTCGCGTAGTCGGCGTCGAGCACGACGACGGCCTGGCCGGCGTCGGATGCCTCGAGCCCGCGCCCCTCGGCGAGCTCGACCGACGACAGCGGGCCGACGGCGTCGCCGGCCGGGTCGATGCCCAGCACGGTGAAGTTGTCGACGTCGAAGGCGCTGCCCCCGGCGCCGTCGAAGCCGCCCTGCGGGGGCTGCTGCTGGGTCTGGTCGGTCGAGGGTCCCTGCTGCGAGCCGTCGCCGCCCTGCTGGAAGTCGGGCAGCTCGCCCGAGAACGAGATGTTGTTCAGCGACAGCGCGGCGGACGCGGCGGAGACGCCGTCGACGCCCTGCACGGTCTCGAGGGCGGACGCGTCGAACGTCGAGCTGCCGAACCCGGCGGTGAGCCGGGACTGGCTGACCTGGGTCGAGCCGTCGGTGGTCGTGCCGTCGTCGGCGCCGAACTCGAAGCGCTGCGGACCGCCATCGCCGCCCTCCTCGGGCGGGGTCGGCGTCTGGCTCACGGTGAGGTCGGTGCCGACGCCGTAGACGGACTGCAGGACGGACGCCTGCGCGTCGCGCACGCCCGCCGAGACGGAGTTCACGATCATGACCAGCGCGATCGCGAGTGCCATGCCGATCGCGATGATCGCGGTCTGTCTGCGGCGCCCGGCGAGTTCGCGCCGAAGGTAGGTGAAGAACATGGGGATCCCTGGGGTCGGGGTGCGGGCACCGGTCGGTGCCGCCGCGCTCGACCGTACGGATCCCGCCTTTGCCGACCCTTTCCCGTTCCTATGGATGCGCCATGCGTGCCCGCCCGTCTCGCGACGGCGCGCGGCGCGGTCGACGGCGCCGGGGCCCCGCCCGCGCCGCCCCGGGACCTCAGGCCACGTCGCGGTCGTGCGCGGCGCGGCCGTGCACCATGTCGACCCACCGGGCGAGGAACGCCGCTCCGGCCTCGTCGTGCACGAGGTCGCCCGCGGTGAGCACGGGATAGGGCGTCTCGGGGACGCCGTCGGCCGGGCGCACGTCGACGTGCGCGACCTCGAACCCGTTGCGGTGCAGCCAGTCGGCCATCGCGTAGTCGGTGCGGGAGTCGCCCACGGTCCGCCAGGCGACCGGCAGGGTGCCGTGCTGTTCGAGCCAGTCGATCGCGCGGCGCGCGCCGAGGTCCTTCCCGAGCACGACCGACTCGATGTCGGTCGAGATGATGGTCGCGTCGATGCGGTAGTCCACGTCGCCGCCCGGCGAGGGCGCCTCGCGCGAACCGTCGGTCACGCCGAGCCCGTGCCGTTCGAACTCGGCGAACGCGCGCGCGTCGAAGTCGCGCTGCACCGGGCGGTACGCGTCGCCCGAGACATCCGTGCGCTGCTCGACCGAGACCATCGCGCGCTTCGTGTCGTCGAAGAAGACGTGGTCGGCGAAGCGCTCGGCGACGAGGGCCTCGACCGCGCGGCCGATCGGCTCGGGCACCGCGAGGTCGCCGTCGACGCTGAGCTCGCCCATGCCGGCCGACGTGATCTCGAACCACACCGCGCCCTTCTCGCACACCGCGAACACGCGCGCGTGCTCGGGCAGGCCCGCGGCGACGAGCGGGCCGACGACCTCGTCGCGGAGGAACGCGTCGGAGCGGCCCGTGTTGAACACGATCGGCACGCCCGCGGTCGCGAGCCGGACGAGGTCCTCGACGATGGAGGGGATCGCGATCGAACGCGTGAGCGGGCTCGCGATCGGGCCGTCGACGTCGAGCAGGAGCCCGAGCGGAGGCGTGGATCCGGGCGCGGTCGCGGGCGAGGCGGAGGTCTGCGGCATCCGGCAAGGCTACCTGCGCGGGCTGGGCGGAGCCCGGGCGTCCCTCAGGCGGCCCATAGGGAACGCATAGCCCGACGCGGATACTGGAACCATGACGAACGAGCAACTCCACCACGCCCCGCAGCTCCAGAAGCCGGACGGCTCGATGGTGCGGGTGCTCGTCGTCGACGACGAGGCATCCCTCACCGACCTGCTGAAGATGGCGCTGCGCTACGAGGGCTGGGACGTCCGCACCGCGGGCGACGGCCTCTCGGCCGTGCGCCTCGCGCGCGAGTTCCGCCCCGACGCGATCGTGCTCGACATCATGCTGCCCGACATCGACGGACTCGAGGTGCTGCAGCGCCTGCGCGCCGACGGCAGCGAGGTGCCGGTGCTCTTCCTCACCGCGAAGGACTCGCTCGACGACCGGATCGCCGGGCTCACCGCCGGCGGCGACGACTACGTCACCAAGCCGTTCAGCCTCGAGGAGGTCGTGGCGCGCGTGCGCGGGCTCATCCGCCGCTCGACCCTCACGCTCGCCGCCCAGCGCGACCCGGTGCTGCGCGTCGGCGACCTCTCGCTCGACGAGGACTCCTACGAGGTCGAGCGCGACGGCACGCCCATCGAGCTCACCGCGACCGAGTTCGAGCTGCTCCGCTTCCTCATGCGCAACCCGCGCCGCGTGCTGTCGAAGGCGCAGATCCTCGACCGCGTGTGGTCGTACGACTTCGGCGGCCGCGAGACCGTCGTCGAGCTGTACATCTCGTACCTCCGCAAGAAGATCGACGCGGGCCGCGACCCCATGATCCACACGGTGCGCGGAGCCGGCTACATGCTCAAGGCGGTCGGATGACCCGCCCCGGCGACCCCGGCCACGCGGCTGCGGCGCGCGCCGCGCAGGCCGGGGCCCCCGCCGGCCCGTCGCGCCCGGCCGGGCCCCCCAGTCCAGGTGGGTCGTCGCGGCCGGGTGGCCCGTCGCGTCCCGGCGACGCGGGAACGGCGACGGATGCCCCGCCCGCGGGCCGCGCGCCGCTGTCGCTCCGCGGCCGCCTGCTGCTCGTCCTCGGGACGCTGCTCGTCGCCGTGAGCGCGATCGTCGGTGTGGCGAGCGTCGCGGTGTTCCACAACGCCGCGGTCGACCGGCTCGACGCCGACCTCGAGCAGGCCGTCGATCGCGCGGGGTTCGCGCTCCAGCGGCAGCCGCCGGGACGCGACGACACGTCCGACCTGCCCGGCGTGGTGCTCAACATCCCCGGCCAGGAGGCGGGGACGCTCGCCGCGGTCACCCGGGCCTCGGGCGATGCGACCGCGCTCTACATCGCCGAGTACGGGCGGGTCCTCCAGTTGCCGGACGAGTACACCGACGTGCTGGCGGGGGTCCCCGCCGACGGCGAGGCGCACACCGTCGAGGTCGGCGAGCTCGGCCCGTTCCGCGCCCAGGCGACGACCCGTCCGGACTGGAACGGCGTGACCATCGTGCTCGCGCTCCCGCTCGCCGACGTGACCGCGGCGACCGCGCAGCTCGCGCTCACGACGAGCCTCGTCGCGATCATCGGCCTCGCGCTCGCGATCTGGGTCGGCTGGGTCGTCATCAGCCGCGCGCTCGCTCCGCTCGAGCGCGTGACCGCGGCGGCGCAGCGCGTGTCCGAGCTCCCGCTCGAACGCGGCGACGTCGACCTCGACGAGCGCGTCGCGGTCGACGATCCCCGCACCGAGGTCGGCCGGCTCGGCACCGCGTTCAACCGCATGCTCGGGCACGTGGGCGCCTCGCTCAGCGCGCGCGAGCAGTCGGAGCGCAAGGTGCGCCGGTTCGTCGCGGATGCCTCGCACGAGCTGCGCACGCCGCTCGCGTCGATCCGCGGCTACGCGGAGCTCACGCGCCTGCACGGCGGGAAGCTCCCCGACGACGTCGTCCGCGCGATCGGGCGCATCGAGTCGGAGTCGCTGCGGATGACCGAGCTCGTCGAGGACCTCCTGCTCCTCGCCCGACTCGACGAGGGACGCGAGCTCGAACGCCTGCCCGTGGACCTGCGCTCGCTCGTGGCCGACGCGGTGGGCGACGCCCAGGTCGCGGGGCCCGATCACGAGTGGTCGGTCGTCGCCGACGATCCGGTGTCCGTGACGGGCGACGAGCCGCGGCTCCGGCAGGTCCTCGCGAACCTGCTCGCGAACGCGCGCGTGCACACGCCCGCCGGGACCTCGGTCGAGGTCCGCCTGACGCGGGCACCGGACGCGGCGCGGATCGTCGTGGTCGACGACGGACCGGGCATCGACCCCGAGGTGCGGGACTCGCTGTTCGAGCGGTTCGTGCGCGGCGACAGCTCGCGCTCGCGCCGAGCGGGCAGCACGGGCCTCGGCCTCGCGATCGTGCAGGCGGTCGTCGACGCGCACGGCGGCGAGGTCGTCGTCGAGAGCGAGCCGGGCCGGACGGCATTCACCGTCGAGCTCCCGCTCGACTCCCGCCCCGTGGTCGAGTAGCCGCCCTCGTCCGGTGGTCGAGTAGCGTCGCCGGAGGCGCCCTCCCGGTGGTCGAGTAGCGCCGCCGGAGGCGACGCGTATCGAGACCATGGTGACCCGATCTCGATACGCGTCCTCGCTCCGCTCGGGCGCTACTCGATCACCGGGAAGGGATCCTCGCTGCGCTCGGGCGCTACTCGATCACCGGGAAGGGGTCCTCGCTCCGATCGGGCGCTACTCGATCGCCGGGGGAGTCCTCGCTGCGCTCGGGCGCTACTCGATCACCGGGAGGGGTCCTCGCTGCGCTCGGGCGCTCCTCGATCACCGGGAAGGGGTCCTCGCTGCGCTGCCCCAGCGCTCAGCGCGGGATCGCCGCGATCGCCTCGATCTCGACGAGCACTCCCGGCCGGGCGAAGTCCGCCACGCGCAGGACCGTCACCGCGGTCGCATGCGGCCCCCAGACCTCGGCGGACGCCGCGAAGCCCGCATCGGCGGACTCGCCCGCGGCGAGGTAGATCGCCAGTCGCACGACGTTCGTCTGGTCGGCGCCCGCGGCGGCCAGCACCCCAAGCACGTTGCGGAGGGCCTGTTTCGACTGCTCGCCGAGCCCGCCTTCGACGATCGCGCCCGAGGCGTCCGTGCCGTTCTGGCCGCCGACGTACAGGGTGTCGTGGTCGCCACGGACGAGGACGCCCTGGCTGAAGGCGGGATTCACGTGGAGGGTCGGCGGATTCAGGTGCTCGATGTCCATCCACCCGGTCTACCCGCGCCCACCGACACCCGTCGAGGGGGTTGCGGGCGATCGGCCGGCGGAGACGCGAACGGCCCGCCCCGATGGGGCGGGCCGTTCGTCGTCGACGGGATGCGTCAGCCGGAGCCGACGATCCGCAGCACGTCGGCGAGGATCGTGAGCTCCTCGACCGAACGTCCCGCGAGCGCGGTGTGCAGCCGCTCCTGGTTCGCGGCGCGGACCGTCGCGATCCGCTCGTTCGCGAGCGGCGTGGCGACGAGCACGCGTGCGCGCCCGTCGCGCTCGTCGGCGCGGCTCTCGACGAGTCCGAGCTCCTCGAGCTGGCGCACCTGGCGGCTGACCGCGCTCTTGTCCATGTCGAGATGCTCCGACAGGGCGTGCGCGTTCGTGGAGCCGGCCCGCACGATGCTCGCGAGCAGCTTGTAGCCCGCGGGCTGCAGCTCGGGATGCACCTGCTTGGCCGATTCCGCCCAGATCACGCGCGCCCGGTTGAACACGATGCCGAACTGCTCCTCGACGGCCGCGACGGCGGCGTCGAGGGCAGGATCGGCGGTCATGAGGGCCATGTTAGCGACGTGCTCCCGGGGCATCCGTGCCGTCGATCGACGACACCGAGCCGGTGGCGACGCCGACGGGTTCGCGCGCGGCCCGCAGCTCGGCTTCCGCTTCCTCGACGAGCTCCGCCGTCGACGCGACGGACGCGCCGACCTCCGCCTCGGCGAGGTCGATGACGGCGTCCTCGGCCTCCTCCTGCAGCGACTGCGCGGCCGACTTCGTCGAGAGGCGCTTGTTCGGCAGGAACGCGATCGCGAGGAGGCTGAGCACCGCGAGCGGCACGACGATCCAGAACACGCTGGCGATGCCGGTCGCGTAGGAGCTCTCGATGATGACGCGGATGGTGTCGGGCAGCTCGTCGACCTTCGGCAGGGTGCCGGTGGCCAGGCCCTTGAGTGCCTCGACCTCCTCGGGCGTCGTCGGCACGAAGCCCTCGAAGCCGTCGGTGATGTTGGTCTTCACCTCGGTCGCGAGGAGCGACCCCATGATCGTCACGCCGACGGTGCCGGCGATCGAACGGAAGAAGTTCACGTTCGACGACGCGGCGCCGAGCTGCGAGGCGGGGGTGTCGTTCTGCACGATGAGGGTCAGGTTCTGCATGACCATGCCGAGGCCGGCGCCGAGCACGAAGATGTAGACGCTCACCCAGACGAAGTCGGTGTCGTAGTGCAAGGTGGTCAGCAGGTACGACCCCGCGATGACGAGCACCGACCCGGCGAGCATGAAGCCCTTCCAGCGGCCGAACTTGCTGATCAGCGCACCGACCACGATGGAGGCGCCCATCTGGCCGATGATCATCGGGATGCTCATGAGGCCCGACTCGGTCGGGGTCGCGCCGCGCGCGAGCTGGAAGTACTGCGCGAGGAAGATGCTCGTCGCGAACATCGCGACGCCGATCGCGATCGAGGCGAGCACCGCGAGCGTGAAGGTGCGGTTCTTGAAGAGCGACATCGGGACGATGGGCTCGGCGACCAGGAACTCGACGACGACGAACGCGATGAGCGATGCGGCGGCGACGCCGATCATGATGAGGCTCTGGGCCGAGTCCCAGGCGAACCCGCCGGCCGACTCGTCCTTGCCGCCGAGGGTCACCCAGACGAGCGCGAGCGAGACGCCGACCGCCATCAGGACGATGCCGAGGTAGTCGATCTTCACGGGACGCTTCGGCGTCTTCGGGAGGTGCAGCGTGAACTGGATCAGCAGGAGCGCGACGACCGCGAGCGGGAGCGGCAGGAAGAAGTTGGCGCGCCATCCCCAGGCGTCGGTGACGACGCCGCCGAGCAGCGGACCGCCGATCGTGGCGACGGCCATGATGCCGCCGACGATGCCCATGTACTTGCCGCGCTCGCGCGGGGAGATGATCAGCGCCACGACGATCATGACCAGCGACATGAGGCCGCCGGTGCCGATGCCCTGGATGACGCGCACCGCGATGAGGGTGCCGGCGTCCTGCGCGAATCCGGAGATCGCGGTGCCGACGACGAAGAAGCCGATGGCGAGCTGGAGCAGGACCTTGCGGTTCACGAGGTCGGCGAGCTTGCCCCAGATCGGCGTCGTGACCGCGGTCGCGAGCAGGCTCGAGGTGATGACCCAGGTGTAGGCGGACTGGTCGCCGCCGAGGTCGGAGACGATACGGGGCATCGACGTCGAGACGACGGTGCCCGAGAGGACGGCCAGGAACATGGTGACGATGAGGCCGGACAGCGCGACGAACACCTCGCGCGGGGTGCGCTCGGCCTGTGCCGGCGATGACGTGTCGGAGACAGCGGACAAAAGGGGATCCTCCGATGGGAAAGTTGATTTCCGTCAACCATATGTAATTGGTTGCATCATGTCAACTTTGGACATCGGTCAACTATTCCCGCGGTCGGGCGATGCGCGCCTCGCCGTTCCGCGAGGCGGTGGAGCGAGGATGCCCCGCCTGGGCGTTCCCCGTGCCGATTTGGCCGCAGGCGAGGCATCCGCTACCCTTGACGGAGCCGAAGACCGCTGGTTGTCGTGCTCGCGTGCGAGTTCGACCGAAGTCCTGTGAATGCAGGGGCCCGCGCAGGTGTGACGAAGACTTGCCTTCATTGGTTCGAGCTCCGCGCGTCTGCGCCGGAGCTCTTCTCATTTTCCGAAGCTTCCAGCGCTCCGAGGCCGTGCATCGCTCCCGCGATGCACGTTGAGTACACAAGGAGTGGCCATGGCGAACAAGGAAGCCTCGGTTGCCGAACTCACGAACCTGTTCGAGAGCTCTGCCGCCGTTCTGCTGACCGAATACCGCGGCCTGACGGTTGCCCAGCTCAAGCAGCTGCGCAACAACATCCGTCAGGACGCGAGCTACGCCGTGGTGAAGAACACGCTGACCAAGATCGCCGCGAACAACGCGGGGATCACGACGCTGGACGACGACCTCACCGGTCCGTCCGCCGTCGCCTTCGTGCACGGCGACTTCGTCGCCACCGCCAAGGCCGTGCGTGACTTCGCCAAGGCGAACCCGAATCTTGTGATCAAGGGCGGCGTCTTCGAGGGCAAGACCCTCGACGCCGACGAGGTCAACAAGTACGCCTCGCTCGAGAGCCGCGAGGTTCTGCTTGCGAAGGCAGCGGGAATGCTGAAGGCGACGATGGGCAAGGCTGCCGCCACCATCGACGCGCTTCGCGAAAAGCTGGAGACCGCCGAGGCCGCGTAAGCGCCCGACGATCTCGACACGAAAACCCCAGAAATCTAGGAGATACATCATGGCGAAGCTCACCACCGAAGAGCTGCTCGAGCAGTTTGCCGGTCTCACGCTTGTCGAGCTCAGCGAGTTCGTGAAGGCGTTCGAGGAGAAGTTCGAGGTCACCGCTGCCGCTCCCGTCGCCGTTGCCGGCGGCGCTGGCGACGCTGCCGAAGAGGTTGAGGAGAAGGACTCCTTCGACGTCATCCTCGAGGCTGCCGGCGACAAGAAGATCCAGGTCATCAAGACCGTCCGCGAGCTCACCTCGCTCGGCCTCGGCGAGGCCAAGGCCGTCGTCGACGGCGCTCCCAAGGCCGTGCTCGAGGGCGCGAACAAGGAAGCCGCCGAGAAGGCGAAGGAGGCCCTCGAGGCCGCCGGCGCCACCGTCACCCTCAAGTAATCCGCTCCCGCGCGAGCGGGATCGATGCTCGAGGTGACCGCGTCACCCTTGCACCACACGGATGCCCCGTGCCGATTCGTTCGGCACGGGGCATCCGTCGTCGGTGGGACCGTGCCGCTCAGTCGTGCTCGCTCCGGAGCAGGAGGGCGGCGAGCCCCGCGAAGGTGTTCGGCCCGGGAACGCCGTCGATCGGCCCGGTGTAGCCGCCGCGCCGGGCGATGCGCTGCAGGGCCTTCCACGTGTTGGGCCCCGGGACGCCGTCGATCGGACCCGCGTACCCGGTGCCCGTGAGGACGGTCTGCACGCCCGTCCAGGAGTTCGGCCCGAGGACGCCGTCGTACGGCCCCATGTAGCCGCCGATGCGGCCGAGGACCTGGAGCGCGAGGTTCGTGGCCGGCCCCGGGATGCCGTCGATGGGCCCCGCGTAGCCGAACCACGTGAGGACGGTCTGAACCCCCTTCCAGGAGTTCGGCCCCATGATCCCGTCGATCGGGCCGGTGTACCCGCCCTTGGTCGCGAGACGCTGGAGCGCCTCCGAGGTGGCCGGCCCCGGGACACCGTCGAGGTGCCCGGCGTAGCCGTAGCCCTTCCCCACCTGCTGGAGTCCCTTCCAGGTGTTCGGCCCGGGGACCCCGTCGTTGGGCCCGGTGTACCCGCCGGCGTGCGCGAGCCGCTGGAGGGTCGTCCCGTCGGACACCGAGAAGGTGCCCGCGGGGGTCGTCGCAGTGCTGTCGGTCGTCATGGTTTCCTCCTGATGCCGTCGAGACCGGGGGAACGTGCTTCGGAGCGTACGACGCCGTCGCGAACACCGCCTGAGGGTGGACCCTGAGACCGAGGTGCCTCACGGGAATCCGCCACGCGTGCTGGCCGGGCAAGCATATAGATAGTTTGGCTATATACTTGCGGGATGCCGAACTCCGATGAACTCACGACCCTCATCGGCGACCTCGTCTCGCTGAGCCACCGGCTCACCCGCCTGGCCGCCACCGCAACCGGCAGCACCGAGTCGCCCGCCGTCTGGCGCACGCTCAGCGTGCTGCGCGACCACGGCCCGCTCCGCCTCGGGGAGCTCGCGAAGGCGAGCCGGGTCAGCCAGCCGACCATGACGAAGCTCGTGCACACGCTCGACGAGCGCAACTGGATCCGCCGGATCGCCGACCGCGACGACGCCCGCGCCTGGCTGATCAACGCCGACCCGCGGGGCCTGGCCGCCCTCGCAGCCTGGCGCGACGAGCTCGCGGCGGAGCTCGCGCCGCGCTTCGCCGACCTGGAGTCCGATGAGCTCGCCGCGCTCGCGCGTTCCGCCGAGATCATCCGCGAACGCCTCGAACGCGCCGACGCCGACCAGGCCGGCGGTGCCGTCGCGTGACCACGACCGCACCGGGCCATCCCGACACCGCCGCCGTCGCAGCCGTCCCGCCCGGCTCCGTCGTCCCGCCGGACGCCCCCGTCGGGCCGGGCGCCCCCGCCGCGCGCCCCTCGATCCTGAAGCAGCCCATGGCCGTGTGGGCCGTCGCGTTCGCGGCCGTCGTCTCGTTCATGGGCATCGGCCTCGTCGACCCGATCCTGCCCGCGATCGCGCGCGACCTCGACGCGACGCCCGTGCAGACCGAGCTGCTCTTCACGACCTACCTCGCGATCACGGGCCTCGCGATGTTCTTCACGAGCTGGGTGTCCACCCGGATCGGGGCGAAGAAGACGCTCCTCATCGGCCTCGCCGTCGTCGTGGTGTTCGCCGCGCTCGCCGGGTTCTCCGGCAGCGTCGACGAGATCATCGGGTTCCGCGCCGGGTGGGGCCTCGGCAATGCGCTCTTCATCTCCACCGCGCTCGCGACGATCGTCGGGGCCGCCTCCGGCGGCGCCGCCGCCGCGATCATCCTCTACGAAGCCGCGCTCGGCCTCGGCATCGCGATCGGGCCGCTCATCGGCGGCCTGCTCGGCAGCGTCTCGTGGCGCGCGCCGTTCTTCGGCACCGCGGTGCTCATGGCCATCGCGTTCGTCGTCATCACCGTGCTGCTGCGGCGCGAGCCCGAGCGGGGCGCGCCGACCCGGCTGACCGCGCCGTTCCGCGCACTCGCGACGCCGGGCCTCGGCGTCATGGCGTCGGCCGCGTTCTTCTACAACATGGGCTTCTTCGTGCTGCTCGCGTACACGCCGTTCGTGCTCGAGGCCGAGGGCATGGGGTCGGCGATCGCGCTCGGGCTGATCTTCTGCGGCTGGGGCATCGCAGTCGCCGTCACGTCGGTCTGGGGTGCCCCGTTCCTCACCGCGCGCATGCGCCGCACCACGGTGCTGAAGACGATCCTGCCGCTCCTCGCGTTCGTGCTCGTGCTCGCCGCCGTGTTCGCCGGCTCGGTGCCCGGGCTCATCGCCTGCGTCATCGTCGGCGGGCTGCTGCTCGGCATCCTGAACACCGTCCTCACCGAGTGCTCGATGGAAGCGACCGACCTGCCGCGTCCCGTCGCGTCGTCCGCCTACTCGGGCGTCCGCTTCCTCGGCGGCGCGATCGCGCCGCCGGTGGCCGCGCTGATCGGCGGATGGCTCGGGGTCGCGATCCCGTTCGTGTTCGCCGCGGCGGTCGTGCTGGTCGCGCTCGCGATCATCGCGCTCGGCGGCCGCGCGCTCCAGCGCGCCGACGCGTCCCGGCCGCACGCCGAGGAGTCCGCCGAGGCCGTCGCGCTCGGCGACGCGGACTGAGCCGTCCGCCTCAGGCCCAGGGCGCCCCGAGCTCGGCGAACGTCCGGCCCTCGACCACGACGCGCTCGGCCCAGGCCTCGACGTCCGCGACCACGAGGTGCGCCTCGCCGTCGTCGTCGACGCGCCGCGCGACGAACGCGGGGTCGATCGGCGTCGGCGCCGGGGCGAGCCGCACGGCCTCGAGCACGCGCATGAACCCGCCCGTCGAGGCGATCGGGACCAGCAGCGGCGAGCCCGTCGCCGCATGCTCGACGAGGTCGGCGAGCAGGTTCGCACGGTCGTGCGCCGTGGTCCAGGGCAGGCCGCCGTCGCCGGGGACCACTTGGACGAGGTCGAGCGTGTACCAGAGCACGATCCGTCCCGCGCTGCCGTCGACGATCACGCAGGGCTCGCTCCGCCTCGGCGCGGTGAGCACGAGCGCGGCGGCGAGCGAGCGCCCGTCCGCGAGCCCGGCGACGAACGACGACGTGTCGTCGACCTCGATCGCGTTCGCGCGGTGCAGGTCGAGTCGCACGTCCGAGACATCCGCCTCGCGCGTCGAGCCCGCGATCGCGAGCGCCGTCGCGGTCGCGTGTGCGAGCGGGTTCGTCACGACGCCGTCGACGACGGGCACGCCGTCGAGTTCGCGCCGGCCCGCCCAGCGGGCGCGCCGCCAGTAGGCCTCGGTGCGCAGCCACGTGCCGAGCGCGCCGTAGCCTGCGACCTCGCCGATCGCGCCGTCCGCGATCAGGGACCGCACGAACGGCACCGCGGCCGAGCCGAGGCTCTGGAATCCGACCTGCACGCCGAGTCCGGTGCGCTCGGATGCCTCGACGAGCCGGTGGAAGTCGTCGAGGGTCGGCGTCGGCGGCTTCTCGAGCAGCACGTGCATGCCCGCCTCGAGCGCTTGGAGCGCGAGCGGCAGGTGCGTGTGCATCGGCGTCGAGAGCACGACGACGTCGAGCCCGCCCGCCGCGATCATCTCGCCGGCGTCGGCGTATCGGCGCACGTGCGCGGCGAACGCGTCCTCCGGCCGCGGCGTCGGGTCCGCGACCGCGGCGAGCACGGCCCGGCCGGATGCCTCGAGCTCCAGCGCCGCCCGGACATGCGTCGCCCCGTGCCCGTGGATGCCGGCGACGCCGATGCGGATCATCCGCTCGCCCGCGCTCATGCGCGCGGTGCCGGGCGCGCCGGCGGAAGCGGGGCCTCGGGGCCGACCGGGCGCGCGAGCCGCGCGAGCTCGGCGAGCTCGCCGGCGTCGGTGACCGTGCGGTCCACCAGGAGCGCGTCGAGGCCGAGGACCAGCCGGCCGCCCTCGGCGATCGTGCGGATCGCGTCCCACGCGACCGCGGGGCCGACGCCGAGGTACTCGGACACGCGCGCGAACCACGGCAGCGGTGCGTCGTCGCCGGCCTGGACCAGCACGACCGTCACGTCGCGCTCGGCGTCGACGACCGCGAGCCACGGCGACAGCGACCCGTGCGCGAGCTCCTCGCCGATGCCGTCCTCGGTCACGACGACCGCGTTCCAGTGCGGGAAACGCCAGAACACGCCGCCGTAGCCGGCACCGTCGCGGCCGTTCGTCGCCGGCGAGCCGAGCTCGAGCGCGCCGAAGTTCGCGTGCAGGCCGCTCCGCCAGCCGAGCGCCCAGGCCTCGCGGCCCGCGGCGTCGTGCACCGGGCGGCCGGTGATGGTGCGGGTCTCGCTGAGCTGCGCGATCTCGCGCTCGTCGAGCCAGGTGAGGCGTTCGACGAGCGTCTCGCCGTCGACCTCGAGCTCGTCGCGACGCTGCCGCCCCTGGTTCTCGAGCATGATCGAGCCGACGCCCTGCACGTAGGTCCGGCCGCCCCAGTACGAGGTGCCGTTGACGTCGGGCAGGACCACGCCGATGCCGAAGTGGTGCAGGTGGTCGGTGGGGTGGCTGTCGGTGACGCGCACGCCGGCGAGCGTGGTCACCGGGTGCAGGAACGGGCGCGGCGAGAGCACGCTGTCGATCGTCGTGCCCTCGTCGTAGCGGGCGACGATGCCGTCGCCGATGCGCAGCACCGGGCGGCCGGGGCTGAGCCAGCCGGTCGACTCGGGGGCGGGGCCGGTACTGCCGCGCATTTCGAGGATCGGGCGGTAGGAGAGCGGATGCGTCGCCGGCGCGCCGGCCATCGCGTCGCGCAGGCGCCGCCACGCCTGGGCGCCGATCTCGATCCGGGGGATGGACATGGAGGTGAGCGCGGGGGCCGAGAACCGCGCGAGCGGGATGTCGTCGACGCCCGCGACCGAGACCTCCCCGGGCACGTCGACGCCGAGCTCGCGGAGCCGCGCGAGCAGCCCGAGCGCGACCAGGTCGTTGAACGCGATCGCCGCGGTCGCGCCCGCGGCGAGCAGCGCGTCGGCGGCGCGATAGCCGTCCTCGACCTGGCTGCCCGCGGCGAGGTCGAAGATCTCGACGCCGGGGTAGCGGGCCGCGACGTCGGCGAGTCCGCGCCGGCGCTGGCGGTCCGCGTGGGCCTGCGGGGGCCCCGAGAGATAGGCGATGCGCGTGTGGCCGAACGTCGCGAGGTGCTCGGCGAGCGTGCGCGCCGCGAACTCGTAGTCGACGCTGAGCTCGGCCGCCGGGTCGCTCGAGACCGGCCGGTTGACGACCACGGCCGGCCCAGACCGGGCGATCAGGGCCTCGAGCCGCTCGGAGGGCATGCGCGGCGAGACGAGCACGAGCGCGTCGCAGCGGGAGCGCGCCTCGAGGGCGATCTCCTCCTCGTCGGCGACGCGCTCGGCGGTGTCGGCCACGAGCACGCGGTACCCGTCGAGCGCGGCCTCGCGGCTGAGGCCCTTGAGCACGCCCTGGAACATCGGGTTCTCGAGGTCGGGGACGACGAGCGCGACCGTGTTGCTCCGCCCGCTCACCAGGTTGCGCGCGGTCTGGCTGGGCGAGTAGTTGAGCGTCTCGACCGCGTCGCGCACCTTGGCGGCGATCGCGGGGTCGACCGTCAGGTTGCGGTTGAGGACCCGCGAGACGGATGCCTGGGAGACGCCGGCGTACTCGGCCACCTGGGCGATGGTGACCGGGCGGGACGACGGTCTGGGCACGGGGACCTCCGGGATTCGGTGGATCAGGAACGAACGTACGCGGGTTCGCGCGCCGCCGCGGGCGGCACGCGTGGGGATCGGGTCGGGCTGTGGGGCCGCGATGGGGAGCGGGGGCCGCTGCGGGCCGGGACCGCGGAGGGGTGAGCGGCTGCCGCGCAGGCAGTCGCGGCAGCCGCTCGGGTGGCGGGCCCCCGTCCGGCCCGGGAGGGACCGGACGGGGGTGCCGCCGGGAGACGGTCCGGGAGAACCGTCGGCTGCGACGGGGGAGGCGTCGCGTCTGGGGATCGGAGCGGAGCGGATCCGGTCGGATCCGGTCGGATCAGATCGCGGCGTCGTCGAGCGCCTGCTGGAGCTCCTCGATGAACGCCGCGGCGGCATCCTCGGGCGTCTCCTGCCCGAACAGCACGGCCTGGGTGTGCTGGTCGATGATCGTCTCGATCGCGCCGCCGCCCGGGGGAGTGGCGGGCGGGGCGTCGCCGACGATCGGCGCGAGGTCGTCGAGGAACTTCACGACGCTCTTGCTGACGTCGTCGAGCTTCGGCGTGATGTACTCGCGGATCTTCTCGTTGGCGGGCACGCCGCGCTCGGCGAGCAGCAGGTCGGCCGCGTCCTCGCTGTTGGCGAGCCAGTTCAGGAACGTGGCGACCTCGGCGGGGTGCTCGGTCGAGGCGGACGCCGACCAGAACATGGACGGCTTGTAGTAGGCGGATCCGTCCTCGGCGTCGTCGAGCGTCGGCACGCGCAGCGCGACGAGGTCCTGGCCGCTCGCGGCGCGCAGCGCCTGCACCTGGTTCGACCACCACGGGCCGAACGCCGACTGGTTCGTCGCGGTGAACGACTCGGCGAGGCCGGCGGTCTCGCGCTCGAGCGTCGCCGACGGGTCGGGCGTCGCGCCCGCCGACGTCGCCTCGAGCAGGAACTCCCACCACGAGGTGAGGTCCTCCTCGGTCGCGGCGACCTTGCCGTCGGTCGAGAACAGCGAGCTGCCGCGCTGGCGGAGCCAGTTGTTCAGGCCGCCGTCCTCGAAGCCCCACGACTGGGTGCCGACGGTCGCGCCGCCCGAGGCCTTCGAGACCTCCAGCGCGGTGTCGACGAAGTCGTCCCACGTCCAGTCCTCGTCGTCCGGGACATCCACGCCGTACTGGGCCAGGAGGTCCTTGTTGGCGATGATCGTGTACGAGTTGATGCCGACCGGCACGCCGTACTGGGTGCCGTCGAGGGCGCCGGTGCCGAGCACGGCCGACGGGAAGTCCTCGGTGCCGAGGATCGACGAGTAGCCGGCCAGGTCCGCGAGCACGCCGTTGGCCGCGTAGGTGGAGAGCTGCTTCTCGTCCATCTGGATGATGTCGGGGGTGTCGCCGCCGGCGATCGACGTGGACAGCTTGTCCCAGTACCCGGCCCAGTCGGTGTAGATGGGTTCGATCGTGATGTTCGGGTTCTCCTCCTCGAACTGCGCGATCAGGTTCTGGGTGATCTCGTGGCGGGTGTCGTTGCCCCACCAGATGAAGGAGAGGGTGACCGGCTCGTCCGAGAGCTGCAGCTCCGGTTCCGCGGGTGCGCCGGCGTCGCTGCCGGCGCATGCGGTGAGGCCGAGCAGGGTCGCCGCACCGAGGGCGGCGATGACGCCGGCGCGGCGACGAGGGATGCCTCGCATGGTGGTTCCTTTCGGTTGCATGGGTTCGTGGTGCGTGGGTGTGGGGTGGAGCGGGTGCGCAGGGCGGATGCCCCGGCGCGATCGGACCGGCGTCCCGGTCACTTGATCCCCGTGGTCGCGATGCCCTTGATCAGGAATCGCTGGCCGACGAGGAAGATCAGGAAGATCGGCAGGAGGCTCACGACGCTCATCGCGAACATCTCGCCGAAGTTGGTGGTGCTGTCCGCGTCGATGAACGCGCGCAGTGCGAGCGGCATCGTGTAGAGGTTGGGCTTCGTCAGGTAGATGAGCTGGCTGAAGAAGTCGTTCCAGGTCCAGATGAACGTGAAGATCGTGGTCGTCGCGAGCGCGGGGACCATGAGCGGCAGGATGATCTGGAGGAAGATCCGAGGATGCCCCGCCCCGTCGATGCGCGCGGCCTCGTCGAGCTCCTTCGGGATGCCCCGGATGAACTGCACCATCAGGAAGATGAAGAACGCGTCGGTCGCGAGCAGCTTCGGCACGATCAGCGGCAGGAACGTGTTCACCCAGCCGAGCTGGGAGAACAGCACGTACTGCGGGACGATGATCACGTGGATCGGCAGCATGATGCTGAGCAGCATGATCGCGAAGAACAGCCGCTTGCCGGTGAACTCGAGCCGGGCGAACGCGTAGGCCGCGAGCGAGCACGAGACGAGGTTGCCGACGATGCTGCCGATCACGACCAGGGCCGAGTTCAGCAGGTAGACGTTGAACGGGTACGACAGGGCGTTCCATCCGTCGGCGTAGTTCGAGATCTCGAAGCTGTCGAGCACGATCCCCGGCTCGCGGAAGATCTCCTCGGACGGGCGGAGCGAGCTCACGACCATCCAGATCACCGGGTAGAGCATGAGGATCGCCGCGGCGATCAGGAACACGTGGCGCACCAGCGAGGACACCGGCTTCCGGAACGGACGCCGGGTCCGACGGGCCGCTCGGATGGCGCCGGTCGGCTCGCCCGTGACGATCGCCTCGGTCATCGGGGCGGGTTCGAGGTCAATCTTCGTCATCGTAGAAAACCCAATACTTGGAGGCCCAGAAGTTGATGGCGGTGAAGGCGGCGATGATCAGCAGCAAGAGCCAGGCCATCGCCGACGCGTAGCCCATGTCGAGGTTCGCGAAGCCCCGCTGGTAGAGGTACAGCGTGTAGAAGAGCGTCGAGTCGACCGGTCCGCCGCTGCCGCCCGAGACGATGAACGCCTGCGTGAACGACTGGAACGCGTGGATGATCTGCAGCACGAGGTTGAAGAAGATGATCGGCGTGAGCATCGGCAGCGTGATGCGCCAGAACTGCTGCCAGCGGTTCGCGCCGTCGACCGCGGCGGCCTCGTAGTACATCGACGGGATCTGCCGGAGTCCGGCGAGGAAGATCACCATGGGCGCGCCGAAGGTCCAGACGTTGAGCAGGATCAGCGTGCCGAGCGCGGTGTCCGGGCTCGAGATCCAGCCCTGGCCCTCGATGCCGAACCACGCGAGCACGACGTTCACGAGTCCGTCGACGCCGAAGAGCTGGCGCCAGAGGATCGCGATCGCGACGCTGCCGCCGAGCAGGCTCGGCAGGTAGAACGCCGACCGGTAGAAGGCGAGGCCGCGCATGCCGCGGTCGAGCAGGACCGCGAGCGCGAGCGCGGCGGCCAGCTGCAGCGGCACCGAGATGAACACGTACTGGAACGTCACGCTGAGCGAGTGGTGGAGCCGCTCGTCCTCGAGCATGCGCTCGAGGTTGCGCGTGCCGATGAACTTCGGCGGGCTCAGCAGGTTGTACTTCGTGAACGCGAGCCCGAGCGAGGCGAGCATCGGCCCGATCGTGATGAGCGCGAGGCCGATGAACCAGGGCAGCAGGAACAGGTACGCGACGGTGTTCTGCTTCTTCTGCCGTACGCCGGTGCCGGCGGTGCCGGTGCCGGTGTCCTTCATTCGGCGCAGCTCGCCGATGGCGCTCATCGGCCGGTCCCGTTCTCGGGTCGTCCGCCTGGCGGCGGAACGGGTTGCGCGGGCTTCGTCGCCACGTGCGTCCTCCAGTCATCCTCTTCGATCACTCGGCCCGGATGCCTCAGAAAGCGCTATCTCGGGTCGACGAGATTTCTAGCATCGGGAAATCGGTTTCCGCAATACTCCCATTTGAATTGGCCGATCAAAGCGGAGATTCCCCTGAGAAAGGGCTTTCTCAGATCGGCGTTCCGGGACGTGCGGCGTGGGAACGACGCAAGCGAACGGCGCGGTGCGCGGTCGGATGGGAGCGCAGGCGCGCGGCGCGGGTCAGCGGGGCGCGCGCGCGGTGGTGGAGCGCACCACGAGCCGCGTGGGCAGGGGCGCGCCGGAGTCCGGGAGCGGGTCGTCGGCGGGTCCCTCGGCGAGGAGTCGCAGCAGCGTGTCGACCGCGATCCGGCCCTGCTCGGCGGGGTACTGCTCGACGGTCGTGAGCCCGAACATCTCGGCGTACTCGTGTCCGTCGATGCCGATGACGCTGAGTTCGCCCGGCACGGCGACGCCGAGGCGCTCGGCGGCGCGGAGCGCCCCGAACGCGAGCTCGTCCGAGGCGGCCACGATCCCGGTCGGGCGTCGGCCGGGATGCCCGAGGAGCTGGAGCGTCGCGGCCAGTCCGCCGGGCATCGTCATCTCGGCCTCGACGACGGTCGCGCGTCCGCCGGGCGCGAGTCCCGCCGACGAGAGCGCCTCGAGGAAGCCGCGGCGGCGCCCGCCGGGGACCGACCGCACGGATCGTGCCGCGCCCGTGCCCCCGACGTGGGCGAGCCTGGTGTGGCCGAGCTGGATCAGGTGATCGGCGGCGAGGCGTCCCGCGGCGACGTCGTCGATCGAGATCCGGGGCGTGCCCTCGGCGTAGCCGCCGAGGCACAGCACGGGCTTCTCGCGGCGCTCGAGCGACGCGACCTCGTGGGCGTCGAGGTCGACCCCGACCGCGATCACCGCGTCGACCCGGCGCCGGGCGAGGAAGTAGTCGAACACGCGCGCCCGGTCCTCGCCGCCTCCGGCGACGTTGTACAGCGTCAGGTCGTAGCCGGCCGCGAGCAGCGCGCGCTCGATCCCCTCGAGCACCTCGCCGAAGAACCAGCCGTTCACGAAGGGGATCACGACGCCGATGTTCTTCGTGCGCCCGGTCACCAGGCTCGCGGCGGCCGGCGAGACGACGTAGCCGATCTCGGCGGCGGCCCGCTCGACGCGCAGCCGGGTCTCCTCGGCGACGTGTCCGCCGCCCGAGAGCGCCCGCGAGGCGGTCGACTTGGACACTCCCGCGAGTCGGGCGACGTCGCCGATCGCAGCCATCGCACGCCTCCCTCCGTCGGGTGGTTCCGAGGCCGAGCATAGCCATCGGATGCCCCGCGCTGGAAACGTTCCCGGCCGTTCGGCGACGCGCCGCGGGCATCCGCGCCGATTCGGTGGGAGCGCTCTCCGCCGCCGTCTGCGCCAATCGCCGACTTGGCCGAAACGTGACCATGCCTCCCTTGTGGGCGGCGACGGACCTGCCCTACCGTGGGCGATGGAACCGGTTCCGGGTTCCCCTGCTCACACTCAACGAGGAGACGACATGAGACTCACACGGCACCGTCGATGGGTGGTTCCGGTCGTGGCAGCCGCTGCGCTCGGACTCGCGCTCACCGCATGTACCGGCGACGTCGCCGAGGAGGATGCGGCGGACGTCGACTGCGGACCCTACGAGGACTACGGCACGTTCGACGGGGCCGAGGTCACGATCTCGGGCACCATCCTCGACCTCGAGGCCGACCGCCTCGTCGAGTCGTGGAAGGACTTCGCGACGTGCACCGGCATCGACGTCAGCTACCAGGGCTCGAGCGAGTTCGAGGCGCAGATCGCGGTCCTGGCCGAGGGCGGCAACGCGCCCGACATCGGCATCGTCCCGCAGCCGGGCCTCCTCCAGCGACTCGTCGCGGGCGGATGGGCCATCCCGGCGTCGCAGCCCGTGATCGACAACATCGACCAGTGGTGGGCTCCGGTCTGGAAGGACTACGCGACGGTCGACGGCACGACCTACGCCGCTCCGCTCATGGCGAGCATCAAGGGCTACATCTGGTACTCGCCGGCCGAGTTCGAGGAGAAGGGCTACGAGATCCCGAAGACCCTCGACGAGCTGAAGTCGCTCTCCGAGAAGATCGCGTCCGAGGGCGACCACAAGCCGTGGTGCGTCGGGCTCGAGTCGGGTGACGCCACCGGCTGGCCGGGCACCGACTGGGTCGAGGACTACGTCCTGCGCCTGAGCGGCCCCGACGTGTACGACCAGTGGGTCGCCCACGAGATCCCGTTCAACGACCCGCAGATCGCCGGGGCGTTCGATGCGGTGGGCCAGTACCTCAAGAACGAGGACATGGTGAACGGCGGCATCGGCGATGTCTCGACGCAGATCACCGAGGCGTTCCAGACCGCCGGCCTCCCGATCCTCGACGGCCAGTGCTCGCTGCACCACCAGGCCTCGTTCTACGAGACCTTCTGGGACCCGGACGCCACGGGTGACGTCACGGTCGCGAGCGACGGCGACGTCTTCGGCTTCCTGCTCCCGCCCGTCGACGCCGACAGCGGCCAGGCCGTCACCGGCGGTGGCGAGTTCCCGGTCGCGTTCCGCGACGCTCCGGAGGTCGAGGCCGTGCGCGCCTACCTGTCGAGCGACACCTGGGCGAACAACCGCGTCAGCCTCGGCGGCGTGATCAGCGCCAACAAGGGCCTCGACCCGGAGAACGCGTCGAGCGAGCTGCTGGTGCAGTCCATCGAGATCCTGCAGGACCCGGAGACCACGTTCCGGTTCGACGGATCCGACCTGATGCCCGGTGCCGTGGGTGCCGACTCCTTCTGGAAGGGCATCGTGGCCTGGGTCGGCGGAGAGAGCACCACGAGCGTGCTCGACACCATCGAGGCCAGCTGGCCGACCAGCTGAACATCGGAGCGCCTCTGGAGGGGAAGCCCTCGAAGGGGCATGATCGAGGGGCGGGGCGCGAGTCCCGCCCCTCGGCAACCCAGATTCGACGACGAGCCCGGGAGGCACCATGACCACGGCCGATCTACTCGGCAAGATCCTGCAGGTGGTGATGGCGCTCGCAGTCTTCGGGGCCGTCATCGGACTGCTCGTCTTCTTCATCGACAAGGCGCCGAAGAAGGGCCGCGACTACTGGCAGCTCGCGGGCTTCCTGCTCCCGGCGCTGATCCTCGTCGCGATCGGCCTGGTGTACCCGGCGATCCGCACGAGCATCCTCGCGTTCCAGGACAAGTCGGGCGACTTCAGCCTCGAGAACTTCGTCTGGATGTTCACCCAGCCCGCGGCGATCCGCACGCTGATCAACACGTTCATCTGGGTGCTGCTGGTGCCGACGTTCGCGACGTTCGTCGGGCTCGCGTACGCCGTGTTCATCGACCGGTCGCGCGGCGAGCGGTACTACAAGGCGATCCTGTTCATGCCGATGGCGATCTCATTCGTCGGCGCGGGCATCATCTGGCGGTTCGTCTACGAGTACAAGGGGGTCGGCGACCAGATCGGCCTGCTGAACGCCATGGTCGTCGCGTTCGGCGGGGACCCGGTGCAGTGGATGCAGACCGACCCGATCAACACGATCCTGCTGATCGTCGTCATGATCTGGATCCAGACCGGGTTCGCGATGGTGCTGCTCAGTGCCTCGATCAAGGGCATCCCGTCCGAGCAGGTCGAGGCGGCTCAGCTCGACGGCACCAACGCCTGGCAGCGGTTCACCAACGTGACCCTGCCGGGGATCCGCCCGACCATCGTCGTCGTGCTGACGACGATCTCGATCGCGACGCTGAAGGTCTTCGACATCGTCCGCACGATGACCGCCGGAAACTTCAACACGAGCGTCGTCGCGAACGAGATGTACACCCAGGCGTTCCGGGCGAGCGAGATCGGGCGCGGTTCGGCCCTCGCGCTCATCCTGTTGATCTTCGTGCTGCCGATCATCGTGTACAACGTCAACGTGCTGCGGAAGCAGAGGGAGATCCGATGAGCATCGCACCCGCCGACCTGCCCTCCGCCACCGCGGTCGGAGACGACGTCGCCGAGGCGATGACGCTCGGGGCGACCAAGACCGCGCGCGTCAAGAAGCGCCTCACGTCGCGGACCGCCACGATCGTCTCGCTCATCATCGCGATCGTGTGGACCATCCCGACCTTCGGCCTGCTCCTGTCCTCGTTCCGCCCCGCCGAGCTGATCCGCACCACCGGGTGGTGGACGATCTTCCAGAACCCGGGATTCACGCTCGACAACTACCGCGACGTGCTGTTCTCGTCGTCGTCGTCCTCGCCGCAGCTCGGGGCGTACCTCGTGAACTCGATCGCGATCGCGCTCGTGGCGACCATCTTCCCGATCGTGCTGGCCTCCATGGCCGCGTACGCGTTCGCGTGGATCAAGTTCCGGGGATCAGCGGCGCTGTTCGTCTTCATCTTCGCGTTGCAGATCGTGCCGCTGCAGATGGCGCTCGTGCCGGTGCTGCAGATCTTCTCGACCTTCCTGCGCCCGGCGCAGGCGTGGCTGCACGACGTGATCCCGATCATCCCGGAGCAGAACTACCTGCCGCTCTGGATCGCGCACACGATGTTCGGCCTGCCGCTGGCGATCTTCCTGCTGCACAACTTCATCGCGGAGATCCCGAGCGAGGTCATCGAGGCGGCTCGCGTCGACGGGGCGACCCACGGGCAGATCTTCTTCCGCATCGTGCTGCCGCTGTCGGTGCCCGCGCTCGCCTCCATCGCGATCTTCCAGTTCCTCTGGACCTGGAACGACCTGCTCGTCGCCCTGATCTTCTCGGGCGGCACACAGGATGTCGCTCCACTCACCCAACGCCTGGCGGAGATGGTCGGCACGAGAGGCCAGGACTGGCAACGCCTCACCGCGGGCGCGTTCGTGTCGCTGGTCATCCCGTTGATCGTGTTCTTCAGCCTGCAGCGGTACTTCGTCCGCGGCCTGCTCGCGGGTTCCACGAAGGGGTAGGCACTGCGGGGAGCCGTGCATGCGGCTCCAGCACCGGATGCACCGGCGCCGCGACCGCCCGGCCGCGGCTCCGGTGGGCGCGCCTAGGGTGGACGGGTGAGCATGCACCAGAGCCCGCCGGGCGCGCAGACCGGCAAGTTCGGCAAGCCGCGCACGCGGATCAGCGGTGCCGACGAGGTCGCGCAGCGGGCCGAGAATGCGGCGGCCCCCCGGATCCCGCACCTGCTCGGGCGCATCGCCGAACTCTTCCGCCCGCACCGTACGGCGCTCGTCGTCACGGTCGTGCTCGTCCTGACGGGCGCGGCGCTCAGCGTCATCCCGCCGCTGCTGACCGAGCAGGCCTTCGACGTCGGGCTCTTCCCCGTCGGCCCCGACGGGCAGGTGGCCCCACCGAACCTGCCCGCCCTCGCCTGGATCGTCGGCGCGATGCTCGCGGTCTACATCGTCCTGTCCCTCCTCGGCGTCTGGCAGACGTGGCTCACCGCGACGGTCGGCAACCGGGTCATGGGCGCGCTCCGCGTGCGGATGTTCGGCCACCTGCAGTCGATGGAGCTGAGCTTCTTCACCGCGACGCGGACCGGGGTCATCCAGTCGCGCCTGCAGAACGACGTCGGCGGCGTGGCATCCGTGCTCACCAACACGGTGTCGAGCGTGCTCGGCAACACGGTGACCGTGATCAGCGCCTTCGTCGCGATGCTGCTGCTGAACTGGCAGCTCACGATCATCGCGCTCGTGCTGCTGCCCGTGATGGTCATCGCGCAGCGACGCGTGGGTCGGGTGCGCGCGCGCATCGCGGGGCGCACGCAGGAGTCGCTCTCCGAGCTGAGCGCGATCACCCAGGAGACGCTGAGCGTCTCGGGCATCCTGCTCTCCAAGAGCTTCACGCGCCAGCGCAGCGAGATCGACCGCTACGCGGGCGAGAACGAGAACCAGATCGACCTGCAGGTGCGCCAGCAGATGACCGGCCAGTGGTTCTTCGCGCTCGTGGGCGTGTTCATGTCGGCGGTGCCGGCGATCGTGTACCTGCTCGCGGGCTGGCTCCTGCTGCGCGGGTCCGCCGACATCACGGCGGGCACGATCGTCGCGTTCACGACCGTGCAGGCGCGCCTGCTGTTCCCGCTCATGGCGCTGATGCGCGTCGCGCTCGACCTGCAGACCTCGGGCGCGCTGTTCGCGCGCATCTTCGAGTACCTCGACCTGCGGCCGAGGATCACGGATGCCCCGGACGCGGGCGACCTGCCCGACGGCGCCGGGCTCGGGCGCCTCGAGTTCGACCACGTCACCTTCCGCTACCCGGATGCCCCCGCCGACGCGGCGCCGACGCTCGACGACGTCTCGTTCACGATCGAGCCGGGGCAGTACGCGGCCTTCGTGGGGCCGTCGGGTGCGGGCAAGACCACGGTGTCCTACCTCGTGCCCCGGCTGTACGAGGCATCCGAGGGCGTCGTGCGCGTGGGCGGCGCAGACGTGCGCGACGTGCGGCAGGAGTCGCTCGTGTCGCGGATCGGGATCGTGAGCCAGGAGACGTACCTCTTCCACGCGACCATCGCCGACAACCTGCGCTACGCGAAGCCCGACGCCACGCAGGACGAGCTCGAGGCCGCGGCGCGTGCGGCGAGCATCCACGAGACGATCGCGTCGTTCCCCGACGGCTACGACACGGTCGTGGGCGAGCGCGGCTACCGGCTGTCGGGCGGCGAGAAGCAGCGGATCGCGATCGCGCGCGTGCTCCTGAAGGATCCGCCGATCCTCGTACTGGACGAGGCGACGAGCGCGCTCGACACGATCTCCGAGCGCGTGGTCCAGCTCGCGCTCGACGACGCGTCGAAGGGGCGCACGACCGTCGCGATCGCGCACCGGCTGTCGACGATCGTCTCCGCGGACGTGATCTTCGTCGTGGTCGACGGACGGATCGCCGAGCGCGGCGGGCACGCCGAGCTGATGGCGGCCGACGGCGTGTACGCGAACCTCTACCGCCAGCAGGCGACGGCCGGCGTCGTCGGCTGACTCGACGCCCGGCCGTGGGAACGGACGGCGGCGTCCGAGTTGCCTTCCCCGTCGGTGCGCCCGCTAGGGTGGCTGGGTGAACACTTCGCTGCGGTCCTGTCGTCGCTGATCAGGCGACCCCTATCGACGCGCGACGCCCGGCACGTGATCACGGCTCGGCATGGCGCACTCCACAAGAGGACACGGCACACGCAATGAAGTACGCAGAGAACATCGCCGACCTCGTCGGCAACACCCCCCTCGTGAAGCTCACCCGGGTCACCCGGGGCGTCACCGAGGCGACGGTCCTGGCGAAGGTCGAATACCTGAACCCCGGCGGGTCCGTGAAGGACCGCATCGCGTCGCGCATGCTCGACGCCGCCGAGCGCGACGGGCTCCTCGCACCGGGCGGAACGATCGTCGAGCCGACCAGCGGCAACACCGGCGTCGGCCTCGCGCTCGTCGCGCAGCAGCGCGGCTACCGGTGCATCTTCGTCGTCCCCGACAAGTTCGGCGAGGAGAAGCGGAACGTCCTCACGGCGTACGGCGCCGAGGTCGTCGTAACGCCGACCTCGGTCGCTCCCGACAGCCCTGAGTCGTACTACAGCGTGTCCGACCGGATCGTCCAGGAGACGCCGGGCGCCTACAAGCCGAACCAGTTCGCGAACCCGAACGGCCCGCGCGCGCACTACGAGACGACTGGCCCCGAGATCTGGCGCGACACCGACGGCCGGGTCACCCACTTCGTCGCAGGCGTCGGCACGGGCGGCACGATCACGGGCACCGGGCGGTACCTGCGCGAGGTGTCAGACGACCGCGTGCGGATCATCGGCGCCGACCCGGAGGGATCGGTGTACTCGGGCGGGACGGGCCGACCGTACTTCGTCGAGGGCGTCGGCGAGGACATGTGGCCGGACACGTACGACCCGAACGTGCCGCACGAGGTGCTCGCGGTGAGCGACGCCGACGCGTTCGCGATGACCCGTCGGCTCGCACGCGAGGAGGGCCTGCTCGTCGGCGGGTCGAGCGGCATGGCCGTCGCCGCGGCGCTGCGGGTCGCGAAGGACCTCACGGCCGACGACGTCCTGGTCGTGCTGCTGCCCGACGGCGGCCGGGGATACCTCGGCAAGATCTTCAACGACAAGTGGATGCGCGCGTACGGCTTCGGCAACGCGCCCGAGGGGCACGCCGTGGCCGACCTGCTGGCGGCGAAGGCCGACCACATCGCCCCGCTCGTGTACGTGCACCCGAACGACACCGTCCGCGACGCGATCGACCGGATGACCGAGAACGGCGTCTCGCAGCTCCTCGTGCTCTCGGCCGAGCCGCCCGTCGTGCTGGGCGAGGTCGTGGGCGCCCTGCACGAGGACGAACTGCTCGAGCAGGTCTTCTCGGGCCGCGTCCAGCTCACCGACAAGATCACGCGCGTGATCGGGCTCCCGCTGCCGCTGATCGGCGCGACCGAGCCCGTCTCGGCGGCCCGGCAGTCGTTCGCGGAGCACGCCGCGCTGCTGGTCACGGACGGCGGGAAGGCGCTCGGCGTCATCAGCCGATCGGACCTGCTCACCTACCTCTCCGCCTAGGAACACGCACCACGCATCTCCGCAGAGGAACCAAGATGACGAACATCGAGCGCGCGGGCTTCGACACCCGCGCCGTGCACGCCGGCCAGGAGTTCGACCCCACGACGGGCGCCGTGATCCCGCCGATCCACCTCACCTCGACGTATGCGCAGGACGGCATCGGCGGCCTGCGCAACGGCTACGAGTACTCGCGCGGCGGCAACCCGACCAGGACCGCGCTCGAGACGCAGCTCGCCGCGCTCGAGGGCGGGGCCGCGGGCCTCTCGTTCGCCTCGGGGCTCGCTGCGGAGGACGCGCTGCTGCGCACCGTGCTCGCTCCCGGCGACCACGTGATCGTCGGCAACGACGTCTACGGCGGCACGCACCGGCTCGTCCGGCGCATCCACGGCGCTTGGGGCGTCCGCCACTCGACCGTGGACACGAGCGACCTCGACGCGGTGCGCGCCGCGATCGAGCCGGGCTCGACGAAGGTGCTCTGGGTCGAGACGCCCTCGAACCCGCTCATGAAGATCTCGGACATCGCCGGGCTCGTCGAGCTCGGCCATGCGGCGGGCCTCGTCGTGGTGGTCGACAACACGTTCGCGAGCCCGGCGCTGCAGCAGCCGATCGCGCTCGGCGCGGACGTGGTCGTGCACTCGACCACGAAGTACTTGGGCGGCCACTCGGACGTCGTCGGCGGCGCGCTCGTGTTCGCCGCGGGGCGCGACGAGCTGGTCGAGGCGACCACGTTCACGCAGTTCGCCGCGGGCGCGGTCTCGAGCCCGTTCGACGCGTTCCTGACGACCCGCGGCATCAAGACCCTCGGCATCCGGATGCGCCGCCACAGCGAGAACGCCCAGGCCATCGCGGAGCGGCTGCTGGGGCATCCCGCGGTCGCACGCGTGCTGTACCCGGGCCTGCCCTCGCATCCCGGGCACGAGCTCGCGGCGCGCCAGATGTCGGGCTTCGGCGGCATGATCTCGATCGACCTCGCGGGCGGCGGCGCGGCCGCGCGCCGGTTCGCGGAGTCGACCGGGCTGTTCACGCTCGCCGAGTCGCTCGGCGGCGTCGAGTCGCTGGTCAACTACCCGTCGGAGATGACGCACGCCTCGGTGAAGGGCACGCCCGCGGAGGTGCCCGAGTCGATCGTGCGGCTGTCGGTCGGCATCGAGGACGTCGACGACCTCGTCGCGGACGTCGACCAGGCACTCGCGCGACTCTAGGCGCGGCGCACGCGCGCACCCCGGAGCATCCGCCGCACCGACCCCCGCCGCACCGGCCCGCACCGCCGCAGGCGGTGGGAGAATGGGAGCAGCGGCGCGCGGCACGTCACCGGCGCCGGGGGGAGATGAGCGCCCATGATCTGGCTCTGGATCACCCTGATCGCCGTGGTGGCGGTCGCGATCGTCCTGCTCGCGCTGTCGATCAAGATCGTCAACCAGTACGAGCGCGGCGTCGTGCTGCGCTTCGGGCGGCTGCACGGCGTGCGCGAGCCGGGCATCCGGTTCATCATCCCGATCGTCGACGTGATGACCAAGGTGTCGCTGCGCATCGTGACGCTGCCCATCCAGTCGCAGGGCATCATCACGCGCGACAACGTGAGCGTCGGCGTGTCGGCGGTCGCGTACTTCCGGATCGTCGACCCGGTCCGCTCGGTGATCGCGATCGAGAACGTGCACTCGGCGATCGACCAGATCGCGCAGACCACGCTGCGGAAGGTCGTCGGCCAGCACGCGCTCGACGAGACGCTCGCCGAGACGGCGAACCTCAACGCCGACATCCGGGAGATCCTCGAGCAGCTGACGGGCGAGTGGGGCGCCGAGGTCACGCTCGTCGAGCTGAAGGACATCCTGCTGCCCGACACCATGAAGCGCGCCATGGCGAAGCAGGCCGAGGCCGAGCGCGTGAAGCGCGCGAAGATCATCGCGGCCGAGGGCGAGGCGATCGCGGCCGTGCGGCTCGGCGAGGCGTCGGACACGATGATGGCGCATCCGCTCGCGGTGCAGCTGCGCACGCTCCAGACCCTCGTCGACATCGGCGTGGACAAGAACACCCTCGTGGTCGTGCCGGCGCCGCTCATGAACTCCATCGGCGAGCTCACGGCGTTCCTCGACCGCGAGCACGCCGCGGCCGCGGCCGCAGTTGGCAGGGAATCGACGAAGCATGTCGTTTCTGCCAACGCGAACGGGAGTGCGGAGACGGCACGATAGGGGAGTGACTTCGAGGACCCCGGGCACCGCGACGGATGCCCCGCCCGCGCGACCCGCTCCCGGCGACGCGACCACCGGACCGGGACCGCGCGGCGGCCTCGGCCTCGGCCAGGGCACCGCGCTCTACATCGCGAGCGTGCTCGGCACCGGCATCCTCGCGTTGCCCGGCCTCGCCGCCGCGGCGGCCGGACCCGCGTCCATCGTCGCGGTCGCCGCCGTGTTCCTGCTCTCGATCCCGCTCGCGGGAACCTTCGCCGCGCTCGCCGCGCGGTTCCCCGACCCCGGCGGCGTCGCGAGCTACGTGCGCCGCTCGCTCGGCGACACGGCCGCGCGCATGACCGGGTACTGGTTCTACTTCGGCGTCTGCGTCGGCGCGCCGGTCGTCGCCATCCTGGGCGGCGAGTACGTCGTCGCCGTGCTCGGCGTCGACCGCGCGTTCGCCCCGCTCATCGGCCTCGCGATCTTCGTGCCGCCCGCCGTCGCGAACTGGTTCGGGGTCCGCGTCGCCGGCTGGGTGCAGTTCGTGCTCACGGGCCTCCTGCTCGCGGTCGTCGTCGGCGTCGTCGCGGCGACGGTGCCCGCGGTCGAGTCGTCCAGCTTCACGCCGTTCCTGCCGCACGGCTGGGCCGGCGTCGGCACCGCGATCAGCCTGTTCGTCTGGGCGTTCGCGGGCTGGGAGGTCGGCACGCACATCTCCGGCGAGTTCCGCGACCCGCGGCGGGTCATCCCGATCGCCACCGCGATCGCGATCGTGGTCGTCGGAGCCGGCTACCTCGCCCTCCAGGTCGTGACCGTCGGCGTGCTCGGCGATCGCGCGGGCGAGGGGGTCGTGCCGCTGCTCAGCCTCGTCGAGGCCACCGCGCCGGGCATCGGCCCGGTGCTCGTCGCGATCGTCGCGGCGATCGTCACCACGGGCGTGCTGAACGCGTACCTGCCGGCCTTCGGCAAGCTCGGCGCCGCACTCGGGCGCGACGGCGACCTGCCGCGGTTCTTCGCGAAGGGCGCCGAGGACGGCGGCGTGCCGCGCCGCGCGCTCGCCCTCACGGGCGTGCTCATCGCGATCTACTTCACGGTCGGCTACCTGAACGGGTTCGACCTGACCGCGCTCATCCTGATCCACACGTCGAACATGGTCGCGATCTACGCCGCGGGCATGCTCGCCGCGACCCTGCTGCTGCGCCGCTGGTCGGCCGGATGGTGGCTCGCGGTCGTCGCCACGGGGCTGACCTTCGGGCTGCTGGTGCTCGCGGGGCCGAACCTGCTCGTGCCCGCGATCCTCGCGCTCGCCGCGATCGTCGTGACCGTGATCCGGCGCCTCCGGCGTCGTCGCACCGCCGCTCGCGCCATCCCCGCCCCCGTTCCCGCCCCCGCCCACGACACCCGCCTGGAGACCACCGCATGACCGAGTACCGCGCCGCCTTCGACGCCGAGGTCGCCTTCCTGAACGGCGGCGGACTGACCGCCGAGGGGTTCCGGCTCGACCTTCCGACGAACGACGTGACCGAGGCCGAGGTCGCCGACCTCTTCGTCCGTCACCTCGGCCTCGCGCTCGTGGCATCCGTCGCGCTTCGGAACCTCGAGATCCGCGAGGAGGCGCACCGCGGGTCGCGGGGGATCGGGGCCGCGGGCGGCGTCGCCGCCGATGCAGCCGGAGCGCGCGAGGATGCCCCGCGCCGGCCGGTCCTCGTCGACCTCAGCCACCCGATCCGCGAGGGGCTCGTGACCTACCCCGGCATCCCCTCGCCCGTCATCACGCCGCACCTCACGCGCGAGGCGTCGCGAGCGGTGTACGCGCCGGGCACCGAGTTCGAGATCGACGTCATCGCGTTGGCGGGCAACACGGGCACCTACCTGGACAGCCCGTTCCACCGGTACGCCGAGGGCGGCGACCTCGCGTCGCTGCCGCTCGAGACCCTCGTCGGGCTCCCGGCGCACGTCTTCCACCTCGAGGATGCCTCGCAGCGGGGCATCCCGGCCGAGGTGTTCCTCGACCGCGACCCGGCGGAGCTCGCGGGCGCCGCGGTCCTGCTGCACACCGGTTGGGACCGGCACTTCGGCACGCCCGAGTACGGCAGTGGTTCCCCGTTCCTCGAGGGGGAGGGCGCCCGCAGGCTCGCGGACCTCGGGGTCGCGCTCGTCGGAATCGACTCGCTCAACATCGACGACACCCAGTCCGGTGGCGAGCGCCCGGCGCACTCGATCCTCCTGGACGCGGGCATCCACGTCGTCGAGCACCTGACCGGGCTCGGCGGCCTGCCGGCGCGCGGCGCGCGCTTCACCGCGGTGCCGCCGAAGGTCGAGCGCTTCGGCACGTTCCCGGTGCGCGCGTTCGCCGAACTCCCCGCCTGACGCGCCCGCCGAAGGCCCTCGCGGTGGCGGCGGTCGGCGGGAGGGGTGAGGATGGAGGAATGATCGCCCCCGAGTACCACCTCCGCGACGGCAACCAGATCCCGGCCATCGGCCTCGGGACCTACGGTCTGGACGGCGAGGCGGGCACCGACGCGATCCTCTCGGCGATCGACGACGGTTACCGGCTCCTCGACACCGCGTACAACTACGGCAACGAGGGCGCCGTCGGCGACGCGCTGCGCCGCACCGACGTCGATCGCAGCGACCTCATCGTCGCGACCAAGCTGCCCGGCAAGCACCACGGGTACGACGAGGCGCTCGCGAGCTTCGAGGAGTCGCGCGCCCGGCTGGGCGTCGACTGGATCGACCTGTACCTCATCCACTGGCCCAACCCGAGCGTCGACCGGTACGTCGAGACCTGGCGGGCGATGATCTCGCTCCGCGAGAAGGGGCACGTCCGCTCGATCGGCGTCTCGAACTTCACCGAGCCCATGCTCACCAGGCTCCGAGAGGAGACCGGCCTCATGCCCGTCGTCAACCAGGTCGAGCTGCACCCGTACTTCCCGCAGACCGAGCTTCGCGCGTTCCACGAGGAGCACGGCATCCGCACCGAGAGCTGGAGCCCGCTCGGCCGCAAGTCCGACCTCCTCCAGGAGCCGCTGCTCGGCGGGATCGCGGCCGCGAAGGGCGTGACGGTCTCGCAGCTCGTGCTGCGCTGGCACGTCGAGCTCGGGTCGATCCCGATCCCGAAGTCCTCGCAGGCGGCGCGGCGAGCCGAGAACCTCGACGTCTTCGGCTTCTCGCTGGAGCCCGAGGAGGTCGAGCGCATCTCGTCGCTCGAGCGCGGCCGTATCTGGGGCGCCGACCCGAACACGCACGAGGAGATGTGACCGGCACGGAATCCGCTCCCGGCCGGGTCGTCGCCGACGACGACGCCCGCGGGCCGTTGTCGGGCCGGTACCGCTGGCTCTCGATCGGCATGTTCTCGCTGATCTTCATCGCGGCGTTCGAGGCGCTCGCCGTGACCACGGTCATGCCGACCGTCGCACGCGACCTCGACGGCGAGGGACTGTACGCGCTCGCGTTCGCCGTGCCGCTCGCGGCCGGGATCGTGGGCATGGTCGTGACGGGCAACTGGACCGACCGCGCCGGCCCGATCCCGTCGCTGGTCACGGCCGCCGGGCTGTTCGTGGTCGGGCTCGTGATCGCCGGGACGGCGACCGACATGGGCGTCTTCATCCTCGGCCGGTTCGTGCACGGCGTGAGCGGCGCGGCGGTGATCGTGCCGCTCTACGTGATCGTCGCGCGGGTCTATCCCGAGCGACTGCGCGCGCGGGTGTTCGCGGGGTTCGCGGCCGCGTGGGTGATCCCGTCGATCATCGGGCCGGCCGCGGCGGGCGCGATCGTCCAGGTCGTGTCGTGGCACTGGGTGTTCCTCGGCGTGATCGCGCTCGTGCTGCCGGCCGCGGCGATGATGCTGCCGCCGCTGCTCCGAGTGCGCACACAGGTGCAGGGCGACCCGGATGTCCCGTGGAGCCTCGGGCGGGTCGGTTGGGCGGTGCTCGTGGCCGCCGCCGCGCTCGGCGTCTCGCTCGCCAAGGAGCTCGACGGCGCGTGGCCGTGGGTCGTCGCGGCGATCGCGATCGCCGTCGCGGCGGTCGCCGCCCGGCCGCTCATGCCGCCGGGGACCCTGCGTTCGGCGCGCGGCATGCCGGCGACCGTCCTGCAGAAGCTCGTGGTCGCGGGCGCGTTCTTCGGCGCCGAGATCTACCTGCCCTACCTGCTGCAGGACCGGTACGGGTTCTCGCCCGCGCTCGCCGGCGCGGTGCTCACGGGCGCGGGCCTGTCGTGGGCGGGGGCATCCTGGTTGCAGGGCCGGCTGGGCGACCGGTTGTCGAACACGCAGGCCGTGGTGATCGGCTCGGCGACGCTCGCGGGCGCGCTGGTCGCGGTGCTCCTGGTGGCCGTCTTCGGCTGGTCGCCGTGGATCGCCTTCGCGGCGTGGACCGTCGCGGGCGGCGCGATGGGCCTCATGTACCCGAGGTTCAACGTCGAGGTGCTCGCGCTGTCGGCGCGGTCGGAGCAGGGGTTCAACTCGGCCGCGCTCACGATGGCGGAGTCGCTCGGCGCAGCCGTCGCGCTCGCGATCACGGCGCTCGTGTCGAGCACGGTCGGCGCGGGCGTGTTCGCCGCGGACTTCGCGGTCACGGCCGCGATCGCGCTCGTCGCGGTGCTGCTGGCGCCGCGCGTGCGTCCGCCCGCGGCGGCGCCCGCGGGGGCCGTCAGTGCGGGGGACGGCGCGGCGCGTTGAGGCTCCGCCCGGCGAGGAACTCGACGAGGTCGACGGCGGGCGCCTCGAGCACCGGTCCCCGGCCGAACTCCCAGTCGGCGTCGGTCGCGCGGAGCGCGTGGCCGCGGATCACCGCGCGGATCTCGAGCGGTGCCGCGGCGGCGAGGTAGAGGCAGACCGCGCCGCTCGTGATCGGTGCGAGGACAGGTGGGACGGATGCCTCGCGCGCGAGCGCGAGGTAGACGAGGACGGCGCGGCTGAGGAACCGGATCGGCACCTTGCGGCCGGCGCGCGCGTCGAGCGCGAGCGCGCGCAGCCGGGCCGGCAGGTCTGCTTCGGGTGCGTCGACGGCGGCGGAGCCGCGTGGGCGGAGTCGGTCGACGTCGCCGGAGAGCACCGACGTGCCGGGCACGGTCTCGGCGATGACGGCAGCCTGCTCGAGCACCTCGGCGTACTCGAGGCGCCGGTCGGAGTGCACGCCGGATTCGTCGACGCGCTCGCGCCAGGAGAGCGGCAGGTACCGCATGAAGTCGCTCACCCCTCCATTGTGACGCGTGGACGCTGCGCGGCGCCCGCGCGGGCCATGTGACCGTCACACATGTGACGGTCACATCACCCCCGAACGCGGTGCAATACTGGTGCCAGCGCACCGTGTGACCGTGCGCATGCCCGAAGTTCCGGAAGAGGTCAGGTGTCCGACGACGCACCCCGAGGCCGTGCCCCCAGCATCCGAGATGTCGCGCGCCTGGCGGGGGTCTCCCACCAGACCGTGAGCCGGGTGCTCAACCACCATCCGAGCATCCGCCCCGAGACCAAGCAGCGCGTGCTCGAGGTGATGGCCGAGCTGCAGTACACGCCCAACCGTGCGGCGCGCGCGCTCGTCACGAGCCGCTCGCGCACCTTCGGGGTCCTCACCGCCGAGAGCACGCGCGCGCAGTACGGCCCGTCGACGAGCATCGCGGCGATCGAGCGCGCCGCGCGCGAGGCGGGCTACTGGGTCAGCACCGTGAACGTGGACTCGTCGACCCCCGCCGGCATCGCCGAGGGGATCGCGCACCTGACCGCGCAGGGCGTCGAGGGGCTCGTCGTCATCGCGCCCCAGGCGAGGGTGTTCGACACCCTCGCCGAGCTCCAGGTCGGCGTGCCGTACGTCACGTTGCAGTCGACCCGACGGGACCCGCTGCACGTGCAGAGCGTCGACCAGGTCGCCGGCGCGCGGCTCGCGACGCGCCACCTGATCGACCTCGGCCACCGGAGCATCTACCACCTCGCGGGGCCCCAGGACTGGATCGAGGCGGAGCTGCGGATGCGCGGCTTCCTCGAGGAGATGGGCGCGCAGGATGTCCCGACCACGGCGCCGATCCTGGGCGACTGGACGGCCGACTTCGGGTTCCACGCCGGGCGCGAGCTCCTGACCGTCCGCGACTTCACCGCGGTGTTCGCGTCGAACGACCAGATGGCGCTCGGGCTCATCCATGCGGTCCGCGATGCGGGACTCGAGGTGCCGCGCGACGTGTCCATCGTCGGGTTCGACGACATCCCGGAGGCGGCGCACTTCTCGCCGCCGCTGACGACCGTGCGGCAGGACTTCGCCGAGCTGGGCCGGCGCTGCGTGGCCGCGCTGCTCGCGGCCGGGCGGGATCGTGAGGACGGCGACGAGGACGAGTCGGAGGAGCCGCGCGTGATCGTGCCGGAGCTCGTGGTCCGCTCGACGACGGGCGCGCCGGCGTTCTGAGCCGTCCGGGAATCCGACGCCGTCCGTGATCCCGAGGCCGTCCGCGATCCCGACGCGGTTCGCGATCGGGCGCGCTTCGCGATCCGGCGCCGTTCCGGAGGACCCGCTCCGTTCGGTTATCGAGCCGTGACCTTCCGGAGTTGACAGTCTGCGCCGAACTGGGTTTACGATGAGACGCGCCATGTGAACGGTCACATCACCTCGTCACATCGGCTCTCGATCCACCGCCCCACGACGAAGGAGTCTCCGTGTCCCAGACCGATGCCCGGACGCGCATGCAGCGCGACGCCGGTCGCGGGACGCACTCCCCGGCGGTGGGCGCATGAGCACGTTCGGTCCGCAGGTCGAGGTCGCGATCGCCCGGGTGCGTGCGGAGATCGCACGCCTGCACGGCGAGCTCACCCGATACGGCCTCGTCGTCTGGACGGGCGGGAACGTCTCGGGCCGGGTCCCCGGCGCCGACCTGTTCGTGATCAAGCCGTCGGGCGTCTCGTACGACGACCTGGCGCCCGAGAACATGATCCTCTGCGACCTCGACGGCAACGTGATCGAGGGAACGCCCGGGTCCGAGCGGGCGCCGTCGTCCGACACGGCCGCGCACGCGTACGTCTACCGGCACATGCCCGAGGTCGGCGGCGTCGTGCACACGCACTCGACGTTCGCGGTCGCGTGGGCGGCGCGCGGCGAGGAGATCCCGTGCGTGATCACGGCGATGGCCGACGAGTTCGGCGGGCCGATCCCGATTGGGCCGTTCGCGATCATCGGCGACGACTCGATCGGCCGCGGCATCGTCGAGACGCTGAGCGGCCACCGGTCGCGCGCGGTCCTCATGCAGAACCACGGTCCGTTCACGATCGGCTCGAGCGCGAAGGACGCGGTCAAGGCCGCGGTCATGGTCGAGGATGTCGCGCGGAGCGTGCATTTCGCCCGCGAGGCGGGACCACTGGTCCCGATTCCGCAGGAATCGATCGATCGGCTGTACGACCGGTACCAGAACGTCTACGGACAAGCTTCCGACGCGCGCAGGCCGCGCGGCGGGGCATCCACCCGCACTCGCACGAAGGAGAAGGCGGGCACGGCGCCGCCCGGCGCCGCCTAGATCTTGCGACCTCCGCCCCAGTGCGGACGGCGCGAGGGATGCGATCGGCATGGACGCGGCCGCATCCGACTGTCACCAAGACAACGACGTCCATGAATGACACAGTGAAAGGACACACCGTGAAGACCACGAAGAAGGTGCTCCTCGCGACGCTGGCTGCGGGCTCGATGCTCGCGCTCGCCGCTTGCTCCGGCAGCAACGGCGGCGACAGCGGCGAGGGCGGCGGCGACGGCGGCCTCGTCGGCGTTGCGATGCCCACCAAGTCGTCGGAGCGCTGGATCCAGGACGGCGACGCCGTCAAGGAGCAGCTCGAGGCCCAGGGCTTCACCGTCGACCTGCAGTACGCCGAGGACGACATCCCCACCCAGGTCTCGCAGATCGAGAACATGATCACCAAGGGCGCCGAGGCGCTGATCATCGCCTCGATCGACGGCACGACCCTGTCGGAGGTCCTCCAGACCGCCGCCGACTCGGACATCCCCGTCATCGCCTACGACCGCCTCATCCGCGACACGGAGAACGTCGACTACTACGCGTCGTTCGACAACTACAAGGTCGGCGTGCAGCAGGCCACGTCGCTGCTCGAGGGCCTCGGCCTGACCGACCTCGAGGGCGCGCCCGCTTCGGACGCCCCCGCCGGTCCGTTCAACATCGAGCTGTTCGCCGGTTCGCCCGACGACAACAACGCCACGTTCTTCTGGAACGGCGCGATCGACACCCTCCAGCCGTACATCGACGAGGGCACGCTCGTCGTGAAGTCGGGCCAGACCGACTTCGAGCAGGCCGCCATCCTCCGCTGGGACGGCGAGGTCGCGCAGGAGCGCATGGAGAACCTCCTCACCTCGACCTACTCGGACGGCTCGAAGGTCAACGCGGTGCTGTCGCCCTACGACGGCCTCTCGCGCGGCATCATCTCGGCCCTCACCGACGCCGGCTACGAGGTCGGCGCCGAGTGGCCGATCATCTCCGGCCAGGACGCCGAGCTGAACTCGGTGCAGGCGATCAACGCCGGTGAGCAGTACTCGACCATCTTCAAGGACACCCGCAACCTTGCCAAGGTGGCCGTGGACATGGCCGTCGCCCTGCTGAACGGCGAGGAGCCCGAGGTCAACAACACCGAGGACTACGACAACGGCGTGAAGGTCGTCCCGTCGTACCTCCTCGAGTCGCAGATCGTCGTCAAGGACAACATCACCGAGGTCCTGGTCGACAGCGGCTACTGGACCGAAGAGGAAATCGCCGGCTGATTCAGCCGTTCCTCGTGACCGGCCGGTGGGGGAGCGATACGCTTCCCCCACCGGCAGGTCTCGTCACTCGGCAACGAAGCAGGAGCAAGGATGACAGACAACATTCTCGAGATGCGCGGCATCACGAAGACCTTCCCCGGGGTCAAGGCGCTTCTCGAACGTGAACCTCGAGGTCGAACGCGGCGAAGTGCACGCCATCTGCGGCGAGAACGGCGCCGGCAAGTCGACCCTGATGAAGGTGCTCTCGGGCGTCTACCCGCACGGGACCTACGACGGCGACATCGTCCTCGAGGGGGAGACCGTCGAGTTCAAGCGACTGCTCGACTCCGAGGCCAAGGGCATCGTCATCATCCACCAGGAGCTGGCGCTCAGCCCCTTCCTCTCGATCGCCGAGAACATCTTCCTCAACAACGAGCTCAAGACGCGCGGCCTCATCGACTGGAACCGCACCAACTTCGAGGCGAGCAAGCTGCTCAAGCGCGTCGGGCTCCGAGAGAACCCGACGACGAAGATCCTCGACATCGGCGTCGGCAAGCAGCAGCTCGTCGAGATCGCCAAGGCGCTCTCGAAGGAAGTCAAGGTCCTCATCCTCGACGAGCCGACCGCGGCGCTCAACGACGAGGACTCCGATCACCTGCTCGACCTGATCCTCAGCCTCAAGGAGGAGGGGATCACGTCGATCATCATCAGCCACAAGCTGAACGAGATCAAGAAGGTCGCCGACACCGTCACCGTCATCCGCGACGGCAAGACCATCGAGACCATCGCCAAGCAGGATGTCACCGAGGACCGCATCATCAAGGACATGGTGGGCCGGGACCTCGAGCACCGGTACCCCGACCACACGCCGAACCTGGGCGAGGAGATCCTCCGGGTCGAGGAGTGGACGGCGCACCACCCCCAGGACCCCTCGCGCGTCGTCGTCGACGCGGTGAACCTCAACGTGCGGGCGGGCGAAATCGTCGGCATCGCCGGGCTCATGGGCGCCGGTCGCACCGAGTTCGCGATGAGCCTGTTCGGCCATTCGTACGGCGCGAAGATCTCGGGCAGGGTGTTCCTCCGCGGCAAGGAGATCAAGACCCGCACCGTGTCCGAGGCGATCGAGAACGGCCTCGCCTACGCGACCGAGGACCGCAAGACGTACGGCCTCAACCTCATCGAGGACATCAAGCGGAACATCTCGATGGCGTCGCTGAAGAAGCTCGAGAAGGGCGGACTCGTCAACGACGGTGCCGAGTACCAGGTCGCGAACGAGTTCCGGAAGTCGATGAACATCAAGGCGCCCAACGTCCTGGTGCCCACCGGCAAGCTCTCGGGCGGCAACCAGCAGAAGGTCGTGCTGTCGAAGTGGATCTACGCCGATCCCGAGGTGCTCATCCTCGACGAGCCGACGCGCGGCATCGACGTCGGTGCGAAGTACGAGATCTACACGATCATCAACCGGCTCGCGGCCGAGGGGAAGGGCGTCATCGTCATCTCCTCCGAGCTGCCCGAACTCCTCGGCATCTGCGACCGGATCTACGCCCTCTCCGAAGGGCGCATCACCGGTGAGCAGACGGCCGCCGAGGCCACGCCCGAGTCGATGCTCAAGCTCATGACCATGGAAAAGCCCCGCTGACCGGCGGACTCATCAGGAGAATCCGATGACCAACACACCAACGCAGACGCCGACCGAGTCGAACGCCGTCGGCGGCAACGTCAATCCGTCCAACAGCAGGGTCGGCAACTGGCTCTCGCACGTGCTCGCCGACCTCGGCAAGAACGGCATCTTCATCGCCCTCCTCGCGGTGGTCGTCCTGTTCACGATCCTGACCCAGGGCATCCTGCTGCGACCGCAGAACATCTCGAACCTGGTCGTGCAGAACGGCTACGTGCTGGTCCTGGCGATCGGCATGGTCATGGTGATCATCGCCGGCCACATCGACCTGTCGGTCGGTTCGGTCGCCGCGTTCGTCGGTGCCTGCTCGGGCGTGTTCATCGTGAACTGGGGCCTGCCCTGGTGGCTCGGCGTGCTCATGTCGCTCGGCATCGGCGCGCTCGTCGGCGTCTGGCAGGGCTTCTGGGTCGCGTTCGTCGGGATCCCGGCGTTCATCGTGACCCTGGCGGGCATGCTCATCTTCCGCGGCCTCGCGCTCGTGACCCTCGGCAACGCGAACATCGGCAACTTCCCGCCGGAGTACCGCGCCCTCGGCAACGGCTTCGTCTCGAACGTGTTCGGCATGTCGACGGAGGACCTCGACTTCTTCACGCTCGGCATCGGCGCGATCGCGATCATCCTGCTCATCGTGCAGCAGTTCCGGACTCGCGCCGGGCGCCAGAAGTACGGCCAGGAAGTCGAGCCCATGGTGTGGTTCGTCACCAAGCTCGTGCTGGTGTCGGCCGCCATCGGCTGGTTCGCGTACGCGCTCGCCCAGTACAAGGGCATCCCGGTCACGCTGATCATCCTCGGCGCGCTCGTGCTGATCTACAGCGTCGTGATGAACCAGACCGTGTTCGGCCGCCACATCTACGCGATCGGCGGCAACCGCCACGCGGCCGAGCTGTCGGGCATCAAGACCCGCCAGGTCGACTTCTGGCTGTTCGTGAACATGGGCCTGCTGGCCGCGCTCGCGGGCCTGATCTTCACCGCGCGACTGAACCTCGCCGGCCCGAAGGCCGGTGACGGCTTCGAACTCGAGGCGATCTCGGCGGCGTTCATCGGCGGCGCGGCCGTCCAGGGCGGCGTCGGCACCATCGGCGGCGCGATCATCGGTGGTCTGATCATCGGCGTCCTGAACAACGGCATGTCGATCATGGGCATCGGCATCGAGTGGCAGCAGGTCGTCAAGGGCCTCGTGCTGCTGCTGGCCGTCGCCTTCGACGTCTACAACCGTCGCCGTTCCGGCGGTCGCTGACCCGCGGCATCCACCGGGCTTCCGCCCGGGTTCACGGAGGGCTCCCGCCACTGGCGGGGGCCCTCCGTCGCGTCTGGCCGACGATCGTCCGCGTCTGCCTACGGGTCGTTCGCGCGCCCGCCGGCCGATCGTCAGCCGATCGTCCGCTTCGGCTGGCGCGGCAGCCTCGTGAGCGCTAACATCGGGTGTTGTTAGCGCTCACGAACGGCGACGAAGGAGTCTGGAACCATGCCGGCAGGCACTCAGCGATCCGCGATCGATGTCGGCAGGGGCATCCTTCCCAGCGCGTCAGCGCACCAGAGCCCGGGGGACGTGCGTGTCCTTCGACAGGCCGTGCCCGCCGCAGTGGAGGCGGCGGGCACGGGCCCCGGGGCAGGCGGCCCGCAGCGGGGCATCCGAACCGCTCCCTCGGCGACGCCGGCGGTGACCGCGTGAGCGCCGCGACGCCCGCCTTCACCCCCGAGGTCGAGGCCGCGATCGCCCGGGTCCGCGCCGAGGTCGCGACGCTGCACGGCGAGCTGACCCGCTACGGCCTGGTCGTCTGGACCGGCGGCAACGTGTCGGGCCGGGTCCCCGGCGCCGACCTGTTCGTGATCAAGCCGTCGGGCGTCTCGTACGACGACCTGGCGCCCGAGAACATGATCCTCTGCGACCTCGACGGCAACGCGATCCCCGGCACACCGGGTTCCGAGCGCAGCCCGTCGAGCGACACCGCAGCCCACGCGTACGTGTACCGCAACATGCCGGGCGTCGGCGGGGTCGTCCACACGCACTCCACCTACGCGGTCGCGTGGGCGGCGCGCGGCGAGGAGATCCCGTGCGTGATCACGGCGATGGCCGACGAGTTCGGCGGGCCGATCCCGATCGGGCCGTTCGCGATCATCGGCGACGACTCGATCGGCCGTGGCATCGTCGAGACGCTGAGCGGCCACCGGTCGCGTGCGGTCCTCATGCAGAACCACGGCCCGTTCACGATCGGCGTGAACGCGAAGGACGCGGTCAAGGCCGCGGTCATGGTCGAGGACGTCGCGCGCACCGTCCACCTCGCGCGCGAGGCCGGCCCCCTCATCCCGATCCCGCAGGACCGGATCGACGCGCTCTACGCGCGATACCAGAACGTCTACGGACAGTCAGGAGACGCCCGACGATGAGCGAGCCCACGACCACGACGGATGCCCCGGGCGCCGCGATCCTCGAGGGGCGCACGTCCCTCGGCATCGAACTCGGCTCCACGCGCATCAAGGCCTGCCTCGTCGACGCCGCCGACCCGACCCGCGTGCTCGCCGTCGGCAGCCACGAGTGGGAGAACCGCTACGAGGACCGCACCTGGACCTACTCGCTCGAAGACGTCTGGTCGGGCCTGCAGGCCGCGTACGCCGACCTCGTCGCCGACGCCGAGCGCCGCCACGGCGCGCGCCCGACGACGTTCGGCGCGATCGGCGTCTCGGCGATGATGCACGGCTACCTCGCGTTCGACGAGGCCGGCGACCTGCTCGTCCCGTTCCGGACCTGGCGCAACACCTCGACCGGTCGCGCGGCCGCCGACCTGAGCGCGGCGTTCGAGCAGAACATCCCGCTCCGCTGGTCGATCTCGCACCTGCACCAGGCCGTGCTCGACCGGGAGCCGCACGTGCCGCGGCTCGCGTCGTTCACGACGCTCGCGGGCTACGTGCACCGGGCGCTCACCGGCCGGGACGTGCTCGGCGTCGGCGACGCCTCGGGCATGTTCCCCATCGACTCGGCGACCGGCACCTACGACCAGGCGCTCGTCGCGGTCTACGACGGCCTCGCCGCCCCGCACGCGCCCGGCCTCCGGGTCGCGGACCTCCTGCCCGAGGTGCTCCCCGCGGGCCGGCGGGCGGGCGAGCTCACCGCCGAGGGCGCCGCGCTCCTCGACCCGACCGGCGCGCTGCGGCCCGGCATCCCGTTCTGCCCGCCCGAGGGCGACGCCGGCACCGGCATGGTCGCGACCAACGCGGTCGCACCGCGCACCGGCAACGTCAGCGCCGGCACGAGCATCTTCGCGATGGTCGTGCTCGAGCGGCCGCTCGCGAAGGCCCACGAGGAGGTCGACCTCGTGACCACGCCCGCGGGCGACCCCGTCGCGATGGTGCACTGCAACAACGGGGCATCCGAGCTCGCCGCCTGGGTGGGACTGTTCTCCCGCTTCGCCGCGGTGACCGGGTCGCCGGTCGCCGGAGACGCCGATGCGGTGTTCGGCGCGCTGTTCGCCGAGGCGCTCGACGGCGAGGCCGACGCCGGCGGCCTGCTCGCCTACAACCACCTCGCCGGCGAGCCGATCGCCGGCCTCGAGGAGGGGCGCCCGCTCGTCGTCCGCACGCCCGACAGCCGGTTCTCGCTCGCGAACTTCATGCGCGCGCAGCTCTACGGCGTGTACGGCACGCTCGCGCTCGGCATGCGCGTGCTCGCCGACGAAGGCGTCGAGCTCGACCGCATGTTCGCGCACGGCGGCATCTTCCGCACCGCGGGCGTCGCGCAGCGCTTCCTCGCGGGCGCGCTCGACGCGCCGGTCGCCGTCGGCGAGACGGCGTCCGAGGGCGGCGCGTGGGGCATCGCGGTGCTCGGCGCCTACCTCGCGGCAGCCGACGAGGGCGACGGCCCCGACCTCGGGACCTACCTCGAGCAGCACGTCTTCGCGGGCGCCGCGATCGACGTCGCCGACCCGGACCCGGCGGATGTCGCCGGCTTCGCCGCCTACCTCGACCGCTACCGCGCCGGCCTCGCCGCCGAGGCGGCCGCCGTCGCCGCGCTCTGACGCATTCGCCACGCCCCCGGCGCGGCATCCACCGACGTCACCACCCACGCACCAGTAAGGAAACCGCCATGGCCCGCACCCCGCTCACCACCTCGCTCGACCAGTACGAGGTCTGGTTCCTCACCGGAAGCCAGCACCTCTACGGCCCGGAGACGCTCGCGCAGGTCGCCGAGCAGTCGCAGCGCATCGCCGAGACGCTCGACGCCGCCGACGGCGTCCCCGTCAAGGTCGTCTGGCTGCCCGTGCTCACCGACTCGGCCGCGATCAAGCAGGTCGTCCTCGAGGCGAACGCCGCGCCGAACGTCATCGGCGTCGTCGCGTGGATGCACACGTTCAGCCCCGCCAAGATGTGGATCGCCGGCCTCGACGCGCTGCAGAAGCCGCTCGCGCACCTGCACACGCAGGCGAACGTCGAACTGCCGTACGCCGACATCGACTTCGACTTCATGAACCTGAACCAGGCCGCGCACGGCGACCGCGAGTTCGGGTACATCCAGACCCGCCTCGGCGTGCCGCGCAAGACCATCGTCGGCCACGCGAGCGACCCGGTCGTGCAGCAGGAACTCGCGACCTGGCAGCGCGCCGCCGCCGGCCTCGCTGCGGTCCGGAGCCTGAAGCTCGCGCGCTTCGGCGACAACATGCGCTTCGTCGCGGTCACCGAGGGCGACAAGACCGAGGCCGAGCTGCGGTTCGGCGTGCAGGTCAACACGTGGGGCGTCAACGAGCTCGCCGACGCCGTGCACGCGGCATCCGACGCCGAGATCGACGAGCTCGTCGCGCTCTACGAGGACGAGTACGACGTCGCGCCCGAGCTCCGCCGCGGCGGCGAGCGGCACGAGTCGCTCCGCTACGGCGCCGCGATCGAGATCGGGCTGCGCACCTTCCTCGAGGAGGGCGGCTTCGGCGCGTTCACGACGTCGTTCGAGGACCTCGGCGCGCTGCGCCAGCTCCCGGGCCTCGCCGTCCAGCGCCTCCAGGCCGAGGGCTACGGCTTCGGCGCCGAGGGCGACTGGAAGACCGCGATCCTCGTGCGCGTCGCCAACGTGATGGGCGCGGGCCTGCCCGGCGGCGCGACCCTCATGGAGGACTACACCTACGACATGACCCCGGGCGACGAGGTCATCCTCGGCGCGCACATGCTCGAGGTCGCCCCGTCGATCACGACCGCGAAGCCGTCGCTCGAGATCCACCCGCTCGGCATCGGCGGCAAGGAGGACCCGGTGCGCCTGGTCTTCACGGCCGACCCCGGCCCCGCCGTCGTCGTCGCGATGAGCGACATGCGCGACCGGTTCCGCCTCACCGCGAACGTCGTCGAGAACGTCGAGCCGCGCGCCGCGCTGCCGAAGCTGCCCGTCGGCCGCGCGATCTGGAAGCCGGCCCCCGACTTCAAGACGTCGGCCGCCGCGTGGCTCACCGCGGGCGCCGCGCACCACACCGTGATGACGACCGCGGTCGGCGTCGAGGTGTTCCGCGACTTCGCCGAGATGGCGAAGGTCGAGCTCCTCGTCATCGACGAGGACACCACCGTGCGCGGGTTCAAGGACGAGGTGCGCTGGAACCAGGCGTACTACCGCCTCGCACAGGGCCTGTAAGGTCCAGAGCGATGTCGACGACGGATGCCTCGGGCGCAGCGGATGCCGCGGCCGGGGCATCCGCGTCGTCGGGGGTGTCGGCCGGCGGGGCATCCGCTGCGTCGGCCGCGTCGTCGGCCGCGTCCGCCGGGGGCGGGGCAGCCGACCCGGCGCCCGAGACCGCGGGACCGCCGACCATGTTCGACGTCGCCCGCATCGCGGGCGTCTCGCACCAGACCGTCTCGCGCGTCGTCAACGGGCTCTCGGGCGTCGCGCCGTCGACGCGGGTCCGCGTCGAAGCGGCGATCGCCGAGCTGAAGTACACGCCGTCGCCGACCGCGCGCGCGATGGCGATGCGGCGCAGCAACTCGGTCGGGCTCATCCAGGCGGGCCGTCCCGACTTCGGGCCGTCGAACGCCGCACTCGGGTTCAACGAGGCCGCGCGCGAGGCCGGGTACATCGTCAGCCAGGCGAGCATGCGGTCGGTCGACGCCGACAGCATCATGCAGGCCGTCCACCGGCTCGCCGCGCAGCGGGTCGAGGCGATCGTGCTCATCGCGGGTGAACGCGAGGCGGTCGAGGTGCTGCGGGAGGTCGACGCCGGCGTGCCCGTGGTCGCGCTCGCGAGCGAGCCCGAGCCGGGGATGCACCGCGTCTCGATCGACCAGGTCGCGGGCGCCCGGCTCGCGGTCGAGCACCTCATCGGGCTCGGGCATCGCGAGATCCGGCACGTGACCGGACCGGCGGACTCGATGGACGCCGCGGAACGCCGCCGCGGCTGGGCCGAGGCGCTGCGCGAGCACGGCCTCGCGGTGCACGAGCCGATCGCGGGCGACTGGCTGCCGGCGTCCGGGTACGCGGCCGGGCGCGCGCTGCTCGCCGATCGGGACGCGACGGCGGTGTTCGTCGCGAACGACCACATGACCCTCGGCGTGCTGCACGCATGCCGCGAGGCCGGCGTCGCCGTGCCCGCCGACCTCAGCGTGGTCGGCTTCGACGACATCCCCGAGGCGGTGTACTTCGCCCCGCCGCTGACGACCGTGCGGCAGGACTTCGACGCCCTCGGCCGCGACATCATGGCGACCGTGCTCGACGTGCTGCGCCACGGCGCGGACGCCCCGGACTCGGTGGCCCGCCGCCCGTCCCTCGCGGTCCGCGAGTCGACGGCCCCGCCGCGGCGGTAGCCGCGCGGGGGCCTCCGCGCCGCGCCCCGCCCCCCGCCCGGCGGACCACCTTTCGCGGTGTCACTTCGTGCGCCCGGTGCCAGTTGTTCGTGGCACCGGATGCACGAAGTGACACCGCGGGGAGTGGACGACTGCTCCTCCCGAGCCGGCTTCGCCCGCGGTGGATGGCATCGTCGCGGCGTGCATCGCGACCACGCCGCAGCGCGGGATCACGCTGGGCGCATGGAGGATCTGCTCGCGGCACTCGGCGCCGTCGATCACGGCATCATCCGCGCCGAGGACCTGCGCCGTATCGGATGCCCCGCCGCGACGGTCGCCCGCCTGGTCGAGACCGGCGCGCTCGTCCGCGTGCGACGCGGAGTGTACGTCGAATCCCGCCGCTGGGACGCCTCGGCTGAGGAGCGCCATCGGATCCGGGTGCGGGCCGAGCAGGCGCAGGCGGTCGGCGACCTCGTGTTCTCGCACGGGTCCGCTGCCGCGGTGCATCGACTCCCATTCGTGGGTCGCGGACCTGCGACCGTGCACACGGTGGACCCGACGGCGACCGGCGGTCGGCGGGGGCGGCGGCGTTCGGTCCACCGCGCGGGTCCGCCGCCGCGCACCGAAACCGTCGACGGCGTGACGGTCACCTCGCTCAGCAGGACGCTGGCCGACGTCGCGCTCGCCGAGCCGTGGAGTTCGTCGGTGCCGATGCTGGATGCCGCGCTCCAGCGGGTCCACTTCGGAGGACCGGCGGGACCGGGGATGGTCGGGAGGCCGGGCGCTCACCCGGCAGCATCTGCTGCGGTCGATCGCGGGGCGGCAGTCGAGGCATTGCGAGCGGCGGTGCTGGCCGACCTCGCAGAGAGGCGTCCGATGCGCGGGCTGCGTCGGGCCGTCGCCGCCGTCGAGTTCGCGAGCCCGCTCGCGGCGTCGCCCGGCGAATCGTTGAGCCGCGTGCGGATCCAGGAACTCGGGTTCCGGCCGCCCGAACTCCAGGTTCGGATCGACGGCATCCTCGGTTCATTCGCCGAGGTCGACTTCCTCTGGCGCGGCATCCGGCACATCGGGGAGTTCGACGGCCTGCTGAAGTACACCCGGAGCCGCGAGGTCTCCGGCACCGACCCCGGCTCGGTCGTGGTCCGGGAGAAGCTCCGCGAAGACGCGCTTCGCCGGCAGGGGTACGCCGTCACGAGGTGGGAGTGGGCGACACTCCGTCAGCCGGCCGTGTTCGCGGCGCTCCTGAGCGAGGCAGGCATCCCGCGCGCGTGATGCCCCGCGGTGTCACTTCGTCCGGCCGGTGCCAGTAGGACCTGGCACGGGCACCACGAAGTGACACCGCGGGGGTCAGGGCGGGGTCGGGGCGGGGTCCGGGCGGAGGCAGGCCGGTGCGGGCGAGCTAGTCGCGCGGCGGGAGTTGCTGGAGGGTCCAGCGGTTGCCGTCGGGGTCGGCGAGGGTGACGAACCGACCCCAGGCCTGGTCGTCGACGCCCTGCGCGTCGACTCCCTTCGCGCGGAGTTCGGCCAGCACGGCGTCGGCGTCGGCGACGACGACCTGGATCACGTCGAGCGATCCGGGTGCGAGCGTCGCGCCGAGTCCCTCGCCGATCGCGATCGAGCACGCCGAGCCGGGCGGCGTCAGCTGCACGAACCGCAGCTCGGGCGAGACGCGAACGTCGTGGTCCGCGTTGAACCCGAGCTTGTCGACGTAGAACTCCTTCGCTCGATCGACGTCGGAGACGGGCACATGGATGAGTTCGATCTTCCAGTCCATGCGAGGCATCCTCTCGTTTCGGGCCGGATGCCGCGACCCTCGCCGCTCGCCGATCCGATCGGCGCGGGCTGCGGGGCATCTGCCGGCGCGCCAGAATGGGACGCATGGCACTGCACATCACGGGTGAGGCGGCGGCCGATGAGCTCCTGAGCAGCGACGCGTTCGCGCTGCTCGTCGGGATGCTGCTCGACCAGCAGGTGGCGATGGAGACGGCGTTCGCGGGCCCGGAGAAGATCCGCTCGAGGCTCGGCAGCATCGAGCCCGGCGCGATCGCGTCGACCGATCCGGAGCGCCTGCTCGAGGTCTTCCGCCAGACGCCCGCGGTGCACCGCTACCCCGGGTCGATGGCGGGTCGGGTGCAGGCGCTCGCGGTCGCCGTGCGCGACGACTGGGGCGGCGAGGCATCCGCGATCTGGACCGAGGGCGACCCGAGCGGCGGCGAGGTCCTGAAGCGGCTGAAGGCGCTGCCGGGATTCGGCGACCAGAAGGCGCGCATCTTCCTGGCCCTGCTCGGCAAGCAGTGCGGGTTGGATGCCCCGGGCTGGCGCGAAGCCGCCGGCGCCTACGGCGAGGACGACTGCTTCCGCTCGGTCGCCGACATCACGAGCTCGGAATCGCTCGCCAAGGTGCGCGCGACGAAGCAGGCCGCGAAGGCGGCGGCGAAGGGCGCGAAGGGCTGACGGATGCCCCGGCCGGCGGGCCGCGCGCGGGTGCCGGACCCGTACCGCGGTAGGGGGTCGGAATCGCTCCGCGGCGCGATGCGTGCGGCGGGGCGAGGAGGGAGAGTGGGGTGATGATCGCCTCCGCCGTGCCCGAACCGCCCGAGCCGCCGCAGCCGCCGGACCTGCCCGAGTCGGCGCTGCCGCTCGACCCGGCGCTGCCGCTCGACCAGCCGGAGCCGCCGCTTCCGCCGGAGCCGCCGCTCCCGCCGGAGCCGCCGCTCCCGCCCGAGCTGCCGCTGCCGCTGCCGCCGCAGTCCTCCGGCCGGCCCGCCGCTGCCGTGCGCCCCGCCCGCTCGCGCCGCCTGCCCGTCGACACCGATGCGTGGCCGGGCGAGGTGCTGACGTGGGTCGCGGTCGTGTTCTCGTCGGTCGCGCTGTACGCCGTGTCGGTGCCGCTCGACGCCTCGATGTACGGACTGCCCGTCGCGCTGGCGTTCGGCGTGGGGCTCCTCCAGACGGCGTGCCTGCCGCTCGCGATGCGCTGGCCGTGGATCGCGGTCGGGTCGCTCCTGGCGGGCCAGGTGCTGTTCGGCGTGTTCGGCAGCGTCGCGGTGTCGGGTGCGCCGTGGCCGGTCAGCGTGCCGCAGCTCATCACGGTCGCGCTCCTCGGCGGGCTCCTCGCGTGGCGCGGCCACGGGTGGGCGGCCCTCTCGCTCTGGGCGGGCGCCGCGGCGATCCCGCTCGGCGTCGCGTTCCTGCCGGATCGCGGCGCGACCCCGAGCGGCGTCGTGGCGAGCCTCGTCACGAGCGCGGCCGTGAGCGCGGGCGTCATCGGCCTCGGGCACGCGGCCGCCATCGCGCACGTGCGGTTCGCGACCGCGATCGACCGGGAGCGGCGCCACGGGGCCGTCGAGCACGAGCGACGCCTGCTCGCGGAGGAGCGCACCCGGATCGCGCGCGACCTGCACGACGTCGTGGCGCACCGGATGTCGGTGATCCAGGTGCAGGCGACGAGTGCGCCGTACCGCCTCCCCGGCCTCGACGCGCCGGTCGCGGCCGAGTTCGCCGAGATCGCGCAGGCGGCACGCGATGCGCTCGGCGAGATGCGCGGGCTCCTCTCGGTGCTGCGCGATCCGGACGGGGAGGCCCAGACCGCGCCGCAGCCCGGGTTCGGCGACGTGCCCGCGCTCGTGGCGAGCGTGCGGAACGCCGGCCTGCCCGTCGAACTGCGGATGGCGGACGACCTCCCCGGCGGTCCGGTCGTCGGGCAGGTGGCGTACCGGGTCGTGCAGGAGTCGCTGAGCAACGTCCTGCGGCACGCCCCGGGTGCGCGCACCGACGTCCTGCTCGGCGTCGAGCGGTCGGCCGTGATCGTGAGCATCCAGAACGCCGCACCCGACGCCGACGCCGAAGCCGACGCCGACAACGCAGCCGACGCGACCGCGCTCCGCGAGCCGGCCGCGTCGGGCGGGGCATCCTCGACCGGCCGTGCCGTCGGGCACGGCATCCTCGGGATGGGCGAGCGCGTGCGGATGGTCGGCGGCCTGATCGTGACGGGCCCGCTGCCCTCGGGCGGCTTCCGCGTGCGCGCGGAGCTGCCGGTCGGCGGACCCGGCGGACCCGGCACGACCCGGCCCGCGACCACGACCGCCGACCGGCGGGAGCGCGGGTCGTGACCATCACCGTGCTCATCGCGGACGACCAGGCGATGGTGCGCGCGGGCTTCGCGGCGGTGCTCGACGCGCAGGACGGCATCCGGGTCGTCGGCCAGGCCGCCGACGGCGGGGAGGCGGTGCGGATGGCGCACGAGTTGCGTCCCGACGTGGTCGTCATGGACGTGCGGATGCCGGGACTGAACGGCATCGAGGCGACCAGGATGCTCCAGGTGCCGCCGCGTTCGAGCGACCACGTTCCCCGTGTACTCATGCTGACGACCTTCGACATCGACGAGTACGTGCACGAGGCGCTGCGCGCCGGTGCGAGCGGGTTCCTCCTGAAGGACGCCCTCCCCGACGAGGTCGCGCGCGCGGTGCGCGTGATCGCAGCGGGCGAGGCGCTGCTCGCGCCGAGCGTGACCCGCCGGCTGATCGAGGACTTCGCGCGTCGCGCGCCCGCGCCCACCGTCGACACGCACCTGCTCTCGGCGCTCACGGCCCGCGAGCGCGAGGTGCTCGAGCTCGTCGCGCGCGGCCGGACGAACCAGGAGATCGCGGCCGAGCTGTTCATCGCCGAGCAGACCGTGAAGACGCACGTGAGCAAGATCCTGCAGAAGCTGGGGCTGCGCGACCGCGTGCACGCCGTGGTGTTCGCGTACGACACCGGGCTGGTCCGGGCCGAGCGCTGAGCGGTCCGCGACCCGTACGCCGGTAGGGGTGGCGGACCGCTCGGGCGGGTGATGCGGCGCGCGCCACCGCGTTCGTAGCGTGCGGGCAGGGCGGAGACGCCGCCCGGACCGGAGCCGATCGTGACCCTCCTCGTCGCGCCTGCTGCGCCCGCAGCGCCGCCAGCCGAACCCGCCGCGCCCGCCGCGCTCGCGGACGTCGCGCCCGATCCCGTCGCGCCCGATCCCGCGGCTCCCGAGCCCGCCGCGGCCGCCGCCGCCGGCCGACACGGGATCCCCGCGCCGGCCGTCGGTCGCGATGCGGGCGTCGACCTCGCGCGCGCCGCCTGCCTCGTCGTCGTCTTCGTCCTGCACGCGATGATGGTCGGCGTGAGCGTGGGGCCGGACGGCCCGGTGCTCGAGAACGCCATGGAATCCTGGGCGTGGTTCGCGCCGGCCACCTGGGTCGTGCAGGTGATGCCGCTCTTCTTCGTGATCGGCGGGTACGCGGGCTGGACGGCCTGGCAGCGTCGCCGCACGCAGGGCGGAACGGCGGCGGACTTCGTCCGCACGCGCATCGTCCGACTGGTCCGCCCGGTGGCCGCGCTCGTGGTCGTGGTCGCGACGCTGCTCGCCGGGCTCGCGGCCGCGGGCGTGCCGCCCGAACTCGTCGCGACCGCCGGGTACCGGATGGGCCAGCCCCTCTGGTTCCTCGCGGTGTACCTCGGCGCGACCGCGCTCGTGCCCGCGATGGCGTGGCTGCACGCGAGGCATCCGCTCGTCGTGACCGGCGCGCTCGCCGCGGCGGTCGTTGGCGTCGACGTGCTGCGCGCGTCGACCGGCGTCGAGGCGATCGGGTTCGCGAACCTCGCGTTCGTCTGGGTGCTCGCGCAGCAGGGCGGCTTCCTGCTCGCGGAGGGACGCATCGATCGGATGTCCCGTCGGGCACGCCTGCTCGTCGCGGCCGTCGCGGTCTCGGTGCTGCTCGTGCTCACGACCGTCGGCACCTACTCGCCCGACCTGTACGAGAACCTCAACCCGCCGACCGCGGCGCTCGTGCTGCTCGGCGTCGCGCAGCTGATGGGGTTCTCGATCGCGCTGCCTCGGCTGCGGCGTCTGGCCGTGCGGCCGCGGAGCGCGGCGGTCGTCGACCGGTTCGGCACGTGGGGCATGACGCTCTACCTCTGGCACCTGCCGGTGTTCGTCGCGCTCGCGGGCGGGCTGCTCGTGCTGGACGGGGTTCCCGGCTTCGACCTGCCCGTGCCGCTCTCGGACGACTGGTGGGCGAGCCGGCCGGCGTGGCTCGTGGCGGCGGCGGTCGCGACGGCGGTCGTCGTGCGCGGGTTCGCGCGGTTCGAGTCGGACGGGCGGCGGGCGGCGGCCGGGCGGCGGGAGTCGGGCGGGCGGCGAGCGTCGGGCGGGGCCGGGCGGCCGGCGCGGCGTCCCGCCCGGCGGCCGGCGCTGCGTCCCCGCGTGCGCACGATCGCGTCCCTGATCCGGCGGACCGTGCCGGTTCCCGTAGCGGTGCTCGCGGGCATCCTCGGCGTGGGCCTCGCGCTCGTCGTCGGGTTCGCGCCGCTGCCCGCTGTGGCATCCCTGGCGCTCTTCGGCATCGCGCTCGCCGGAGCGCGCGTGCCTGCGACCACGCGCTCGGATGCCCCGCGCTCACCTGCCACGCGCTCGGATGCCCCGCATCCGGACGCCCGGGCCCTGGCGGCTCAGTCCACGAGGAAGGCCGCGATCGCCATCGCGAGCGTGCGCGGTTCCCATCGGTGATCGCGCGCCTCGACGGTTCCGCGCTCGGCATCCGTCAGGGCCCGCACCATCGAGTCGGCGGCCGCGTGCATGAGGTCGAGGGATTCGGATCCGACGAGCACGAGCGCCTTCGCGCGGATGCCTCGCCAGAGGTCGGCACGCGGCGCCGACTGGGTCCACGCGAGCGCCTCGGCGTCGGCCTCGAGGCTCGGGGCGATCGAGGTCATGACGGGCCATCCTTCGCCCGCCTTCGCCGCGGCGAGCCATGCCGGCGGCATGTCGCGCATGAAGAACTCGACCGCCGCGTCGTGGTCGCCGGCGCGGATGCGCGCGCGGAGCCCGTCGAGGAACTCGGCGCCGCCCGGGCCCTCGTCCTCGTCGAGCGGCGCCTCGAAGAGGACGAGTCGCGAGACGGGCAGGCCCGCCGCGGCGGCGGCGAGGGCGATCGCGGCGCCCGACGAGTTGCCCACGAGGGCGACGGCGTCGTCGGCTCCCTCGGTGAGCACGTCGACGAGGGCGGCGAGGTCCTCGACCTGCTGCGCGAGCGTGATCGGCGGGTCGGCCGGGCTGTCGCCGCGCCCGCGGCGGTCGTAGTTCACGACGTCGAAGCCGTGCCCTGCGAGGAGGTGCGCGAGCTCGCGCGTCGTGGGGTCGAACGCGCGGAACTGCATCGCGCCCGCGACGAGCACGACCGGCGGCCCCGCGCCCTCGCGGTCGTATCCGATCCTGGTGCCGTCGGCGCTCGTCGCGTACTCGGTCATGGTCGCCCCCTCAGGTGGCAGCGTAGGCCGATCGGATGCCTCCCGACAGGGTCGAGGGCAGGCCGGGTGGCGACACGCGAGGGGGCTCGCTCCGATGTGGGTGGGTGGTGGCAGCATGGCTTCTGCAACACCACATGTAGGGGTCGAGTCGGCCACCGGGTACTAGGGGTCCGGGCGACACGCCGGGCCATCCGCTCACAGGAGAACTTCGCCAGAAGTTCCCCAGCTGTGGAGAACCGGGTCGACCACCGCGGGAATCCGCGGTTCACCGGGGGATCGGGCTGGGGATGGACTGTGGATGAACCGGTGGAAAACTACACGAATGTAACTACAGCATCTTGGGGTCATTCAGTTCACCGAACACAAGATGTAGTATCGAAGAGACATCGCAACACCGGGGGGAACGGCTCCCCAGGGAGCCGAACGAACGACGAGGGGAACTCATGACGGTCACGGTCTACACCAAGCCTTCCTGCGTCCAGTGCAACGCCACCTACCGCGCCCTCGACAGCAAGGGCATCGAGTACGAGGTCGTCGACCTCACGCTCGAAGAGGCGGCCCTCGCGCAGGTGAAGGAACTGGGGTACCAGCAGGCGCCGGTGGTCATCACCGATGAGGACCACTGGTCGGGCTTCCGCCCCGACAAGATCGCCGAACTGGCGTCGCGCCTGGCGTAGCGGGCCATCCCGGTCTCAGGTCTCGAGACGCGTCGACGTCGTCGGCGCTCCTCGACCACCGGCCAGAGGCGGGCAGGGGAGCCCGGCCGATGACCAGGACCGCGAAGCTGATCGACTGACGGAGACACCGTGACGAATCTCGTCTACTTCTCCAGCGTCTCGGGCAACACCCACCGCTTCATCGAGAAGCTGGGTCGCCCGGCCGAGCGCATCCCGCTCCGCAGCGGCGATGCGCCGCTGCGCGCGAGCGAGCCGTTCGTGCTCATCGTCCCGACCTACGGCGGAGGCGACGGTAGGGGAGCCGTCCCGAAGCAGGTCATCCGCTTCCTCAACGACCCGGAGAACCGGGCACTCATCCGCGGCGTGATCAGCGCCGGCAACACCAACTTCGGGACCGGCTACGGCAAGGCGGGCGACATCATCGCCGACAAGTGCCACGTACCGCACCTCTACCGCTTCGAACTGTTCGGAACACCAGACGACGTGAGCGTCGTCGACCAGGGATTGGACGCATTTTGGCGAACGCAGCAGCAACTGACGGCGTAGCACTCGTCGACGCACCGCGCCGGAGCAGCGGGATGGACTACCACTCGCTCAACGCGATGCTGAACCTCTACGACGCGGACGGGAAGATCCAGTTCGACAAGGACCGCGAGGCGGCGCGCGAGTACTTCCTCCAGCACGTCAACCAGAACACGGTCTTCTTCCACTCGCTCAAGGAGCGCCTCGATTACCTCGTCGAGAAGGAGTACTACGAGCAGGCCGTGCTCGACCAGTACCCGTTCGAGTTCATCCAGGAGCTCAACGACCTGGCCTACTCGAAGAAGTTCCGCTTCGAGACCTTCCTCGGCGCATTCAAGTACTACACGAGCTACACGCTCAAGACGTTCGACGGCAAGCGCTACCTCGAGCGCTTCGAGGACCGCGTCGTCATGACCGCGCTCGGCCTCGCGCAGGGCGACCAGCAGCTCGCGACCGACCTCGTCGAGGAGATCATCGCCGGCCGCTTCCAGCCCGCGACCCCGACGTTCCTCAACACGGGCAAGGCCCAGCGCGGCGAGCTCGTCTCGTGCTTCCTCCTGCGCATCGAGGACAACATGGAGTCGATCGCGCGCGGCATCAACTCGGCGCTGCAGCTCTCCAAGCGCGGCGGCGGCGTGGCGCTGCTGCTCTCGAACATCCGCGAGTCGGGCGCCCCGATCAAGCAGATCGAGAACCAGTCGAGCGGCATCATCCCCGTGATGAAGCTCCTCGAGGACTCGTTCAGCTACGCCAACCAGCTCGGCGCGCGCCAGGGCGCCGGTGCCGTGTACCTGTCGGCGCACCACCCCGACATCATGCGGTTCCTCGACACCAAGCGCGAGAACGCCGACGAGAAGATCCGCATCAAGACGCTGTCGCTCGGCGTCGTCGTGCCCGACATCACGTTCGAGCTCGCGAAGAACAACGAGGACATGTACCTCTTCTCGCCGTACGACGTCGAGCGCGTCTACGGCAAGCCCTTCGGCGACGTGCCGATCAGCGAGAAGTACCGCGAGATGGTCGACGACCCGCGCATCAAGAAGACGAAGATCAACGCGCGCGAGTTCTTCCAGACGCTCGCCGAGATCCAGTTCGAGTCGGGCTACCCGTACATCGTGTTCGAGGACACGGTGAACAAGGCGAACCCGATCAAGGGCCGCATCAACATGTCGAACCTGTGCAGCGAGATCCTGCAGGTGAACACGCCGACGACGTACAACGAGGACCTCTCGTACGCCGAGATCGGCAAGGACATCTCCTGCAACCTGGGCTCGCTGAACATCGCGCTCACCATGGACTCGCCCGACTTCGGCCGGACCGTCGAGACGGCGATCCGCGGCCTGACCAGCGTGTCGAACCAGAGCCACATCGCGTCGGTGCGGTCGGTCGAGGACGGCAACGACCGGTCGCACGCCATCGGCCTCGGCCAGATGAACCTGCACGGCTACCTCGCCCGCGAGCGCATCTTCTACGGCTCGGAGGAGGGTGTCGACTTCACGAACATCTACTTCTACACGGTGCTGTTCCACGCGCTGCGCGCGTCGAACCGCATCGCGATCGAGCGCGGCGAGGTGTTCGACGGCTTCGCCGACTCGAAGTACAAGTCGGGCGAATTCTTCGACAAGTACACGGATGCCCCGTGGGTGCCCGCGACCGCGAAGGTCACGCAGCTCTTCGCCGACTCGAACGTGCACATCCCGACGCAGCAGGACTGGCAGGAGCTGAAGGCGTCGATCCAGGAGCACGGCATCTACAACCAGAACCTGCAGGCGGTGCCGCCGACCGGCTCGATCTCGTACATCAACAACTCGACGGCGTCGATCCACCCGATCGCCTCGAAGATCGAGATCCGCAAGGAAGGCAAGCTCGGCCGCGTCTACTACCCGGCGGCGTTCATGACGAACGACAACCTGGAGTACTACCAGGACGCGTACGAGATCGGCTACGAGAAGGTCATCGACACGTACGCCGCCGCGACGCAGCACGTCGACCAGGGCCTCTCGCTCACGCTGTTCTTCAAGGACACCGCGACGACCCGCGACATCAACAAGGCGCAGATCTACGCGTGGCGCAAGGGCATCAAGACCATCTACTACATCCGGCTCCGGCAGATGGCGCTCGAGGGCACGGAGCTGGATCTTTGCGTCAGCTGCACGCTGTGATCTGAGTCGGAAGAGATTGAAATGGCCCGCGTTCTCGCGTCGTCGTACGTTCCGTTCATCGGTGGTGTGTATGCATTTCGCACGTACGACAGCGACGAGTTCCGCTATGTCGGAATGACGACGGACTCAGTAACGGCAAGAGAGCGCCAGCACTTCAGGCTGGCCGCTTCAGGGAAGCGAAAGACTCCGTTCTACGACTGGCTCCGGAAGAATGGGCGCGAGAACGCGTTCGCGATACCGCTCGCTGTCGTCACAACAGGGCTCGATGATCTTGCGGCTTCAGAGATCGAATGGATTGCCCGCATGCGTTTGGAGGGGCATCGGCTCCTCAACCTGTCCGATGGCGGCAAAGGACCTAACGGGCATGTATGGACCGAAGAGCAGCGCATTGCCGCTGGTGACCGCGCCCGCGGTCGACCAACGGGTGTCCACTTGACGGGTCCAGATTCACCGCGCTGGGGCCATACCCACTCGGATGAGCAGAAGGCCAAGTGGTCTGCAATGCGCAAGGGTACGAATACCGGTGAGGCAAACCCGAACTTCGGCAAGTTTGGAGAAGCCCACCCGAGCTTCGGCCACAGGATGTCCCCCGAGTCGCGCGCTCGTCTTTCCGAGATGCGTCGGGGCGAAAACAATCCGAACTTCGGCAAGACGATGAGCCCAGAAGATCGCGCAAAGAAATCGGCCGCGCTCAGAGGCCGGCCCATGCCATCGAGTGTTCGCAGTGCTCACACCCGCCATCACACGAACAAGGGCGTCTTCAAAGAGACGTGCCGGCACTGTATTGACGATCGCAACAACGAAAGAGGCACCCCATGACCCTCACCGACCCGGTCAACTCGGCGAAGAACGACCCCGCGCACGCCGGCGGCAAGCTGAAGCTCGTCAGCCACGTCAACGCGATCAACTGGAACCGGATCCAGGACGACAAGGACCTCGAGGTCTGGAACCGCCTGGTGAACAACTTCTGGCTGCCCGAGAAGGTGCCGCTGTCGAACGACATCCAGTCGTGGAACACGCTCACCCCCGAGGAGCAGACGCTCACGATGCGCGTGTTCACGGGCCTCACGCTGCTCGACACGATCCAGGGCACGGTCGGCGCGGTCTCGCTCATCCCGGACTCGCTGACCCCGCATGAGGAGGCGGTGTACACCAACATCGCGTTCATGGAGTCGGTGCACGCGAAGAGCTACTCGTCGATCTTCTCGACGCTGTGCTCGACCAAAGAGATCGACGACGCGTTCCGCTGGAGCGTCGAGAACGAGAACCTGCAGCGCAAGGCCGAGATCGTCATGGAGTACTACCGGGGTGACGAGCCGCTCAAGCGCAAGGTGGCATCCACCCTGCTCGAGTCGTTCCTGTTCTACTCGGGCTTCTACCTGCCGCTGTACTGGTCGAGCAAGGCGAAGCTCACGAACACGGCCGACATCATCCGCCTCATCATCCGCGACGAGGCCGTGCACGGCTACTACATCGGGTACAAGTACCAGAAGGGGCTCGAGCTCGTCGACCAGGCGAAGCGCGACGAGCTCAAGGACTACACGTTCTCGCTGCTGTACGAGCTGTACGACAACGAGGTGCAGTACACGCAGGACCTCTACGACGGCGTCGGCCTCACGGAGGAGGTCAAGAAGTTCCTCCACTACAACGCGAACAAGGCGCTCATGAACCTCGGCTACGAGCCGATGTTCCCGAAGACCGTGACGGATGTCAGCCCGGCGATCCTCTCGGCGCTCTCGCCGAACGCCGACGAGAACCACGACTTCTTCTCGGGGTCGGGCTCGTCGTACGTCATCGGCAAGGCCGTCAACACCGAAGACGAGGACTGGGACTTCTAGACGTTTCCTGAGGTACCTCGCCCGAAGGGGCTGAGTTCAGGCCCGGATCCGCGGAATCGCGCGGATCCGGGCCTTTCTCGTGCCGGCTCCCAAAGGACAGAGGAGGCCGGAGATGGACGTCAATAGCCCTTCGGAATGGCACGGAGGTGGCACGAGCACACCTCTTAGACGGGCCAGGAGTGGTCCGGAGCGTCGAATTCGAGGTCGGCGCACCGAGTTTGGTCAGCCCGCGTTGGAACTATTTCGAAGTCCCCACTGCCGGCGGCAGCATGCGCCTCCGTACTGCTGTTGGTGACCCCGATCTCGTCGCGGAGTACTCCACGCTCGAGCGCGATGAGTCGAAGGGTGTTTCGGCTGGGTGGGACCGCGAGCCACCTGCGGGATAGAGTGCCGCGCAGGAGGATGCCGTGGTCGCTGGAGGTATGGCCGCTTGAGCGTCGCTGCCATCGCCGCCATGACGGCGCTCGTCGCCTGCGGGATCACGGTGGGGCTGATCGCGATCCTTCACGTTCTCGAGCCCGAGTATGACCCGTCCTGGCGGATGATCAGCGAATACTCCCTGGGGCGACACGGGTGGGTGATGCGCCTCGCGTTCGTCACGATGGCCATCGGCTCGCGGCGACGAATGTCGCCTTGTGGCCGTTCGGTGGCGCGTGGACCATCGCCTTGGCCGCCGTCGCACTGGGCGCGCTCGGTGCCGCGTTCATCGACGCCGATCCGATCATGACTCCGCGCGCTCAGGCCACACCCGTGGGCAGGGTGCACACGGTGCTTGGCGGGGTGTTGCTCGCCGGCTTCCCCGGCCGCACTGTTCGCGGGGATCGGGGTGGCGACCGCGCTTGGCGTGGCACTCGCGATCGCATCCGCTGTCCCATGGGTCGGCCTGACGTGGTTCCTCATTGCCGCGGCCCCAGCCCGCGGGCTGGGCGGCTCGCCAGAGATCCGAATCGGATGGCCGGACAGGTTCTGCCTCCTCGCCTACCTGGCATGGGTGGTGCTGGCCGCTGTCGTCGTGCTGTCCGCCGTGTGACACAAGAGCGCGCCGCATCCAAGTCAACGTGGCTGCCCTTCTGGAGGCATTTCAGCGGGCCACGCGCTCGGCGGTGCCGGACAATCCCCGGTCAGGGATCCGCTTGCGGGGCGGCCCGGCGTGAATGCCGGCAGCACTGCACAGCTGGCGGCTAGGTTGAACAAATGCCCTCCGCTCGCATTCGCCGTTCGCCACGGGCGAGCACCAAGATGCGCCTCGTCTACAAGGGTGACGCCATGCAGACCGTCTACAACATCTCGGGAGCGGTGTTCATATTCGGGCTCGGACTGATCCTGCTCGCGATGATCGTCTTCGGATCTATTCCCGAGGCACCGGATTGGACGCGTGTGCCCCTGTGGGTGACGCTCATCATCTGGATCGCCGGCACGCTCGTGCTGTGCGTCGTGATGATCGTCGAAGTGATCCTGCGGATGCGGGGCAAGGCTGCGACGTTCGGCATCGCCACTCGGGGCGGTCGCTACGTCGTCGATGTCCGAGACCAGCGGAGTCCTCACGCCCGGCTGCAGCAGCCTCAGCGAGGGCAGCAGCACAAGCGACGTCGCTGACGAGTCAACTGCAGCCCTTGTCGTCTCTCGATGACGACCCATTGCGGCCGGGCTTCAGGAGGTGACCAGCAGAGCGATCAGGTCTCCAACCAGTGGCACGACTGCCGCAGCCAGGCACAGATACGACAGCCCGAGTCCTGTGCTCGAGATCACCTCTGGACCTTCACGACGCCGCGCCAGGTGGCCGACAACCACCCCGGCCAGCGGGACCACGTACTGCAGCGTCGTCGTAATCGCGATGACCAGCGGATCGCCCGGCCAAACCCAGACGAGAACCACGAACCCCACCAGGTACTGCGCAACGGCGAGGACACCGAGCAACAATGCGCCTCGTCCCCATGCTCCCGCTGTCACTCGACCGGTCCTCGGCGCAGTCATCGCATCCATGCCCCAAACTTAGGAGATTCAGCCTGCCCGGCGCCCTCCAAACTGAGAAGAGGCGCGGCGGGCGCCTGCTGCTCAACATCGGCCCGGAGGCATCCGGACGGCAGTTGGCTTCGCGCCTGGCGGACGGCCGGTCGCCTGATCATCATCGCCGACCGCCCGGAGTCGGTGGGCACCGAGCAGCTTGCGGTCGCCTCACTCGTCATCGCCCTGCCGGAGTGATGCGCGGGCTTCCTCAGCGCAGTTGCGCGAACCGCTCCGCTTTCGATGTCGGCCCGAGCACCAGGATCGTGTCTCCGGTGCGGAGTACCGTCTCGTTGTCCGCGTTCTGCCACGGCTCGGCGCCGTGTTGGAACGCCGCGACGGTCACCCCGTGCGTCTGCCGGAGCGCCGTCTCGCCCAGCGGTATTCCCTGGATGGTCGACGGCACGGGCGCCTTCACGGCCGCGTATCCCGGAGCGACCTCGATGAAGTCGAGCGCTGCACCGCGCACCAGGTGGGCCACGCGGCGGCCCATGTCCTTCTCTGGGTAGATGACGTGGTGCACGCCGAGTTGCTCGAGGATGAGTCCGTGCTGGTCGTCGACGGCTTTCGCCCAGATCACCGGGATGTTCATGTTGAGCAGTGTCGAACAGGTGAGGATCGAGGCTGAGACGTTGTTGCCGATGGCGACGACGACGCGGTCGAACTCGTCGATGGCAAGCTGTCGCAGGACCTCCTGCTTCGTCGAGTCGGCCCGGACGACCTGGGTAAGTTCGCCGTTCAGGGCCTGCACGAGATCCTCGTCGAGATCGATGCCGAGGACTTCGGTGCCGCTGGCCATGAGCTCGAGGGCGAGCGCGTTCCCGAAGCGGCCGAGGCCGATCACGGCGACCGAGTCTGCTTCCGCGATTCGGCGGGACGTGTCCGTACCGCTGAAAATTCCGAACCTAGCCAATGGCGGGCCTCTCCTGGGGGTACTCGTACAGGATGCGACGACTGCGCAGTGCGATCGCGGAGCCCACCGTCAGCGGCCCGATGCGCCCGAGGAACATCAATGCGATGAGCACGAGCTGAGCGGGAACCGACAGATGGGGCGTGATTCCGGTGGACAATCCGACGGTGGCGAACGCGGAGATGCTCTCGAAGAGCGCCCGATCCAGGCTCTCTTCGGAGATGATCATGAGCAGCGCGGCGCCGACGACGACCGCCGCGACGGCGATCAGCACCACCGTGATGGCTTGCCGGTGCACCGCGCGCGACAGACGCTTGCCGAAGATGTTCACCGAGCCCTCGCCGCGAAGCTCGGTGGTCATGATGAAGAACAGCACCGCGAACGTCGTCACCTTGATGCCGCCCGCGGTTCCGGCGGGACCAGCGCCGATGAACATCAGGACATCCATCCCGAGCCACGTCTCGTCATGCATGCGGCCGATGTCCAGCGAGTTGAAGCCTGCCGTGCGCGTCTGCACGGACTGGAAGAAGGCCGCGAGGACGCGGTCCCACGGATCGAGACCTCCGATGCTTGCGTCGTTGTTCCATTCGATGACGCCGATGTAGACCGTCCCCGCGACGAGCAGCGCCGCGGTACCGACGAGTACGAGCTTGGTGTTCATCGACCAGTGCAGCGGCCGCGTGAACTCCTTGCGCAGCTGCATGATCACCGGGAATCCCAAGCCGCCGAGGATGATCGCCGCCGCGATGGGCAGGCAGATGAGCGGGTCGTCGACGAAGCCGATCAGGTTGTCGCTGTACAGGGCGAAGCCTGCGTTGTTGAACGCGGAGATCGCGTGGAATGCCCCGTACCACGCGGCCCTGCCGGGGTCGTAGCCGTATCCCCACAGGAACCGGAGGAACAGCAGGGCGAAGGTCGCCGCTTCGATGATCAGCGAGATCAGCACGATTCGCCTCACGAGACCGCGGACGTCGTCGAAGCCGATCGACTTCGCTTCGCTGGCCGTGTTCACCCGCGCACGCACCGACATCCTCCGGGCCAGCACCAGTCCGACGAGCGCCGCGAAGATCATGATTCCCAGCCCGCCGACCTGGATCATCAGCAGGATGAAGACCTGGCCGAGTGGGGTCCAGTAGGTGAGCGTGTCCACCACGGTGAGGCCCGTCACGCAGACGGCACTGGTGGCCGTGAAGAGGGCTTCGACGAACGACGCACCGCCTTGGCCGACCTTCGCCACCGGAAGCATCAACAGTGCGGTCCCGACCGCGATGGTGCCCGCGAACCCGCCGACGACCACCTGTGCAGGGTGGAGACGCAAGCGGCGTCTCGCGCGGGTGCGCTTCACACCGAGCCTCTCGGAACCCGTCACCACGGACAAACTGTAGCGCCGGACCGCTCGCCGCGGTGGCGCCCCGAGAACCGTTCGATTCGATCCGTGAACTCGAACAGGTTCGCGGCACGACGTCGATCAAGGGCTGAGCGCAGTGAACCATTCATCGATGCGGTGATCCGGGTCGACCTGGGTGAGGACGACGTCGCCTGCCTGCAGCCGGGTGGTGTTTCGGACGGGCAGGTTCCGGCCCTCCCTGCTGATGACGCTGATCCAGACGCGCTCCCCGACGGAGAGGTCTTCGATGGTGCTGCCGTCGGCGGGTGATCCCGGTTCGACGGTATGCCGCTGCAGACCAGCGGGTTCCTCGGCGAACCGGACATCGACCGTCCACGGGCGAGGATGCACGAGGCGCATGGGGATGTGAAGCAGTCGGGCGAACACCGGCACGAGCCCACCCTGGACGACGACGGAGATGAGCACGACGATGAAGATGATCGCGTAGACGCGCTCACCGCCGGCGACATCGGCGCTGAGGATGAACATACCGAGCAGGATCGGAACAGCACCCTTCAATCCGGACCACAGCACGAAGGCCCGTTCGCCCCACGTGAGCCGGACGGGAAGCGTGATGACGCCGACCAGCACCGGGCGGATGACCACGATCAGCAGCACCGCGATCGTCAGGCCGGCGACGAACGTGACCGGTTCGAAGACATCCTGAAGCTCGACACTCAGGCCGAGCAGAACGAACACGACGATCTCGGCCAGGCTTGCGAGGCCGGAGGAGAAGGTGTCGACCTCGTGCCGGAACGGCGCCCGGATGTCCCCGACCAGGATCCCGGCGATGAAGACGGCGAGGAACCCGGATCCGTGCAGGGCGGAACCTCCGGCGTAGATGACCACAGCCGCGGCCGTGACGAACACGGAAGTGAGTGCACCGGTGGGCAGGTGAATCCGGCGCATGATCCACCCGAGGGCGAGACCGCCCAAGATGCCCACGACCGTTCCCACTCCCATCTGGGTGGCGAACTCCGTCGCTCCCGTCAGCAGCGGCGAGCCGACCGCCGTCCCCGCGGTGAGCAGGCTGACGAGCAGGGCGATCCCGACGGGGTCGTTGGCACCCGACTCGCCCTCGAGGATCGTGCCGGATCGGCCGGAGATCTCACGAGGGCCGAGCACCGAGAAGACCACTGCGGGATCCGTCGGCGACAGAGCTGCCCCGAGAAGCAGCGACACCTGCCACTCGAAGCCGAGGAGGAAGTGCGCCGTCGCGGCGACCGCGGCCGCGGTGACGGCCGTGCCGGCGATGCCGATCCACGCGATCGGGCCCAAGGCGTCGCGAAAGCGCCGCCAGCCGATGCGCATACCGCCGTCGAACAGGATGAGCACCAGCGCCACCGACACGATCCGTTCGTCGATCTGGCGGGCGGCCGGTCCCAATTCGGGAAGGAAGAGCGCGACGATCGCGGCGAGGATCAGGAACAGCGCCGGGGCCGGGATCCGCAGCCACGCGGTGAGACGGCTCGAGAACGTGCCGGCGAGCAGCACCGCGCCGACCACGAGGACGAGGATCGAGAAGAGGAATTCGTCGGACACGGCACCCTCCGGGCGGGTCAGCGGTTGTCATCGCCGACCAGACTTCCCGGCACTCCGTGACGACCAACCTAGCCCTCAGGCGGCTCCGTCGCCCGTTCGGTCGACGTGTGGCGCGCAGGAGACCGAGTCCGCGGCTGCGCGCGACGTGTTCGCCCGGCGATGGGCGTCCACTGAGGGCGCGTCCAGTGCGCATCCTGCATGCATGACGCTCGAAGTGGTGGAATGGCAGAGTGCCCTCGTTGCGGGTTCTCATCTCGGGGGGCGGGATCGCGGGGGCGACCCTCGCCTACTGGCTCGCAGCCGGCGGCCATCGCGTCACGATCGTCGAGTCGGCAGATCGAACGCGCTCCAGTGGCAGTCCCGTCGACGTGCGTGGTCCCGCCGCGGCGATCGCCCATGCCATGGGCATCTGGCCTCGACTCGCGGCTGCGGGCACCGGCGTCGAACGACTCGTGTTCGTCGACCGGGAGGGGAACCGGCGAGCGGTCATCCCCACCCGGCGCAGCCGCAACCCCGACGACGAGGTCGAGATCGCACGGGTCGAACTCGCCACCGCGCTGCTGGATGCCGTCGACGACTCGGCCGAGCTCATCACCGGGGACTCCGTGGTCGCGCTCGCCGCAGACGAGGCAGGCGTCGAGGCTCGGTTCGATGGCGGCCGTGAAGACCGCTTCGATCTCGCGATCGGTGCGGACGGCCTTCACTCGGCGGTCCGGCGCCTCGCGTTCGGCGCCGAGCAGCGCTTCTCACGCCCGATGGGACTGTTCATCGGAACCGTCCGCACCGACGCCGTCGACACCGACCCGGCCGAGGTGATCCTCCTCAACGCGCCCGGGACCGCCATTGCCATCCATCCCGCGGGCGGCAACCCGGGGGCAGCGTTCATCTTCCGCAGTCGACAGGCCTACGACCACCGCGATCCGCATCGCGCGACCGTGCTCATCGAGGGCGCGTACCGGGGCCGGGAATGGCTGACCGAGCGCGCGCTCGCGGCGTGGCACACGGCATCGGACACCTACTTCGATGAGGTCACGCGCATCAGCGTGCCCAGGTGGAGCACGGGGCGCATCGCGCTCGTCGGGGACGCCGCCGGCTGCGTGTCCGTCTTCGGCGAGGGGTCCAGCAACGCGATGCTCGGTGCACGAACCCTCGCAGACGCGATCTGCGCCGCTCCGACCGACCCGGCCGACGCCTTCGCCGCGTACGAACGCACGCACCGTCGACGAAGTGCGCGCTCCGGTGCCGGCGCACCCGTCCTCGCCCGCTTCCTCGTGCCCAGGACCAGCGGTGGGATCTCGATCAGGAACGCCGCGCTTCGGACGCTGGGGCGGATCGTCGTCGACTTCGACGTCCGACGATGAACTCGGGTGCTGACGCCGCCGCGCGGCGAAGCCGGGGCAATCATCGAACGCGCACCGATCGCTCGCACACCTCGGGGGCATGATGAACGCGACGAGGAAGACCACGACTGCGCCTGCGCGACGGGCAGGACGGGGAAGTCTTCGGAAGCTCCCCTCAGGCCGCCGTGCTCGGTGAACGGTCAGATCCGAGGGGTTGGATGGGGGCGTGCCGCCGGGATCGGCGGCGAGCGAAGGAGCGCACGATGGAGCAGTCGATGATGCGGGCACTCGTGCACGAGGAGTTCGGAGACCCGGCGGAGGTCCTGTCGGTGCGGGAGCTGCCCGTGCCGGAGCCCGGCCCCGGACAGGTGCGGGTTCGCCTCGTGCTCTCGCCGATCCACAATCACGACCTCTGGACGGTGCGCGGAACGTACGGCTACAAGCCGGCGCTGCCGGCCGTCGGCGGCACCGAGGCGCTCGGCGTGGTCGACGCGCTCGGTGAGGGCGTCGAGCACCTGGCGATCGGCCAGCGCGTGGTGACCGGCGGCACGCTCGGCGTCTGGTCGGAATTCTTCCTCGCGTCGGCGGCCGCCCTCATCCCCCTGCCCGACGGCGTGCCCGACGAGGTCGCCGCGCAGATCGTGGCGATGCCGTTCAGCGCGGTCAGCCTGCTCGACGCGCTCGGGCTCGAATCCGGCGACTGGCTGGTGCAGAATGCCGCGAACGGTGCGGTCGGACGGTTGCTCGCCCAGCTCGCGCCGGCGCGCGGCGTCAACGTGGTCGGGCTCGTGCGTCGCGGCGCGGGCGTCGACGAACTCGCCGGGCAGGGCATCGGCAACATCGTCGCGACCGACGACGAGGGCTGGCGCGAACGCGTCGCCGAGATCACCGGCGGGGCGCCGATCAAGGTCGGCGTCGACGCGGTCGGCGGTGCCGCGAGCGGCCAGGTGGTCTCGCTGCTCGCCGAGAACGGCACGCTCGTGGTGTTCGGTGCGATGGCCTCGCCCGTCATGGAGATCCCGTCGGGCGACGTGATCTTCAAGCAGGCGACCGTCAAGGGGTTCTGGGGCAGCCGGGTGAGCGCGACGATGGCGCCGGAGGAGCGCGCACGCCTCATGGGCGAGGTCTTCACGCGCCTGGGCGAGGGCGTCATCACGCTGCCCGTCGAGGTGACGTACGGGTTCGACCAGATCGCGCAGGCGAGCCGCGCGAACTTCGACGCCGGTCGCATCGGCAAGGTCATGCTGCGCCCCTGAGCAGGTCCCGGAGCGCGCCCCGACCTGCTCGGGGAGCCTGCCGTCGAACTCGGGAGCGCTAGCTCGCCGCGGATCGCCCGCGCGCCGCGCGCTTCGCCTCGCTGTACTGCTCGATGTCGAGGTTGAAGCGGTGCAGGAGGTCGGCGAAGGTCGCGACGTCGTCGTCGGACCAGTTCTCGAGGATGCGGTCGAGGGCGCGCACCGACCGCTCGCGCACCTCGGTGAGGCGCGTCAGGCCTGCCTCCGTCAGCGCGAACTTGCGCGCGATGCCGCCGTCGGGATCCGGGATGCGCTCGATGAAGCCCGCGCGCATCACGGCCCCGGTCTGGCGCTGCACGGTGGAGGCGTCGAGCCGGAAGAACTCGCTCAGCTCGCCGATCGACCTCGGGCCATCGGCATGGAGGCGGCTCAGCAGGAGGTAGGCGCTGCGCTCGAGGCCGTTCTCGGGCCGGTGCTGCGCGATCGTGTAGCGGATCTGCAGCATCTGCTCGTACTCGATGTCGGCGACGCGACGTTCCATCTCGTTCCTCCTCGGACAGGGTCGAGTCTATCGGGCATGTGTATAGTGCATATGCACAGTACATATCCATTGCACGATGCACATCGGATGGAGCGGCATGACCACGCCCACGACCACGCGGGGTTCCCGACCGGGACTCATCGTCGCCGTCCTCGCCTTCGCGGGCATCGCCTCGTCGATCACCCAGACGATGGTCACGCCCCTGATCGCGGGGTTCCCCGGCATCTTCGACACGTCCGCGTCGAACACGGCGTGGATCGTCACGGCCACCCTGCTCGCGGCGGCCGTCGCGGTGCCGATCTCCGGCAGGTTGGGCGACCTGTTCGGCAAGCGACGCATGATGCTCCTGCTCACGCTCCCGCTCATCGTCGGCGGCATCGTCTGCGCGCTCGCGCCGTCGGTCGAGATCATGATCGTCGGTCGCGCACTGCAGGGCATCGGGTCGGGCATGGTGCCGCTCGCCATCGCGCTGCTGCGCGACGCCGTGCCGAAGGAGCGGCTGTCGTCGGCGATCGCGACCGTGAGCGCGACGCTCGGCGTGGGCGGGGCGATCGGGATGCCGCTGTCGGCCGCAGTGGTCGAGTTCGCCGACTGGCGCATCCTGTTCTGGGCCGGCGCCGGGGTGACGGTGCTCGCCGCGCTCGCGATCTGGTGGTTCGTGCCGGTGCTGCCGGCCGGGGCATCCGGGCAGCGCTTCGACGGCTTCGGCGCCGTCGGCCTCGCCGTGGGCCTCGTCGCCCTCATCCTCGCCGTCTCGAAGGGCTCCGAGTGGGGCTGGGCCTCCTGGCCCACGCTCGGCCTGCTCGGCCTCGCCGTCGTGGTGTTCGCCCTGTGGGGGGTGTGGGAGACGCGCACGAAGGATCCGCTCGTGGACCTGCGCACGACCGCGCGACCCCGGGTCCTGTTCACGAACATCGCCTCGATCTTCGTCGGGTTCGGGATGTACGCGAGCATGCTCGTCATGCCGCAACTCCTGCAGCTGCCGTCGTCCACCGGATACGGCCTCGGGCAGTCCATCCTCGCCGCCGGTCTCTGGATGGCGCCCGCGGGCCTCATGATGCTGCTGCTGTCGCCCGTCGGCGGGCGCATCACCGACTCACGCGGCCCGAAGTTCACCCTCGTGCTCGGCACGGTGATCCACGCAGCCGGCTACGGCGTCGCCCTGATCGGCATGGGCAGCACGTGGGGCCTGCTCGTCACGAGCCTCGTCATCAACAGCGGCGTCGCGTTCGCCTACGGGGCCATGCCCGCGATCATCATGGGCGCGGTGCCGCGGAGCGAGACCGCGGCGGCGAACGGGTTCAACACGCTCATGCGCTCGCTCGGCACGACCACCGGCGCCGCGATCATCGGCGTGGTGCTCGCGCAGATGTCGGTCCCGCTCGGCGGCGGCGCCGTGCCGTCGGAGGCGGGATTCCGCACGGCGCTCCTGATCGGTGCCGGCGCCACCCTGCTCGCCGCGCTCGTCGCGGCCTTCATCCCGAAGGCGAACGCGACGTCGACATCCGCCACCTCGGACGCGCCGAGCGCCGTCGCGGTGGCATCCCCGGAGCTGGTGGGAGCCGGCGAGCCCGCCTGAACGTGGGACTCCGGCCGCTGCACCGGGTCGGGCCGTTCCGTGCGTCCACCGAGCCGCGCGGGCCGCAGGTTGCGCGCGTAAGGTGGATGGGCGGGTTCGCGCGTTCGGGAACCCCGCGGGCGACCTGCACCGATGCCCGGATGGAGTGACGACCGATGGCGTGGGACGACGAGTTCGATGACGAGGTCGACCCGCGCGCGTCGGCTCGGTCGACCCGGGGAACCTCCCGCGACGGGCACGCGGTGCGACGCGCGGCCGGGGCCGCCGGCATCGCGGTCGGGGCCATGGTGGGCGTCGTGGCCCTCGTGGTGGGAGCGGTCGTCGCGGTGACGGCCATCGGCATGGCCGTGCGACCCGAGGGGTTCGCGTCGCCCTCCGCCGACGGGCCGCACATCGGCCTGCCGCCGACCTCGGAACGACCCGAACGGCCGGCTGAGGAGGGTGACGGGTCCGGCGACACGGATGCCTCGGTGCCGGAGAGGTTCGAGGATGTGCCGGGCATCCCCTTGCTCGAGCCCGGGTTCTCGTCGGTCGACGCGGACTGGACGGTGCGCATCGCGGCCGCCACCGGAATCCCGGAGCGGGCGCTCTCGGCCTATGCGCATGCGCACGTCGCGCTCGCGTCCGAGGATCCGGCATGCGACGTGGATTGGGCCACGATCGCCGCGATCGGCGCGATCGAATCCGACCATGGACGCCACGGCGACTCGTCGCTCGACGCGTCGGGACGGGCGGTGCCGCCGATCGTCGGCCGCGCGCTCGACGGCGACGGGGTGGCGACGATCACGGACACCGACGGCGGTGCGCTCGACGGCGATACCGCGTGGGACCGGGCAGTCGGACCCATGCAGTTCATCCCGTCGACCTGGGCGAGATGGGGGAGCGACGGGAACGGCGACGGCGTCGCCGACCCGCATCAGATCGACGACGCCGCGCTGACGACGGGCCGATACCTGTGCGCAGCGGGTTCGATGGCGACCGCCGACGGCTGGCGCCGCGCGGTGTACTCGTACAACCACGACAACGACTACGTCGCGCGGGTCGCGTCGATCTCGCAGGGCTTCGCGGCATCGGTGCGGTGATCCCGGGCCCTGCCCGGCACCCACTCCTCCAGCAACGCGATCTCCCGGACTGGCCAAGCCGCGAACACGAGACGCCGCGAACGGGAGACGCCGCGAACGGGAAGAGGATGATTGACCCATGCCCGCTGCCCACCGTCCCGGCCTTCGGGTCGACCAGGGACTCACGATCCCCGAGTCCGAGCTGTCGTGGCGGTTCTCGCGGTCATCCGGTCCCGGCGGGCAGGGGGTGAACACCGCCGACTCCCGAGTGGAACTCGTGTGGAATGCGGCAGGCTCGGCCGTCCTCACTCCGATCCAGCGGGAGCGGCTCCTCGAGCGGCTGAGCGGTCGCCTCGTCGACGGCGTGCTGACCATCG